>NZ_JBNPJT010000001.1:0-467943 GCF_050312595.1 Pseudomonas sp. UM16 | reverse complement strand
CCGGTCATCAGCGGCCAGAAGAACTCCCAGACCGAGACGTCGAAGCTGAACGGGGTTTTCTGCAACACCGTGTCGCCTGCGCCGAGGCCGTAGGCTTGCTGCATCCAGCACAAGCGGTTGGTCAGGGCTTTATGACGGTTACCGGCGCCCTTGGGCTTGCCGGTGGAACCGGAGGTGTAGATCACGTAAGCCAGGTGTTCGGGGTCGAGGGTGATTGCCGGGGCGTGCACCGGGAAGCCTTCAAGCGCCAAACGATCCAGGGCCAGCACCGGCAATTCGGCCGGACATGGTAGGCGCAGCTGCGATTGGGCCAGGAGCAAGGCAATGCAGCTGTCCTCGATCATGTAGGCCAGACGCTCTTCAGGGTATTCCGAGTCCAGCGGCACATAAGCGCCACCCGCCTTGAGAATCGCCAGCAGGCCGATGACCATTTCCAGACTGCGCTCGACGGCGATACCGACCAGCACCTCGGGGCCGACGCCCAAGGCGATCAGTTGGTGAGCCAGTTGGTTGGCGCGCTGATCCAGTTCGCGGTAGCTCAGTTGCTGCTCGCCCATGCACAGGGCTGGGGCATCGGGGGTGGCGCGCACTTGCTGTTCGATCAGCTGGTGTACCGGGGTATCCAGTGGGTAGGCGGTGCTGGTGGCGTTCCACTGCGCAACGATCTGCTGCTGTTCGTCGCCATCGAGCAACGGCAGACCGGCAATCGTGGCCTGCGGATCGGCGACGATGCCTCGCAGCAGGTTCAGCCAATGCCGCGCCATGCGCTCGATGCTGCTGTGCTCGAACAGGTCGCTGGCGTAGACCAATGCTGCGGACAGCCCTTGGCCGGAGTCCTGGGTTTCCAGGGTCAGGTCCAGCTGTGCCGTGGCGGCATCCCACTCCAGCGCTTCGACTGTAAGTCCCGGCAGTGTCAGTGATTCAGCCTGGCGCGTGGCGCTCTGGTGGTTGTGCATGGCCTGGAACAGCGGGTTGTGGCTGAGGCTGCGTTCCGGTTGCAGTGCCTCGACCAGTTGCTCGAACGGCAGCTCCTGATGCTGTTGGGCACCCAACGCCGCTTCCTTGGCTTGCTGCAACAGTTCAAGGAAGGTGTGTTGTGTGCTGAAGTCCGCTTTGAGCACCTGGGTATTGACGAAAAAGCCAACCAGACGCTCGGTCTCCAGGCGGTCGCGGTTGGCGATCGGCACGCCGACGCGGATGTCAGCCTGGCCACTATAGCGGTGCAGCAAGGTCTGGAACGAGGCCAGGAGCAACATGAACAGGGTGACATCCTGCGCCTGGGCTAGCTGGCGCAGTTGTGCGACCAGGCCGTCATCGAGCTGCAGGTCGACCCGCCCGCCACGTGCGCTCAGGGTCGCCGGGCGCGGGTGGTCGGCAGGCAGTTCGAGCACGCCTTGGGCCCCGGCCAGCTGCGTTGTCCAGTAGCCCAGCTGGCGCTCCAGCTCGCCAGCAGCCATCCACTGTCGCTGCCATACCGTGTAGTCGGCGTACTGGATCGCCAAGGGCGGAAAATCGACCCGCAAGCCTTGGCTGCAAGCGCGATAGTGCTGCACCAGCTCCTCGACCATGACCTGCATCGACCAAGCATCGGAAACGATATGGTGCTGCACCAGCAGCAACACATGCTCATCGTCGCTGACCTGCAGTAAGTTGACCCGCAGCAGCGGCCCCTCACGCAGGTCGAACGGGCGTTGCACCTGGGCCTGCACGTACTCGCGGATTCGCAGCTCTCGGTCGGCGCCCGGCGCCAGTGACGCCACCACCAGGTTGAGTCGCTCAGGTTCGGCGATGTGTTGCAGAGCTCGTCCATTCTCCTCGATGAAGCGGGTGCGCAGGCTTTCATGGCGGGCCAGCACCTGATTGAACGCTGTTTGCAGTGCGTTGAGATCTAGCTTGCCGCGCAGTTTCAGCGCCGCCGGAATATGGTAGGCCGCGCTTTCTGGCTGTAGTTGCCAGAGGAACCACTGGCGCTCCTGGGCGTAGGACAACGGCAATGGCTGGTTTCGGTCGACGCGGCTCAATATGGGTTGTTCGTTGACCACGGTCTGTCCCAGCGCCAGGCACAAGGCTTCAAGGGAGTTGTGCTCGAACAGGGTGCGCAGGGCGACATCGATACCCAGTTGCTGGCGGATGCGCGAGCGGACCTGGGTGGCCAGCAGCGAATGGCCACCGAGTTCGAAAAAGTTGTCAGCCAGGCCCACGCGTTCGACGTGCAGCACATCTTGCCAGATCGCCGCCACCTGCTGTTCCAGTACGCTGCGGGGTGCCAGGTAGTCGCTCTGCGCCAGGCTCGCATCGGGTGCGGGCAGGGCTTTGCGGTCGAGCTTGCCGTTGCTGGTCAATGGCAGACTGTCGAGCAGCAGCAGGTGAGCCGGGACCATGTAGTCGGGTAGCGCCGCCTTGAGCCGGGCCTTGAGGTGGGCGATTTCAGGACGCTCACCGTCGGGCACCACATAGGCCACCAGGTGTGGGCCGGTGACACTGTTTTGCGCCAGCACCACGGCATCGCGAATGCCCTCCAGGGCTTGCAGACGGGCCTCGATCTCACCCAGTTCGATACGGAAACCGCGGATTTTCACCTGGTGGTCGATGCGACCGATGTACTCGATCACCCCATCGGCGCTGAAGCGTGCCAGGTCGCCAGTGCGATAGAGGCGGCTACCGTCGTTGTCGAACGGGTTGGGAATGAAGCGGGTGGCACTGAGGGCGGCGCGGTTGAGGTAACCACGGGCCAGGCCTGCACGACCAACATAGAGTTCGCCGATGCAATTGTGCGGGACTGGGTTGAGCTGAGCGTCGAGCAGGTACCAGGACAGGTCCGGGATCGGCACGCCGATGGGGCTGATGTTGGCCTGTTCGAGGTCGGCCAGTGACAGCGGTCGATAGGTGACGTGCACCGTGGTTTCGGTGATGCCGTACATATTGACCAGGCGCGGTGCTTGGTCACCGAAGCGCTGGAACCAGGGCGCCAGGCTGCCGACGTCCAGCGCTTCACCGCCGAACACCACGAAACGCAGGCGGTTGTCACGCTGCAGGTTTTGCGGTGCGCAGGCTACGTGCATGAGCTGGCGGAACGCCGACGGGGTCTGGTTGAGGACGCTGACGCCCTCGTTACACAGCAGGCGATAAAAGTCGTCGGGCGAGCGCGTGGTGTCCTGCGGCACGATCAACAGGCGGCCACCCTTGAGCAGGGCTCCGAAGATCTCCCACACCGAAAAGTCGAACGCATAGGAATGGAACAGACTCCAGACGTCGTTGTGATCGACGCCGAACCAGTCCTGGGTGGCGTCGAACAGGCGCAGCACATTGCGGTGCGGCAACAGCGTGCCTTTGGGCCTGCCGGTAGAGCCGGAGGTGTAGATCACGTAGGCCAGGTTGTCAGGATACACGGCGACGTGGGGGTTGCTTTCGGGCAAGTGCGCAGCGCCAATGTCGAGGCTCAAAGTCGTCAGCCCCGGCGGCAGTGACAGGCGCTCAAGCACTGCGGGCTGGCCGAGGAGCAGGGCGATGCCGCTGTCTTCGATCATGTAGGCCAAGCGATCGTCGGGGTACTGTGGGTCGAGCGGCACATAAGCACCGCCGGCCTTGAGGATGGCGAGGATGCCGACAAGCATGTCGAACGAGCGCTCGCAGGCCAGCCCCACCAAGCGGTCGGGGCCAACGCCCTGAGCGATCAACAGGTGAGCCAGGCGGTTGGCGCGGCGGTTGAGCTGGTCATAGCTCAGTTGCTGATCGTCAAAGGTCAGGGCGATGGCCTCGGGGCGTAGCGCCGCCTGTTGCTCGATCAACTGGTGCAGGCAATGCTCGACCGCAACGCTGCGCGGCGCCGGGTTCCACTGGGCGAAGATGGCCTGCTGCTGCGCATCGCTGAGGATGTTTAATTCTCCCAGACGCTGGAGCGGATCGCGGGCGATAGCGCGCAGCAGGTTCAGCCAGTGACCGGCAAGCAGGCGTGCATCCTGCTCATCGAACAGGTCCGTGGCATAGATGAACGAGGCGGATAGGCCTTGTGCTGATTCGTAGGTGTTGAGCGCCAGGTCGAACTGCGCGGTCTGGTTGGCCCACTCAATAGCTTCGACCGCCAGGCCCTGTACTTGGCCTGCTGCTGCGTCGCCACCTTCGGGTGCGGCGCTGAGGTGGTTGTAGACCACCTGGAATAAGGGGTTGTGGCTCATGCTGCGTTCAGGCTGCAGGGCATCGACCAATTGCTCGAACGGCAGGTCCTGATGGGCCTGGGCGCCGAGCGCGCGTTGCTTGACCTGCTGCAGGAGCGCGCTGAAGGACAGTTCGTCATCCAGTTGTGCGCGCAGCACCTGGGTGTTGACGAAAAAGCCGATCAGCCCTTCGGTTTCCACCCGGTTGCGGTTGGCAATGGGCACGCCAACGCGGATATCGTCCTGGCCGCTGCAACGGTGCAGCAGGGCCTGGAACGAGGCCAGCATGAGCATGAACAGAGTCACACCTTCTTGCTTGGCCAAGGCTTTGAGCGCCTGGCCGAGGTTGTCGTCCAGTTCGACCTTGTACAATGCACCACGATCACTGCGCTGCGGCGGGCGTGGGCGGCTGGCGGGCAGTTGCAGCACCGGGTGCTCGTCGCCGAGCTGTTCGGTCCAGTAGGCCAGCTGTTCCTCGCGCCCACCGGCCTCCATCCAGTGACGTTGCCACAGTGCATAGTCGGCGTACTGGATCGGCAGCGCGGGCAGCGTCCCAGGCTGGCCGTAACCGGCGACCAGCTCGCGGACCATCACCTGCATCGACCAGGCGTCGGAAACGATGTGGTGTTGCACCAGCAGCAAGACATGCTCGTCGGTGCCCAGGTGCAACAGCTGGACCCGCAGCAGGGGGCCGTTGTGCAGGTCGAACGGGCGCGCAATCTGTTCGGCGATGTAACGATGCAGCCGCTCATTCTCATCCGCTTTGGCGCCGGGCAGGGCCCGTTGCTCAATGACGATGCGGCCCTCGGGATCGATCACTTGCAGGCGCTGGTCATCTTTTTCGATGAAACGCGTGCGCAGGCTCTCGTGGCGCGCCACCAAGGCATCAAAGCTGGCCTGCAGGGCCTGGACATCCAGGACGCCGCGCAAGCGCAGGGCGGTGGGCAGGTTGTAGGCACTGCTGCTCGGATCCAGGCCCCAGAGGAACCACTGGCGCTCCTGGGCAAACGACAGCGGAACATGCTCAAAGGCGTCGCGGGTCGTCGGGATCGGCAGACGGGCGATGTTCACGCCCTTGCTGACCATCTGTTGATAAAGCGTTTTGCGCTGGGCTGTTGGCAACTTGATGAAGCGTTCGATCAAGTCGGACAGGGCTTTGCTTTGCATCATTGAGTCTCCAGCACATCGAGCAGATCGAACAGATCGGTCAATTCGGTTTCAGTGGTTGGCGCGACTGGGGCCGGCAAGCGCCGGGCAAAGTCTTCCAGGCTTGCGCTTTCGAACAGCGCCGCCAGCGGCGCCTCGATGGCCAGTTCCAGGTGGATGCGCGAGGTGACCTGGGTGGCCAGCAGCGAGTTGCCACCCAAGGCGAAGAAGTTGTCGTCCAGGCCAACCTGCTCAGCCTTGAGCACGGTCTGCCAGATTCGCGCCACGGCCTGTTGCAGTTCACTTTCCGGTGCACGGAACACCTGCTCGGGGCCGAGGGTTTCCAGGCGTGCCAGGGCCTTGCGGTCGAGCTTGCCGTTGGCATTGCGCGGCATCTGCTCCAGCACCTGGTAAAGGCTGGGGTTCATGTACACCGGCAGGCGGCGCTTGAGGAAGCTGCGCAGGGCATCCAGCCCGCCGTTGTCGGCGCGCGCCTCGGCTTCCAGGGTGAGGAACGCCACCAGTTGCTTGCCCAGGGCATGCTCGACCGCCAGCACTGCGGCTTCGCGAACCCCTGGGAACTGGCTGATCTGGGCCTCGATCTCGCCCAGTTCAATGCGAAAACCGTTGACTTTGACCTGCTGGTCGACCCGGCCCAGGTATTCCAGGGCGCCATCGTCCTTGCGCCGCCGCGCCAGGTCGCCAGTCTTGTACAGGCGCTCACCCGGCTGCAGGGCGAAGGGGTTGGGCACGAATACACTGACGGTCTTGCCGGGGTCCGCGCAGTAGCCGCGGCCGACCCCGACACCGGCGATACAGATTTCACCCACGGCGCCGTCGGGCACCGGGCACAGGTAGTCATCGAGCAGGTACAGGCGATTGTTGTCGGTGGGGTAGCCGATAGGAATGTAGGTGCGCGCGGCCGAAGCCGGGTCGATCTGATAGAACGCCACGTCGTCAGAGCATTCGGCCGGGCCGTAGGCATTGATCAGCGGGATGTGCGGGTAGCGTTGCAGCCAGGCGGCGGCGGTCTCGGCGGGCAGCGCTTCACCGGTGGGCAGTAGCCAGCGCAGGGCCGCCAGCTCGCTGTGCTGCTCTTCGAGCAGGGCCTGGATCAGCGCCGGAACGATCTCCACCACCGTGACCCGTTGCTGCTCGATCTCCGCCAGCAGGCGTGCCGGATGTTTGGAAACCTCGTCGGGAATGATGCGCACCTGGGCGCCACACAGCAGCGCGGTCAGGAACTGCCAGACCGAGATGTCGAATGACTGCGAGGCGGTCTGGGCGATGATATCGGTGCTGTCCAGGCTCAGATACGGCACCTTGCTCAACTGGTTGTTGAGCATGCCTGCCTGTTCGACCATCACCCCTTTGGGCAGGCCGGTGGAACCCGAGGTGAAGATCACGTAGGCGAGGCTATTCGGGGCGCTGTAGATGCCCGGACGGGCGTCGCTGTAGTCGCCGCCGAGCAGCACTTCCCAGACCAGTAGTTGCACCGGCTGCGCCAACCCTGCCAGTAATGCCCGCGCACGTTGTTCGTAGCGGGCGCTGCAAATCAGCACCGGGGTGCGGCTGGCGGCGAGGATGTTGGCAATGCGTTCATCAGGATGGCTCGGGTCCAGTGGCAGGTAGCCGGCGCCGGCCTTGAAGGCGCCGACGATGCTTGCCAGCAGCGCCAGGCCACGGTCGGCAAGCAGGGCCACCGGTTGGTCCTGAGTGACTCCATGGGCGAGCAAGGCATGGCCAACGCGGTTGGCCTGGCGGTCCAGTTCGGCATAATTCCACGCGCGCTCCTGGCAACTGACGACGCGCTGTTGGCCGTGCTGATCGACCTGTGCCTCGAACAATTCAATGAACGAGCGGTCCAGGGCGTGGGCCACCTCGGTCTGGTTGTGCTGCAGGATCCACTCGCGCTGCTCACCACGCTCCAGTTGCGCCACCTGCTCCAGGGGTGCCTGCAACTGGCCGGGCAGGGCAATCAGGAACTGCTGGAACTGCGCCAGCAAGGCGTCCATGGTCGCCCGATCGAAGTAGCGCGTGTCATACGACAGGTGCAGGCCGAGTTGCTCGCCGGGGTACACCACGACGGTAATCGGGTAGTTGGTGTGGGTGCGCGACGACTCGGAGATCACTCCCATGTCCTGAGCATCGACGCCGACCGAAGCGGCCATCGGTGCATTCTCGAAGACGAACAGGCTGTCGAACAGCTGCTGGCCCTTTTGCAGCTCACTGCAGGCCTGGATGTTGACCAGGGGTAGGTAGTCGTATTCACGCAGCGAGACGTTGGTCTCGAGGATGCCGTGCAGCCAGTCCAGGGTACTGCTGCGCAGGTCCGGTGACGGCAGCTTGATCCGCAGTGGCACGCTGTTGATGAACAGGCCGACGGTGTCCTGCATTTCGGGATTATGTGCCGGACGCCCGGACACGGTCACGCCAAAGACAATGTCGCGTGAGCGGCTGTGATGGTGCAGGGTCAGCGCCCAGGCAGCCTGGACGAAGGTATTGACGGTCAGCCGCTGCTGGTTGGCCGCCTCCAGCAGGTGCGCGCTCTGCTCACTGCTTAGCCAGGTGTAGTTGTCATCGATTACCGAGTGCGCTGCAGCACTGACCTGTGGGCGGTCAGTGGGCAACGGCGTGGCTTGTTCCAGGCCTTCGAGCTGGGCTTGCCAGAACTGTTGCGCGGCCTGTGGGTCCTGCGCTTGCAGCCACTCGATAAAGTTGCGAAAGCGATAAGGCGTACCCAACTGGCTGGGACGGTCTTCACGTGCGGCATGGTAGATCTCGAAAAAGTCGGCCATCAACAGTGAACGACACCAGGCATCGATGAGGATGTGGTGGTTGCTCATGACGAAGCGATGGCTGTGGTCGGCCAGCTTGATCAACTTGAAGCGGATCGGTGGCGCCTTGGCCAGGTCGAAACCGGCTTCACGCTCTTCGCGCAGCAATTCAAGGATGCGTGGTTCGGCCTGTTCCAGGCTCAGGTCGCTAAGGTCGAGCAACTCGACCTGAACCTTGCTGTCACGGTGAATCACCTGCAGCAGTTCGCCGCCGGTGTTCCACAGGAACGAGGCGCGGATCGCCTCGTAACGCTGCACCACCTGTTGCCAGGCGGCATCGAACAGCGGGTAGTCGATGGCTTCGCGAATGGTGTAGCACTCTTGCATGAAGTAGATGCCTGAGTGCTTCTCCAGCAGGGTATGCACCAGCAGGCCTTCCTGCATCGGCGACAGGGGGAAGATGTCATCGATATTGCGCGCCGGGATCGGCAGGGCGTCGAGCTGCTGTTGGTTGAGCGTGGCCAAGGGGAAGTCCGAAGGCGTCAGACCCAGATGCGTGCCGCTGCTGCAGTGCTCGATCAGTTGCTCCAGCTCCTCGCGGCAGTGCTGTGCCAGTTGCTCGATCTGGGCGAGGGTGAACATCTGCTGGCTGAAGTTCCAGGCCATGTTCAGGCGGTTGTCGTAGACCTGGCTATTGACTGTCAGCCAGTTGCCCAACGGGCTGTCGGCGCTCTTCTCTTCGCCGACCGGTTCGCCACTTGGGCTGAACAACGCATCGCTGTCGCTATTGAAGCTGCCGTCGAACTGCCCCAGGTAGTTGAAGGTGATGCGCGGTTGAGCCAGCGCCGCAAGTTGCTCGCGCACGGCACTGTCACCCAGGTAGCGCAGCGCGCCATAGCCGATACCCTTGTTGGGCACCGCACGCAGTTGTTCCTTGATGGTTTTGATCGAGTTGCTCAGCTCTGCCTGGGGCGACAACCGCACCGGGTAAAGGCTGGTAAACCAGCCGACGCTGCGGGTCAGGTCGATGTCATCGAACAGTTCTTCCCGGCCGTGGCTTTCCAGCTGTACCAGCACCTCGGCCAGGCCGCTCCAACGCTGCACGGCACGGGCCAGGGCGGTCAGCAGCAGATCGTTGATCTGTGTGCGGTAGGCCGCGGGCGCGCTCTGCAACAGCTGGCGGGTGTGGGCCTGGCTCAATTGCACCGCGACGCTGCCGGCATGGCGGCCAAGCAGGCTGCCCTGGGCATTGGCGCCCGGCAGGTCGCCGACAGCGCCCTGCAGTTGCGTCTGCCAGTAGGGCAACTCGGCTTGGAGCACCGTGCTGCGGGCGTGCTCGCGCAGGCGCTCACTCCAGGATTTGAAGGCACTGGTTTTGGCCATCAGCTTGGCGGGTTGCCCGGCTTCAAGCTGCTGGTAGACCTGCTGCAGGTCTTCGAAGAGGATCCGCCAGGACACACCATCGACCACCAGGTGGTGGATCACCAGCAACAGGCGCTGGCTGCCGTCGGCGAGGGTCATCAGCACCGCGCGCAGCAACCGGCCATGGTCCAGGTCAAGGCTGCGTTGGGCTTCGTTGCTGACGGCCTGCAGTGCCTGGGCGTCAGCCACGATGCGTTGCCACAGCAGTTCGCCGTTGTCGGCCACCGCACCATGGATGGCGTGCCAGCCGCTATCGTCCTGGCGAAAGCGCAGACGCAACGCATCGTGGTGTTCGACCAGCATGGCCAGGGCTTGGCGCAGGGTGTCCGGCTGCAGGGTGGTGGCGGGCTTGAGCATCACCGACTGGTTCCACTGCTGGCGGCGATCGATGTCGCTGGCAAAGAAGGCCTGCTGGATTGGCAGCAGGGGCGCTTCGCCGTGCACTGGGCCCTGGTCTATCTTTACGCTGCTTTCGCCCCATTGAGCGACCTGGGCCAGGCCGCGGATGGTCTGGTGTTTGAACAGGTCCTTGGGGGTGAAGCGGATGCCGGCCTGACGGGCGCGGCTGACCACCTGGATGGACAGGATCGAATCACCGCCAAGCTCGAAAAAGTTGTCATTGACGCCAATCGGATCGAGCTTGAGCACGTCCTGCCAGATAGCCGTGATCTGCTGCTCCAAAGCATCGCCAGGTGCCTGATAAGCGCGTTGCCCCTGGCTGCTATCGAGGGCGGGCAGGGCGCGGCGATCGAGCTTGCCGTTGGCGGTCAGCGGTAAGCTGTCGAGAAACAGGTAATGAGCCGGAACCATGTACTCCGGCAGGCTCTGCAGCAGGGCGTCGCGCAGGCCGGCGGCAGCCTCTTCGGCCAGCGGTTGGGCGCAGGCCAGGTACGCGACCAGTTGTGCGCCGTTGGCGGTCGGTTGTGCCAGTACCACCGCTTCGGTGACACCTGACTGTTGCAGCAAGCGGGCTTCAATCTCGCCCAGTTCGATGCGCAGGCCGCGGATCTTGACCTGATGGTCGATGCGGCTCAGGTAATCCAGGCTGCCATCGGCACGGCGGCGCACGAGGTCGCCGCTGCGGTACAGGCGCTCGCCGTTACTGGCGAATGGATCGGGTACGAAACGTTCGGCGGTCAGGCCTGGACGCTGGTGGTAACCGCGGGCCAGGCCAGCACCGGCGATGCACAGTTCGCCGGCAGTACCTTGCGGGCAAGGTTGCAACTGAGCATCGAACACGTACACGCGGACGTTGTCGATTGGCAGGCCGATCGAGGCAATGGCGCTGTCGACCGGGCCGTCAATGGTGTGGTGGCAGCTGTCGATGGTCGCTTCAGTGGGGCCGTAAAGGTTGACTATGCGCCCACGCCATAGCGCCTGTAGTTGGCTGACCAGCGCAGCTCCCAGGGCTTCGCCACCGAGCAGCACCAGGCGCAGGTTGGCCAGTTGTTCGGCGTTGGCCTGGGTCAGAAGTGCCTGCAGCAGTGACGGCGCCATCTGCAGCACGGTGATGCGCTCGGCCACGATCTCTTGCCACAGCAGCGACAGATCCTGGCTCAGGGCCGGGCTGGCCAGCTGCAACTGAGCGCCGCTTTGCAGTGGCAGCCAGAACTCCCAGACCGAGGCGTCGAAGCTGATGGCGGTCTTCTGCAGCACCCGGTCCTCGGCCTGCAGTTGCAGAGCCTGCTGCATCCAGGCCATGTGGTTGGCCAGCGCCCCGTGGCGAACCTGGACACCTTTGGGTTGGCCGGTGGAACCGGACGTGTAGATCATGTAGGCCAGGTGCTCAGGGTCGACCGTCACCTGTGGCGCTATGTCGGGATAGCCCAGCAGTTCAACGCCCGTGTCACTCAGCTGCAGTGCCTGGATACCCGCCGGCAACGGCATGCTGTGCTGGTGCTCAGCTTGCTGCAAGAGCAACGTGATGCCGCTGTCCTGCATCATGTAGGTCAGGCGTTCACGCGGGTAGTTCGGGTCAAGCGGCAGGTAGGCGCCTCCGGCCTTGAGGATAGCCAGCAAGCCGACCACCAGCTCGACGCTGCGCTCCAGGGCAACACCGACGAATACCTCGGGCCCCACCCCCAGTTCGATGAGTCGATGGGCGAGGCGATTGGCCCGGCTTTCGAGTGCGGCGTAGCTGAGTGATTGCCCGGCGCATGCCACGGCCAGGCGCTCCGGCGTACGGGTAGCTTGCGCGGCGACTTGCAGGTGCACCGCGGGCAGGTTCGCCCGCGACACGGCGCTTTGATTGCCCGCAGTCAACAGTGCCAGTTGCTCATCGCGGTCGAACAGGGTCAGTTCGCCCAGGGCGCATTGCGGCCGTTCAAGCAGGTCAGCCAGCAGGTTCTGCCAGTGACGGGCCAGGCGTTCAATGCTGGCGGCATCGAACAAGGTGCTGTCGTATTCGAAGCTGGCCTGGAGGCTGCGCGGGCTGTAGGCGATGTCCAGCGACAGGTCGAATTTGGCTTCCTGCTGACCCAGCGCGAGAAAGTCCAACGCCAGGTCCACAAAACGCAGTGGGCCTTGCTCAGCGGCGTTGACACGCCAGTTGAACAGGGTCTGGAACAGTGGGTTGGCCTGGCTGCTGCGCTGCAGCTGCAAGTCTTCGAGGATCAGTTCCACGGGGTAGTCGGCATGCTCCAGGGCAGCCAGCGACTGCTCGCGTAGTGCCTGCAAAAAGCTCAATACCGGTTGGCTGCCATCAAGCCGGGCACGGTAGATCTGGCTGCTGACGAAGTAGCCCACCAGGTCCTGGGTTTGGACCTGGTTGCGGCTGGCATTGGGCACGCCGACGGTGAAATCGCGCTGCCCGGCGTGTCGGCCGAGCAGCAGTTGCCAGGCCCCGAGCATGACCACGAACGGGGTCAGGCCATGCGCCTGGCAGAAGCCATTGAGGCGGCTTAGCAGCGGCGCTGAAAGGCTCGTGGTGAAGGTGCCGGCGAGCGCCACGCGCTCTTCGGCGCGGGGGTGGTCCAATGGCAAGTCGAGCGGGACGATTTCATCGCCCAGGTACTCGCGCCAGTAGCGGGCAGCCTTGGCGTGCAGAGGCGTCGCCGGGTAGTCATGACGCTGCCAGCGGGCATAGTCGGCATACTGGATGGCCGGGCGCGGCAGGGCCTGGCTGCTGCCTTGCACGGCGCTGCGGTATGCGCAGGCCAGGTCGTGCATGAGAATCGGGTTGGACCAGGCGTCCGAGACAATGTGATGCATGTTCAACAGCAGCACGTGGCGGTCCGGTGCCAGACGGATCAGACTGGCGCGAATCAGCGGTGCACAGCTCAGGTCGAACGGTTTTGCCGCCTCAGCCTGCAGGTGCTGCTGCAACTGGGTGTCGCGTTCCTCTGTGCTTAGCGCCGACAGGTCCTGGTGGTGCAGCTGCAGGCGTGCCTGTGGCTCGAGCACTTGCATCGGCAGGCCGTCGATTTCCTCGAAGCGTGTTCTGAGGATGTCATGGCGCTGGATCACCTGGTGCAGCGCCGCTTGCAGGGCATCGACCGCCAGTTTGCCCTCCAGCGACAAGGCGCGAGGCAGGTTATAGGCAGAACTCTGCGGCGCGAACTGTTGCACAAACCACAAACGTTGCTGGGCGAACGACAGCGGTTGCGGCTGCTGGTCGGTGGTGGCTGCGATGGCGTCCGGGGTACCTGCCTCGTCGGCCATGAGCAAGGCCAGCAGGTCGTCTTCGGGAAGGGAGTGCTCTGGGTTCATCATCGATCTCGTCGCCGTCGGCAGAGGAATTGTGCGTTCTCAGAAGACGAAGGACGACGAGTCGGATTTACACGTGAAGCGGCGAACGACGGGCGTTCGCCGCGAGGGGGTCAGGCGAAGCTGGGCTCGCTGACGACCTTGCCGGCCTGCATGCGTACCAGGTGGTCGGCGATGTCGAAATAGCGATCGTCGTGGGAGATGACGATGATGGTCTTGCCCAGGCGTTTGAGGTCCGGCAGCAGTTCGGTGTAGAACACGCGGCGGAAGGCTGGGTCCTGATCGGCCGCCCATTCATCGAACACCAATACCGGGCGTTCATCCAGCCAGGCACTGACCAGGGCCAGGCGCTTGCGCTGACCGGTGGACAGGTCGGTGGTGGTGAAGGCGCCGTCACGTATGCTGACCTTGTGCGCAATCTCCAGGCGCTCCAGGTATTGCCCAGCATCGGCGGGCAAGCTGCGGCCGTCTTTGATCAAATCCTCAAAGAGGAAATAGTCAGCGAAAATCGTGGTGAAATGCTGACGGTAGTCGTCCAGCCTTTGCGCATCGACCGCCTTGCCGTTGAGCAGAATCTGGCCCTGGTGCGGCGTGTAGAGGCCCAGCAGCAGTTTGATCAGGGTGGTTTTGCCGCAGCCGTTTTCACCGACGATAAACAGAATCTCGCCGGGGGCGATACTCAGATTGACTGGCCCGAGGGTGAACGGATCGCTGCCGGGCACCGCCGGAAAACGGTACTGCACGTTGCGCAGCTCCAGGCGTTCGAGTACCGGCGCCGGGCCTGGCTCGGCGCTGAGTAGCAAGTGCGGCTCAGGCGAGGAGAAGCGCTCGGCAAGATCAGCGATACGGCGAAAGGCGATCTGGGCGCGGCTGATGATCGGCAACGTACCTATCAGGCTTTCCAGCGGACCTTTCATGTACAGCAGCACCAGCACGAAGCCGCTGATCACCGCCGGATCGTTGCTGGGCCACAGTGATTGCAGCGCCAGAACCAGACCAATGACCACGAAGAACAACATCGTGCCCAAGCTCTTGGCGATCACGAAGATGTTGATCGAACGCACATGGGTGTCGCGGATGTGGTCGGCAGTGCCCTCGATGTTGTGCTTGAGCATGGCCTGTCGGCGCGGGCGGTGAATGCGCAGTTCCTTGGCGCCCTCGGCAATGGCCTGGTAGTGCTTCTGCAGATCGTCCTCGGCTTCACGCGCAGCGTTGAAGCCGCGGCGGCCCTTGCTCTGGGCAACGTACTGAATGGCCGAGCCGATGCCGATGGCGATCAGGGTCAGGGCGAAGATGGGCAACGACAGGCTGGCCAGATAGCCCAGGCAGCCAACCACCACGGTCAGGGAAATGGCCAGGGGAGCAAAGGAGAAGGCGAAATCGCTAATGGTGTCGACGTCGTGGGTCAGCACCGGAATCAGGCGATGACTGCGATAGCGTTCAATCTGCTCAATGGGAGCCGACAGCACCTTGGCGCCCAGGTCTTTGCGCAGCTTGGCGATCACATGCTGGCCGACGTAGTTGGTGCCGATGTCGGCGGCGATGCTGCTGAGCAAGGCCACCACGCACAGGCCAATGAAAGCCAGGACGATGCCGTTGCTCATGCCGTCGTCGTTGTGCAAGCCCTGGTTGACCGTGGCGAGCAGGGCCGTGACGGCCAGGCCGCCGATGATGCCCAGGACGATGGAAAAAAACACCACCAGACGATACGGCTTGAGCAGGCTCAAGAGTTCGCGGGTGGCGCTACGCGATGCTGCGGTCATGAAACTACCTCGTTCGCAACGGGCTGGGAGCCTAGGGCGGGGAGGGCTGGGCCGCAGAGCGGGCGCCAGCCGTGTGTTGAAAGACGAGCCAGGTAGGGGGGGATTTAACCCCGTCGGCTGCTTGTCGGCCCGTGGCCAGGGCTCAGAGTTCGCGCACTACGCGAAAGCCGATCCAGTCACCGCGAGTTTCCGGGCGGCGGTAATTGCGGTTGCCGGAGCGGGAGAAAATCGGTGCCTCGGTCCAGTCGTTGCCGCGGATCATGCGCACCACACAGTCGCCTTGGGTCCAGGCACTGCCATCACCGGGCGCACCGATGTAGTTGTCGTTCTGGCAGTCGGCGGTCCACTCGTAGACATTGCCGTGGGCGTCGTAGATGCCAAAGGCGTTAGGCGCGTAGCTGCCTGCCGGGGCAAGGTAGCTGAAGCCGTCTTCCGGGCCATAGGTGTTGGCATGCTTGGCGATGCTGTAGGCCTTGCCTTCATCGCGGGGGAAGGGCTGCGGGCCTGTGCTGCCGCCGCGGGCGGCATATTCGCGCTCGGCCTCGCTGAGCAGGCGGTAGTGTTTGCCGGTCTTTTTCGACAGCCAGGTGGCATAGGCCTGGGCTTCGTGGAAGTCCAGGCACACTGCTGGGTAGCGATTCTTGTCGCCGCGCTTGTACTCGTCGCTGAGCGCGTAGCGCGGTACGCCGGCCAGGCATTCACGACCTGGGCGCTCGTCGCCATTGGGCATCGCGTAGCCGCTGTCCTTGAGGTAGGCATTCCACTCACCGCTGAGCACCTGAAAGCGGCTCATGGCCAAGGGTTTGGCGAAGGTTACCTCGTGCATCGGGCCTTCATCAGCCTCGCGGCCCTGTTCGTCTTCGGGGGTGCCCATGGTGAAGGTGCCGGTTGGCAGCACTACCAGCTCCGGGCAGTCTTTGCAGTCCTTGAACACTTCGCCTGGCTTGGGCGTCGCGCTGGCCTGGGCCAGGCCGGGTACCAGGCTGGCAAACAGGGCGCCGAGGGCTAAAGCTGCAATGCTCTTGGCGGTCGAGGTGCGGGAAGTCGGTGAATTCATCGGTCTCTCGGTTTCACATAAGGGAAAGGGGCGCGCTACACAACCTTGGCCAGGATGGCCATGAAACGCTTGATCTCGGCTTCGTTGTTGAGCAACCCTGGGGCGGTGCGCACCACCGGCCCGACGTCACGGTTGACGGCATCAGCGACGACACGTTGCTTCATCAGTTCGGCGGCCACCTTGTCGCTGTCTTTGCCCTTGACGCGGAAGAAGCTGAAGCCTGAGGACAAGGCCGGGTTGGTCGGTGTTACCAGCTCGATTTGCGCCATGGCCTGCAGGCGTTGGCGCAGTTCGGCGTTGAGTTGGTGGATGCGTGCCTGAACCTCACCCTTGCCCAGTTGCAGGTGCAGTTCAAAGGCTTTGTCCAGGGCCCAGCGGTGCTCGAAGGCGTGGTAACCGCCAGGGCTCATGCTGGTGGCGAAGTCGCTGTCCTGGGAGAAGGTCGGAATCAGCGGGGTGACGTCCTTGAGCTGTTCCGAACGTGAGCAGACGATGCCGGTGCCGCGTGGCCCGAACAGCCACTTGTGCGTGCCGGCGATGAAGAAATCGCAGAGCATGGCCGGGAAGTCGAGGTCTTCCACGCCAAAGCCATGCACACCGTCAATCACATAGAGGATGCGGTCCTTGTCGTCACGGTTGCGGTTGTGCTCGGCGACCAGCTGACCGATCTCGCCGATGGGCAGTTTGACGCCACTGCCCGAGTGCACCCAGGTCATGCCCAGCACGCGCGTGTTAGCGCGGATGTTGGCGGCGATATTGCCCAGCACCTCGTCACTGGATACCTGCTGGGGCGCTTTGAACAACTCGATGCGCCGCACCTGGGTGCCCTCGCGCTCGGCGCGAAAATTCAGCACATGATGGGTCGAGTAGTGCTCATGACGGGTGGTGAGGATTTCCTGGCCAGGGCGCACGTGAATGCCGCCATAGATCATTGCCAGGCCTTCGGTGGTGCTGCCGGTGAGGGCGATCTGCGCAGGCTTGGCGTTCAGGTACTTTGCGGCCCAGTGCCGCACTTGGGCTTCGCGGGTCCAGGTTTCCTCCAGGTCCCAGTCCATGGCCAGGCCGGGGTTGCGGTCGAGGTTGGCACGATGCAGGGCAATTGCCTCGCGCACCGGTTTCGGATGCGAGGTGACCAGGAAGTTGGCGAAGTGAATGTAGCTGGGGTCCTGGTCGAACAGCTGGCGAAACTGCGCCCACTTGTCGCCGCTGGGCGTCGCTGCCGGCAGGCTGGCCAGGGCATTGGGTGCCAGGGTGGTGGCCAGTGGCAGGGTAGCGGCGAACAGCCCGGCCTGTTTGAGAAATGTTCTACGATCGGTCATGGCTAGGCTTCATCGCGCGCTGAGTGTTTTTGAGGATTGCTGGACCTGTGCCCAGGCCCTGAGAAAGTTGGCGCCCCAGAGCTTGCTGATATCGGCTTCGGAGTAACCGCGGGCGAGCAGTTCGGCGGTGACGTTGCGGACCTGGCTGACATCCTCGAAGCCCTTGATGCCGCCGCCGTCGTTGAAATCGGAGCTGATGCCGACGTGATCGATACCGATGGTCTTGACCGTATGATCGATGGCGTTGCCGAAGTCCTTGAGGGTGGCCTTGGGTTCGTCGGCAAGGATCGCGTACAGCGCTTTGGCGTAGTCGCCAAAACGTTGTTCGGGCCAGCTGGCAATCACTGGGTCCCCGGGCATCAGCGCCCAGGCCTGGTTGGGCAGCGCGGGCAGGTCGAAACGTTGGCGCAGCTGTTCGAGCCGCGCGCGGGTCGCCTGGCTGATCGGGCGCAGGTAGTCGCCGTAGGTGGGGATCATGACCACGCCACCGCTGTCGCGGATCAGGCGCATTTCATCGTCGCTAAGGTTGCGCGCAATATCCACCAGTGCCCGCGGGCCGGAGTGTGAGGCCACCAATGGCGCGCGACTGAGGGCGCTGACCTGGCGCAGGGCCTGGCTGGACATCTGCGAGACATCAATGATCACACCCAGGTCATTGAGGCGGCGGACCGCCTGCTGACCGAGTGGTGAAAGGCCGCCGAGGGCGTCGGCGCGGTCCTGAAAGAACGGCATTGGCCGTGAGGAATCAGCCCAGGCGTTATTGCCCACGTAGTTGAAACCGAACATGCGCAAGCCGCGTGCAGCCCACAGGTCGAGCTGGTCGATATCAGTGCCCAGCGGGTAGGCGTTGAGCATGCTGATGAAAATCGCGAACTTGCCTTCGCCTTGCAGCCTGCGTACATCGGCAGGGCTGTAGGCGATGGCGGCACGCTCGGGGAAGTCGCGGGCGATGTTGCTGATGATGCGGTAGCTGGCTTCCTGCTGGGCGCGTGCTTGCGCAACGAATTCGGCCGTAGGGCGGTGGGGGGCGCCTTCGCCTTGCCAGATCGGCGGCCAGCCGAACACTGTCAGCGCCGCAGCGGACAGGCCGCCACGCTGCAGTTTGGGCAAGTCGAACTGGCCGAGGCTGTCGCCATCCACCGGGTTGTCTGCGTTGCCCAGGGTTAGCGGCACGCTGACATGGCCATCGAAAGACAGCAGGCGTTGCTGCAAGTCATTGGCGTGGCGGATGACCGCGAAACTGTAGCCGGGGTTGTCCCGGTAGCCCTGGTCCCAGGTCCACCAGCTGGCGCCTGCGCCAAGCGCGAGGAGCACCGGCAGGCCGAAGCGCAGGGTGTGCTGCCAACGTGGTCGTGTCATGGCCTTCTCTTGGTTCGCTGCTGTCTGGGGTGGACGAGCGCGGCAGCGAAAAATTTACCGCCTGAGCGGCGGGAGCGACCGCTGAGCAACGCTGGTTAAATTTCCCTCGGTTGTTCTCGTTCCTAGTCAACAGACGACCTGCCGCCTCCAATGACCGACAGGGTTACTTTGTTTCACCCCGACCATCGGGGCTTATCTAGAGGACACTGGATATGACTCAGGCAATTGAATCGGCCGTGGTTCACGACCTGATCGGCATCGGCTTTGGCCCCTCGAACCTGGCGCTGGCCATCGCCCTGGAAGAGCGCGGGCAACTGCAGGGTCCGCTCGACACGTTGTTTCTCGACAAGCAGGCGGACTACCGCTGGCACGGCAACACCCTGGTCAGCCAGAGCGAGCTGCAGATCTCCTTCCTCAAGGACCTGGTAACGCTGCGTAACCCGACCAGCCCCTATTCGTTCGTCAACTACCTCAAGCAGCATGGCCGCCTGGTCGACTTCATCAACCTCGGCACTTTCTATCCCTGCCGGATGGAGTTCAATGACTACCTGCGCTGGGTGGCCTCGCATTTCGAAGCGCATAGCCGCTATGGCGAAGAGGTGTTGCGGGTGGAGCCGGTGCTGAACAATCAGCAGGTCGAGGCGCTGCGCGTGGTGTCCCGTGATGTTCAGGGTGTGGAAGCCACCCGTCTGACGCGCTCGGTGGTCCTCAGCCCGGGCGGCACGCCGCGCATTCCGCCGGTGTTCGAAGCACTCAAGGGTGATGCCCGGGTGTTCCATCACTCGCAGTACCTGGCGCGCATGGCCAAGCAGCCATGTGTCGACAGCAAACCCATGCGCATCGCCATAGTCGGCGGCGGGCAGAGTGCGGCCGAGGCGTTTATCGACCTCAATGACAGCTATCCGTCGGTGCAGGTCGACCTGATCATCCGCGGTTCGGCGCTCAAGCCGGCTGACGATAGCCCGTTCGTCAACGAGGTGTTTTCGCCCGAGTTCACCGACCTGGTGTTCCAGCAGCCGGCCAGCGAGCGCGAGCGCTTGATCAACGAGTACCACAACACCAATTATTCGGTGGTTGACCTAGACCTGATCGAGCGAATTTACGCGATTTTTTACCGCCAGAAAGTCTCGGGCGTGGCCCGTCACAGCTTCCATACCCTGACCACGCTGGAGCAGGCGCGCAGCACCGAGCAGGGCGTGGAACTGCTGATGCGTAACAATGCCAACGGTGAAACCCAGGTGCAGCGCTATGACGCCGTGGTGCTGGCGACCGGTTACGAGCGCCAGTTGCATCGCCAGTTGCTGGCGCCGCTGGAAGCGTATCTGCAGGGCTACGAAGTCGACCGCAGTTATCGTTTGCTGACCAATGATCGCTGCAAGGCCAGCCTATACATGCAGGGTTTCAGCCAGGCCAGCCACGGATTGAGTGATACCTTGCTGTCGGTCCTGCCGGTGCGTGCCGACGAAATTGCTGCGTCACTGTACGAGCAGGACAGGCTGCGCGGACACAGCCGTGCTGCTCAGGTTTCGCTGCTGGCCACCGCCAGTTAAAGGCATAACTTAGGCCAATAAAAAACGCCGCCCGGGCGTACCTGGGCGGCGTTTTTTGTTGCTGCAGTATTCAGCGCGTCAGGCCGGCAACCGGCTCGGCAGCTTTTTGCACCTGCTCCCAGACCCGCAGGAAGTTACCTGCCCAGAGCTTGCTGATATCAGCCTCGGAATAGCCACGGCTGAGCAATTCTGCGGTGACGTTACCGATCTCGCTGACATCCTTGAAGCCGTCCAGGCCACCGCCATCGTTGAAGTCCGAACTGATGCCGACATGATCGATGCCGACCTTTTTCACCGTGTAGTCGATGGCGTCGACCAGGTCTTTGACGCTGGCTTTGGGTTCCTCTTCGAGGATGCCGTAGAGGCTGCCGGCATACTCGCCAAAGCGCGCCTCTGGCCAGATGGCGATCACCGCATCGCCGGGCATCAGGGCATTGGCCAGGCCTTGCAGCGGTTGCAGGTCAAAGCGAGTGCGCAGGGCTTCGAGCTTGTCCAGAGTCGGCTTTGTCAGGGGCTTGAGGTACTGGCTGAAGCCGACCACCTGAATCACTCCACCGCTGTTTTTGATCAGTTGCATTTCCTTGTCGCTGAGGTTGCGTGGAATATCCACCAATGCGCGTGGCGCCGAATGCGAGGCGACGATGGGGGCATGGCTCAGGCGCGCGACATCTTCCAGGGCCAGGGTCGACATCTGCGAAACGTCGATGATTACCCCCAGATGGTTCAAGCGCTTGACCGCCTGTTCGCCCAGTGGTGACAGGCCACCGAGGGCATCGGCAGTGTCATTGAAAAACGGCAGCGGCCGTGAGGAGTCGGCCCAGTCGTTGTTACCGGTGTAGCTGAAGCCGAACATGCGCATGCCGCGCTTGGCCCACAAGTCCAGTTGTGACAGGTCGTGGCCTAGCGGGTAGGCGTTGAGCATGCTGATGAACACAGCGAATTTGCCTTCACCGTTAAGGCGGCGAAAGTCTTCGGGGGTATAGGCAATGCCGACCTGGTTGGGGAAATCGCGAACCATCGTGCTGATGATCTGGTAGCGCACCTCCTGCTGGTGCCGGGCTTCGTCAACAAAGCCTGGCGTGGGGCGGTGTGGGGCATTGGGGCCGTTCCACAACTCAGGCCAGCCGAAGATCGTCAGTGCCGCGCCCGACAGTCGGCCTTGCCCGGCCTTTACCAGGTCGAACTGACCGCTGCCATTCTTGTCGGCTTCCTGGCCGGCGCTGCCAAAGCTCAGGGGCACGGTGATATGGCTGTCGAACGAGAGCATATGCTCATGCAGGGCGTTGGCCTGGTCGACGATTTTGGCAGGGTAGTCCGGCTCTTTGTGGAGGTACAGATAGCCAGCCGCGGCGCCCACGGCCAGCGCCAGGGCAAGCGGCAGGCCGATATACAGGGCTTTGCGGGAACGGGTCTTGGTCTGGGTCATTGCCATCTCGACACTGGGCTGATCGGAACGGTTTGCCCGGCGCAGCGGCGTGCTGTGGGCAAAGCTTGGGTATCAGGAGGACGAATGGCGTGGGGCTAAATTTATGCGGTTCAACGGATTGGCGGGGTTGTGATTGAGGTGCTGGTCGACGAGCTGACCCAACAAAGAAGCAAAAAAAGGCCCACACGAGGTGGGCCAAAAACGACGTTCTGAAGGGAAGAGGCCCTACTATGCGGGGCAGCCGTTAACTGGGCATTAACGGCAATTGCAATCAGTCATTGACCCGCGGCAATTCGATACACGCCAGTAAACCGCCACTGGGCAAATTGCGCAGGGTCAACTCGCCACCTTGTTCGCGAATCGCCGTGCGTGCCGACGGCAAGCCCAGGCCGACGCCACCGGTGTCACGGTTACGCGAGCTTTCCAGGCGAAAGAACGGCACAAACACTTCTTCCAGGGCCGTGTCCGGAATCCCCGGGCCTTGGTCACGCACTTCGATGAACAGGCTGTGAGCGTTACTGCTCAGGCGTACGGCCGGGGAGTGGGCGTACTTGACGGCATTGTCTATCAGGTTTGTTACCGCGCGTTTTAAGCCCAGCGGCCGGCCGAGGTACACAAGGTTCACCGGCCCTGCAAAGTCCACAGCAATCTGTTGGTCGCGGTAGTCGTCGACCAGGGTTTGCAGGAGCTCGGCCAAGTCGAAGGGGGTGGTGGTCTCCAGACGGGTTTCATCGCGAAAGAAGTTCAGCGCGGAATTGATCATGCTCTGCATTTCATCGACATCACGAAACAGCTTTTGCTGTTGTTCGGCATCTTCGATGAACTCCCCGCGCAGGCGCATACGTGTCAGCGGCGCACGCAAATCGTGGGAAATAGCCGCCAGCATTTGCGTGCGCTCGGCAATGAAGTGCTGGATCTGCGCCTGCATGGTGTTGAACGCGGTGATCGCCTGGCGCAGTTCATGGGGGCCTTCGAGACGGATCGGCGGCGCGCGCAGGTCGCTGCCAAAACGTCGGGCAGCACGGGCGAAACGCTGCAGTGGGCCAGCCAGTTGCCGGGTGCCGATCCAGGCTACCAATAACGCGGCGATCAACGCCAGGACGCCAATGATGGTAAAACGCATGCCTGAACTCAGGCCCCAGCTGCGGTAGGGCGGGGTGAAGTCCAGCCAACTGCCATCGGCCAGTTGCATCACCAGTTTGTAATGCGCATCGGCGCTGTCCTTGGGCCAGTCATCCGGCTGAAATCCCTCCATGCGTAGCGGTGGATTGGCCAATAGCTGGCGCAATTCCGGCACCGTTTCGACATCAATCGGTTGCCCGCGGCCCGGCAGGCTCAGGCTGTCGCGCCGTGCGCTCCAAGACACCTGCAACAACGGATTGCTCGCCGCCTGGGCCAGCGCCTCGCGCTGCGTCACCGGGGCGGCTTCAAGCACGCGGGTGGTGACGGCGATCTGTTCGAGCAGGCCGGTCTGGCTCAACGGCGGGCGCGCCCAGACCCCAGCCAGTTGCACGAACAGAATGTTCAGCGCCACCGAGATCAGCATCGCAGCAATGATCGTCAGGGCGATGCGTCGACTAATGCCATCGCGGCGCAGGTTCAGGTGGATCATGTGCGGCTGACCTTGGCGTCGAACAGGTAGCCGCCGTTGCGTACGGTCCGGATAAGCGCCGGGCGCTTGCTGTCTGGTTCGATCTTGCGCCGCAGGCGGCTGACTTGCACATCAATGCTGCGGTCATAGGCCTCATGCCCCTGGCCACGGGCCAGGTCAATCAGTTGCTCGCGGGTGAGGATCCGTTGCGGGTGCTCCAGAAACACCAGCAGCAAGTCAAACTCCCCCGCCGATAACGGCACCATCACCCCCTGTGGGGTGCGCAGTTCACGGCGGGTAACATCCAGCTGCCAATCGTCGAAGCGGATTACCGGGCGGGTTTCTTCGCCCAGGCTGCGCACCTGTTCGCCAGCGCGACGTTGCACCGCCCGCAGACGGGCAAGCAGCTCGCGGGCATCAAAGGGCTTGCCCAGATAATCATCGGCGCCCAGTTCCAGGCCGACGATGCGATCGCTCAACTCGTCCATGGCGGTGAGCATGATGATCGGGATACCGGTGCTGCTGCGCAGTTTCTGACACAGGCTTAGGCCACTTTCGCCGGGCAACATCAGGTCGAGAATGATGATGTCCGGGCGCTGCTGTTCGATGGCCGCCCACATCGCCGTGCCATTGGCCGCCAGGTCGACCTCGTAGCCATGCATGACAAAGAACTTCTTCAGCAGGGCACATATTTCCACGTCGTCATCGACGATCAGCAGTCTGCTCACGTTGGGGGTCCAGTGGGGGGCGTGAAAAGTGTGTATCTAAAACCATTCTGCGCTGCCGGTCATATATTTCAATCACGTAATAATCCTGCAAGTGCGACACAAAGCGGACATCTGCCAGCAAAAGCCCTGGGGCATCCTCAGTGCAGTCCAAACCAAGGGAATTCTTCATGCCGGCACAACCTCCAATAGACGGCCTCGACTGCAGCCAATCCCTGACCCTCGATCTGCGCACCCAGGATCTGTGGCGCAATTCTTTGCTCAGCTATCAGGATTCGCGTCTGGAGCTGTGCAGCGACGCCACCCATATGATCTTGAGCCACTACTTCGAGCGTTTCAGCCCCAACAACAGTCAGTGGATGGAATACAGCTACAAAATACCACTGACCGAACTGGTGCATTGGATCATGGCCAATGGTCAACTGAGCGTTGACCGTTCCGGCAGTGCCCCGAGGGCTGTGCGCCAGCAGAGCGGGAGTAGCCGTCATGCGTAAGCAACTCTTTGCACCGGCGCTGTGCCTGTCGTTGTTGATGGTTGGCTGTAGCCAGAACCGGGTATCGCCGAAAGAATATTCCGGCTTCTTGCGCAACTACGATCAGTTGAGCGAGCAGAAAACCGCCTCGGGCGATTCGGTGCTGCGTTGGGTTAGCCCCAAGCTGAACATGGACCGCTACACCCAGGTATACATTGCCCCGAGCCAGTTCTACCCAACGCCCAAGGCCAGCGCGCAGATTCCGGCATCGACCCTGACGGCGGTGACCACCTATTACGATGCAGCACTCAAGCGTGAGCTGAGTAAAGTGCTCAACCTGGTCGAACAGCCCGGCCCGAACACCCTGATCATCCGCCCGGCTATTACCTCGGTAGCCGCTCACACCCAGTCACTGCACTTCTATGAGTACCTGCCGGTGACGCTGGTGGCTGCTGGCGTCAGCACCGCGGTCGGCATCCGCGACCTGGACAGCGTGATCGCCACCGAAGCGGCCTTCCTCGATGGCGGCAGCCGCACCGTGGTCGCCGAGGTGGTACGCAAGGGCACCGGCTTGCCGTTGGAAAACGACGAGCAAGTGATGACCGCCGAGAACCTCAAGCTGGTGCTTGATGGCTGGGCCCAGGACTGGCGCGTCGCCGCCGATAACCTCAAGCAACATAAGATCAGCGCCGTTACAGGGCAAATATCCACGGCACCATGAACACGCTGACCACCATCACCAGCAAGGTGAACGGTACGCCGATTTTGACGAAGTCGGCAAAGCGGTACTGACCCGGACCGAGCACCAGGGTGTTGACCGGTGACGAGACCGGCGTCATGAACGCCGCAGAAGCCGCCAGCGCAACAATCATGGCGAAGGGGTAGGGCGAAGCGCCCAGCTGTTCAGCGGTACTGATTGCCACCGGGGCCATCAGTACCGCAGTGGCAGTGTTGGAAATGAACAGGCCGATGATTGCGGTGATGGCGAACAGGCAAGCGAGGATCATGTACGGCCCGGCATCGCCGAGCAGCTGTACCAGGCCATTCACCGCCAGGCCGATGCCGCCGGTTTTCTGCAAGGCCAGGGCAAACGGCAGCATGCCAACGATCAGCACCAGGCTCTGCCAGTGGATCGCACGGTAGGCGCTGTTCATGTCGATGCAGCGCCCGGCGCCCATCAGCAGGCAGGCGATCAGCGCCGCGATGACGTTGGGCACCACACCGCTGATCATCAGGCCGACCATTACCGCCAGGCTGATCAATGCATAGGGGGCCTGGTTCAGGGCCGGAGCAACGTTGTCGACTTCGGCCGGCAGGCTCAACACCAGAAAGTCCTTGGGCTGCGCTTGCAACTGGCGCACAGCCTTCCACGGCCCGATCACCAACAGGGTGTCGCCGAGCTTGAGCTTTTCCTCCACCAACTGCTCTTCAATCGCGTTCTGGCCGCGGCGCAAGCCGACCACGTTAAGGCCCCAACGGTTGCGGAAATTGAGGTCCAGGACACTCTTGCCGATCAACTGCGAGCCGGGCACCACCGCCACTTCGGCCATGCCCACAGCGTGGGACTGATCGATGAAGTAAGCTGCCTTGAAATGCAGCGGTTCGAGTTTCATGGTCTGGCACAGGCTGCGCAGGTCGTCCCGCGGGGCGAACATATCGAGCAGCAACACGTCACCTTCATGCACCGTGGTGCTGGAGTCGGGGCTGATCACCCGGGTGGTGAACTTGTGCTGACGCTCGATACCCACGACGTTGGCACCATGCACCGTGCGCAACTTCAGCTCACTCAAACTATGGCCGATCAAGGGCGAACCGGGGCGCACCCGCAGGCGTCGTTCACGACCGGCGAGTTTGTAGTCGATGATCAGGTCGAGCAAGGTTCGGCGGGTTTGCGCGGTACCGTCTTTGCGCACTTCACCACTGAGCCAGTGGCGGGTCAGGAGCATGTAGCCGATGCCCAGCACCAGGATCACCAGGCCAAACGGGGTAAAACTGAAAAAGCTGAAACCGGCTTCACCGTGGCGCACCAATTCACTGTGCACCACCACGTTGGGCGGTGTGGCGACCAGGCTGAGCATGCCGCTGATCAACCCGGCGAAGCTCAATGGCATCATCAGACGGCTGGGTGAAACTTTCATGCGCGCAGCAATACTCAGCACCACCGGAATGAAAATGGCCACCACCCCGGTAGAACTCATCACCGACCCCAGCCCGGCGACGCAGACCATCAACAGCACCAGCAAACGCACTTCGCTGTTGCCGGCGCGATCAGCCATCCATTCGCCAATGCGGTAGGCAATCCCGGTGCGCACCAGGCCTTCACCGATCACAAACAGCGCGGCAATCAGCACCACGTTGGGGTCACTGAAACCGGCCAAGGCTTCCTGAACGCTGAGAATGCCGGTCAGCGGCAGCGCAACAATCACCAGCAACGCGACCACATCCATGCGTGGCCGGTTGACGATAAACAGGGCCACGCAGGTAAACAGCAGGCCAAGGACCAAGAGTAACTCGTCGTTCATGCCATCTTCCTGATATCTGAAGGCGCAGAGTCTGGCAGAAAGCGTATTGCCGTTTGTTGATTTATTGCAGGGCTAGTGCCCCCCGATCAACGTAGCGGTCGCAACAACTCACTGCCCTGGTTGCGCACATTGCCCACCGCCTTATCGACCCGATACCAACTGAACGCCTCTGATGGCTCACTCAGATTAAGCAGCATCTGCTCGGCCTGAGCCTTGTCGCCGTCGGAGTTCAACCAGGCCCTGGCCAGGGCGGGTGAGAACACCAGCGGTCGCCGATCATGGACATCGACCATGCCGCCGATACTGTCAGCGGTAATGATGACAAACCCATCGTCGTCGCCCGCACCCCATTGACCAATACCGGCACAGAACACCGGCAGGCCGTCACGGCGATGAATGTAGTAGGGCTGTTTTTTTGCTTCGCCTTCGTCGACCCATTCAAACCAGCCATCGACCGGTACGATCAATCGATGCCCCCAGACCGCCCGAAAAAACGCCGAGTGCGCGACTTTCTCCAGCCGTGCATTGATCGGCGCGGCACGGTCGCGGGCCCACTGTGGGCGCCAACCCCAACGCAACCAGTGGACCCGCTGCGGGGTGAAGACTGCGACATTGCTGCTCGGGGCGACGTTGTAATGGGCCAAGGGCTGATCGCCGATTTCGTTGGCCCAGGCGCCGGGCATGCTCAGGGCGTCGACGAAGTCGTGAATGCCGTGGTACTGGCTCAGTCTTCCACACATGCGCTTGCCCCGCGATCAGGGTTATAGCAAAGGGTTATTGGCTTATCGTCGAAACTTTCCTTAACTATAGCCATCGACGTTGTAAGATTTTGTTCGCAGGGACGCGAGATCATGGCAAAACATATTCTCATCGTAGGCGGTGGTGTTGGCGGCACCATGCTCGCCAATCAGCTGGTCAGCAAACTCTATCCAGAGCTTCTGCGCGATCAGGTACGCATCACCTTGCTGTCCAATTCCCCTGATCACTACTACAAGCCTGCCTTCATGTACGTGGCGTTCGACCTGTTTTTTCAGGAAGAGTTGAAACGCCCTGAACGCTCGTTGCTACGTCCGGAAGTTGATTTTCAGGTGCAGGAAGTCACCCGCTTCGATTTCGCTGGGCAAACCTTGCACACTCGTTCCGGTCGGCACTTTGGCTATGATTTTCTGGTGATCGCCACCGGTTGTGTGCCGGCTCCTGAACGCATCGAGGGGTTGGCGCAGGGTGGTGATCACTTTTACCAATACGAGCCGGCGCGGCAATTGGCCCGGCGCCTGGCCAGTATCGAGAAGGGACGAATCTTCATCACCGTGTCCTTTCCGCAGACCCCCAATGTGCCGCATCAGTGCGGTATTGCGCCAGTGGAAACCACGTTGATGCTCGACGACTACCTGCGTCGGCGTGGGGTGCGTGACAAGGTCGAGATCATCTACACCTACCCAAGCACCGCACAGCTGCTGCGCAACTGCCTGTTTTTGCAGCGGCCCACGGGTGAGATTCTGCCGAGCATCTTTGCCCAGAAGAACATCAAGTTTCAGCGCGGCTTTACCCTCGGCAGAGTCGACCCTGAGCAGCGTATCGCCTACTCGGAAGAAGGCGATGCACAGCTCTACGACATCCTCATGGCCACGCCGCCGATCCGTGCGGTGGATGCGGTGCTGGAAAGTGGTGCGTCGCAGGCGCCGAATAATGAAGGCTGGCTGCCGACCAATCATGAGACCTTGCAGGTGTATGGTCTGCAAGGGGTATACGTGATCGGTGACACGGTCGATCTGCCGGTCAGCAAGGCCGGCGGGGCCTGCCACAATCAGGCACCGGTGATTGCCGACAACATCGCCGGCGAGATTCGCTTGGGCAGGACCGTGGCGGTGTATGACGGCAAGGTCCAGGCGGCCGCGCAAATGGGCCTGAACGCCGGCATGCCATTGACCTATGACTACCGTCACGATGTGCTGCCGACTCCGCCAACCAAGCTGGGTGGCCTACTCAGAAATGGATTCAACCGTGGCCTGTATTGGGCCGTAGCCCGCGGCATGCTGTGACCCGACCCCGGGAGGAGCAAGTACACATGGAAGTGACTGATACGCCCGCCGTACAGGGCGAGAATCCGGGCCTTGAGGCCTTGCTGAACAAGCTGCAACCGCTGCTCGATGGCGGTCGTCTGGACAACCTGGTCGACCTGGCGTCGCTACTGTCCGACCTGGTCGATTTGCTCGATGCGGCGATGGTCGAGAAGCTCGCGGTGCAGTTCGAGCAAGCCACCGCGCTGTCCTGGAACCTTGGCAATGCCATCCGCCTGGCCAAGGCGCAGACTGGCAAGGAAAGCGAGCCCCCCAGTTTATATGGCCTGCTGTCGCTGCTGCGAGAGCCACAAACCCGTCGTGGCATGGCCCTGGTGCTCAGGGTATTGAATGCCCTTGGACGTCAGGACTGACTGTTTGCAAAGGACTGCAATCATGCTTGGTAAACCCCGCATCAGTGCGCCTGGCGGCAGCAGCGCCTGGGACCCTAAGAGCTACCTGCAATTTGCCCGGCTGCGCGAACGGCCGGTGCTCGAACTGCTTGAACATTTGCCGGAGCAATCACCTGAATGCATCTATGACCTGGGCTGTGGCACAGGCATCGCCACGCGGCTGCTGGCCGAGCGCTGGCCACGGGCTGAGCTGTTCGGTATCGACAGCTCGGTGGAGATGCTTGAGCAAGCCCTGGCATTGCCGATCAAGGTTAACTGGCTGAATGTCGATGTCAGCCAGTGGCAGGCGCAGAAGCCGGCCAACCTGCTATTTGCCGCTGCGGTGCTGCACTTTATCGAGGACCATGAACGCTTGCTGCCGCGCTTGCTGGCGCAACTGCAAGCGGGCGGTTGCCTGGCCGTGCACATGCCCAACTGGAGTGATGCCCCCTGGTATCAGTTGATGCTGCGCGCTTTGAGTGAGCCCGGTCCTAATGGTCAGCCTCTGGGCACCTTGGCGCTGCGCAAGTTCATGGCCTCACGCAATGTGCTGTCACTGGACAGCTATTACCGTCTGCTGGCGCCACTGACCCGTGAGCTGGATATCTGGGAAACCGAGCACTTGCAGGTGGTTGAAGGCGACTCGCCGATCTTCGATTGGGTCAAGGTTTCGGCCCTGCGCCCTGTACTTAGCGCCCTGGACGATGGCGAGCGGCAAGCCTTTCTCGACAAGTACCTGAAGCTGCTGCATAACCACTACCCGCCGGAGGACGACGGTCGCACCCTGTTTCCATTCAAGCGCATCTTTATCATCGCCACCGTGTGAGGCGCGGGTGTTGGCGGCCGGGCAATGATACAGTCGGCTTTTTTCCGACGAGGGTGTGTCATGCGGGTAGTAATGGCGATGGTTGCTGCAGCACTGTTGGTCGGGTGTGCTTCTTCGGCAATGGAAGCAGCACGCACCAAGGCGCCGACCAAGCGTTTCACCTCGAGCAAACCGGCTGACAGAGTTGCCCAGTGCATCCAGTTCGGCTGGCAGGACGAAGCAGTGTTTGGCGTCGATGCCAGTGGCTACCTGGAACCAGGCAAGCAGGGTGGTTTTACGGTCTACACCCGTGAGGCGGAGTCCTTCGCAGATATCCAGCCGCAAGGCGCAAACAGCGCCGTCAGCTACTACGCGCAAAAGGACGACAGCGTCGCCCTGCGCCGCATGGCCGCGTTGGCCACCTGCCTATAACGGCTAGCGGGGCATGTAGCCCAGCTGCCAGCGCCGGGGGATCTTCAACGAGATCAACCCCAGCGCGGCAGCGAGCAAGGCGCTGAACAGCAGCGCGGCCAGATCGAAGGCCTGTTCCAGCAGCACCCCGATAATCGCGCCAACGAACATCCCGGTCCAGGGAATCAGTTGCACCCGCCAACCGTGTCGACGTTCACCCAGCAACGCCCGGCCAAGCCCGCGGCCAAATCGCGACAGTGCGCCAGTGACGTAGGTCAGGCCGATCGGCATGCCGTTCACTTCTTCGACCACCGCATTGATCATGCCCATGGCGATGACCGCAGCAACCAAAGCGGGCAATTGCCAGGCTGCTGGCAGCAATCCGGCCAGTGCCAGTAGGGCGGCAATGAGAGACAGCAGCGGCCACGGTCGACGCCCGCTAAGGCGGGCAATCACTACACCCAGGGCATTGCCGAGCACAAAGGCCAGTAGTACCAGGCCGATGCGCAACACCAACCCGACGTCACCTTCCCCCAGCGACACCGCCAGGCGTGTGGTATTGCCGCTCATGAACGAGACGAAATCCCCAGTGGCCATAAAGCCGATGGCATCGGTCATTCCGGCCAACACCGACAAGGCAGCGACAAAATACAAGCCAACCTTGCCGCGCAACTGGGCTACCCGCAACGACCGGGCTGATAGAAAGGAAGAACCTGGCAGCATCCAATACGCTCCCGATCAACGAGGGGTGACTCAGGCCTTTTGCGCCAATCTGGCTTCGAGCCCGGCGATGTGCGCTTCAAGGCGCTCATGTTTGCAACGTTCGGCCGCGATGTCTTCGAACACACTGATCAGGTGTTCCGGCTCACCGTCGTCGCGGCGTTGCAGCGAGGTGCGCGCGCGTACCCAGATGTAGTGGCCATCCTTGTGACGCACGCGCTTTTCCACCTCATAGCGATTGATCTCACCCGCCAGCATGCGCTGCAGCAGTTGCAGGTTAGCGGGCAGATCGTCGGGGTGGGTCAGTTGCTGGAAGGTCATGCCGTAGAGTGCTTCGGCGCGATAACCGAGCAGGTCGCACAGGCTGCGGTTGACCCGCTGCCAGGTGCCGTCGGGATCAATATAGGCGAGGGCCCCCCAAGCCAGTTCGAAGATCGTGCGAAAGCGCTCTTCACTGTTGCGCAGTTCGGCTTCGGCAACCATGCGTTCGGTGTTGTCCATACTGATGCCGACCATCTTCACCGAGCGGCCTACGCTGTCGCGTACCACCGTGGCGCGGGAAGAAATCCAGCGTTGCTTGCCGTCGGGGCGGGTAATGCGGAAATCACATTCGCAGCCGGTGCCCTCAGCAACCGCCTGGGCGTACAGCTGCTGCATGTGGCTGATGTCTTCTTCGGGCAGGTGCGCCCAGAAATCTTCGTTGCGCGTGACCGGCCAGCCGTATACCTGCTCGACGTTGGGCGAGTAGGTGACCTCATCGCTGATCAGGTTCCATTCCCAGGTGACGATGCGCGCGCCTTCCTGGGCCAGCTTCATGCGTGTTTCGCTTTCCATGATCTCGGCGGTGTAGCGACGGCGCAGGTCGGTCATTGGCAGCTCGACCACCTGATGCTGCTGGACGTTCTCCAGCGCCTCTTCGCCATAGCGCAGCCAGATCCAGTTGACCTTGAGAAAGTCGGCCAGCTTGCGCAGGTTGTCATAGTCGATTTCGCCGCCACGGGTCCATTTGTGCACCGCCGTGCGCGAGATGCCCAAGGCCGTGCCCACGGCTTGCAGGGTCAGCTTGTGATGTTCGAGCAGTTCCTTGAGGCGGAAGGCGAAACTGTTTTCCAACATGGGGCAGGTGTCCTGATCGGGGCCAAGAGCCTGCCAGTATACCTAAGCTGTAAACTTTTGGTTAACGGTAAGGCCAGCCAATTGAAGGCCAGAAGAGGCAGGTGCAGTTTGGGAAGCGTCTGACATCAATTTATTGCCGTGCTTGGTAACTTTTCCGGGTGTGTACGCCAGCTCAAGCAGGAGGGGCTTGGGTATCGCGTTATTTCCTCACCCGTTTAAGGACAAACGTATGTTCGCGTCGGCCCATAGCGTGCAGTTCGAGTTACTGATCCCCACGGTTCGCAACGATTTCAAAGTACTGGCGTTTGACGGTAGTGAAACCCTCAGTTGCCTGTATGCAATCAAGGTTGAACTGGTCAGCGAATACCCTGACTTCGATCTGGAAAGTCTGCTTGGTCAACCGGCGTTCCTGCGCTTTGGCCTGCAGGGCGAAGGCATTCACGGGCATATCGAAGATGTCCTGGTCGGCGAACCTGGCAGACGCCTGACCCGCTATCAGCTGACCCTGGTGCCCGCGCTGCATTATTTGCAGTTCAGCCATAACCAGCGGATTTTCCAGCAGCTGACAGTGCCGCAGATCGTTGCCCAGGTGCTCAAGGGTCATGGGATTCAGGCCGATGCCTTTGTTTTTCATGTCCGCACCAGCCCTGAGCGCGAATACTGCACTCAATATTTTGAAAACGACTACGAGCTGATCCAGAGGCTATGTAGTGAGGACGGGATTGCCTGGCATCACCAACACAGCCCGGATGGCCACGTACTGGTGTTCACCGACGATCAAACCTTTTTCCCCAAGCTCGGCGCCACGCCGTATCAGCAAGGCAGTGGCCTGGTGGCCGAGCACCCGGTCATCAGCCAGTTCTCCCGGCGCTTCAGCACCCGTACCAGCACGGTCACGCACCGCGGCTATGACTTCCAGCGGCCAAGCCTGCTGCTGGAAAGCCAGTTCACCGCCGAGTTCAGCCCACGGCTTGAGGACTACCGCTACCCGTTGTCGGTGGACACCGAGAAACTCGCCACGCAACGCGCCCGCCAAGCCCTGGAGCGGCACCGCTGTGACTACCAGTTGGCCGAAGGCCAAAGCGACCAGCCGTTTCTGCGCAGTGGCCACTTCGTCGAACTGACCGAGCACCCGCGTAAAGACTGCAACGACTTGTGGCTCTTGCTCAGCGTCACCCATGAAGGCAAGCAGCCGCAGGTGCTTGAGGAGTCAGTCAGCAGCGACAGCCAACCCGAAGACGGCTTCAGCCAAGGCTATCGCAACAGCTTCAGCGCCATCCCCTGGGACGTGTTCTATCGGCCGCCGCTGGTCACCCGCAACGCTGCGCTGGTCAGCCAGACGGCGCGGGTCACCGGGCCTGAAGGCGAGGAAATTTATTGCGATGAATATGGCCGGGTCAAAGTCGAATTTCACTGGGACCGTGCCGAGCTCAACAGCGACAAGAGCAGTTGCTGGTTACGGGTAGCGTCGACCTGGGCTGGCGAGGGTTTTGGCGCAGTAACCCTCCCACGCATCGGTATGGAAGTGCTGGTGACCTACCTGGAGGGTAACCCCGACCAGCCGTTGATTACCGGTTGTGTGCCCAACAAGCACACATCGCTGCCCTATCCGTTGCCCGCGAACAAAACCAAAACCGTACTGCGCAGCCGCAGCACGCCAGACAGCGGTGGCTACAACGAACTGTCAATTGAAGATCGCAAAGGCCAGGAGTTGATTTACCTGCGCGCCCAGCGCGACCTGGAGCAGAAGATCGAGAATGACAGCCGGTTGGAAGTCGGTAACGAGCGCCGGGAAACCATCAAGGGCAACAGCATCGTGGTGCTGGAGGCTGAAGAGCAGCGCACGGTGAGCGCTGACCGAAAAGTTGAGCTCAAAGCCAACGACTATTTGCACATTGCCGACAGCAGCCATACCCGCATCGGACAAACGCTGGCGATTGAAGCGGGCCAGCAAGTGCACCTCAAAGCAGGCGTGCAGGTGATCCTCGATGCTGGCGCCAGCATCACCTTGAAAGGTGGCGGCCAGCATATCGTCATCGGTCCCGGCGGCATTTTCAGCAGTAGCGAAATTCAAATCGGTGGGGCACCGGTAGCCGGCGTTGCGGCCAAACAAGCGCTGCCAACTGAGCTGGCGGCGCTTCAAGCGCCTTTGCTACCCCAGACGCAGCGCGTGGCCTTGATGGACAAAAAGCCGATCTGTGCGGTGTGCGAAGCGGCGAAACAACAAGCGGAGCAAGCCGATGCGTGAGTTCCCGCCACTGCCGCAGGATTTGCCCTGGATGACACCTGCTTACTTGCTGCTGGACGGCGTCAGCATGCCGGATCTTCTGCAACGGCTGCACCATTGGGGCAATCCACCCTACAGCCTGTACCTGAACACACGCTGGCATGAACTATCAGACATCTCACCCTGTTTGGTCGCGCTCAATGGTCGCGATGACCCACTGCTGGCCCATTTTCAGGAACACGCCGCCCTCGAGTGGGGGTATTTGCTGTTCAGCAATACCGATGTTCATCGGCTCTGTGAGCATTGGCGCCATTTGCTCAGTGTTGAACAGGCACAAGGCGTGGAGGTGATGCCACGGATTGCCGACCCGGCAGTGATGCATCAACTGTTCGGTCTCGCGGTGCAAGACCGCAGTGCCCGCTGGTTTGGCCCTGTCACGCATGTTTGCTTGCCGGATGGTGTGGACGCCACCTGGCGGCAACACGCGCGAACACCGCAGGCCAGTGCTGAGCCGGCGTCCTATCGATTGAGCGATCAGGAACTCACCGCATTGGGGGGCGTCGAGTTTCGCCACGCCGTCTCCAGTTTGTGTGAGCACCTGCAACGGCACTTCCCGAGTTTCATGGCGACTTTTACACCGCCTGAGCGTCGTCAGTATGTGCACAAACTCGTGGGCGACGCTTATCAACAAGGCTTTGCCAGTCCACAGGAAATCACCCTGTACGTGAATGTTTTCGGTTATCTGGCCGGGCAGCCTCTGGCTGACCACCCAGATATCGTTCAACTGCTGGCGGAATCGACGCCGGATACCCCATTGACCCGTGTGCGGTGTGCTGCCGAACTGGCCGAACGCCGGGCCGCTGAACGACAAGGACGCCTGCTGTGACTGTCCAACAACCCCCCAAGATCAGCGCCAATACCGCCGCCATGGCCTTAAGTATCAAGGACATACGCTCTCCTCTCGGAGTGTGTCCGTTGATGAATACCAAGATGCAGTTGCTGCCGCTGCGCTACGGCTTGGTCGAGCACCTCGATCCTGCTGCTGAGCTGTCCATGCCATACACGCTACAGAGCCAGCCGCTGGGCATTCGCCTGTTGCGTGATGGGTATCTGTACATCATCGACGACACCAGCGGTTATCTGCACGAGTACAGCATTGAAAACGGCCAGATCAGCAAATTGCTCTGGAACGGCCAGGAGGTTGCCAGTGACACACGCACCAACGCTGTCGGCGAACCGCACTTGGTGTTTAAACGTGATCACACCTTGTACGCCTGCTACTGCGAAATTCAGTGGACGGCCTTCAAGTGCGCGCAAGTGCTCACCTCCAGGGAGGAACGCCAACGCTTGATGCAGCGGGTCGACCTGCAGAGTGCCTGCCCGCTGCGCGGCGGTGCCAACCTGTTGAGCAAGCCACAGGCAAACAAATGGCTGGCGGAAGTGGCGGAAAACGCCCAGCCGCCCGACGCGACAGGCGCCAGCCAACGACCAGCATCCAAAGCCTTTCCCGACGGCGCCAACCCTGAAGAGACACAGCCCTACCACTGGGAAGAGCAGCCGTTGTTCCAGGACACGGAAATTGAAGCACTGACCAGTAAAGTACTCGGTGCTTACCAGGACGATTACCTGTTTCTGGTGCTGCGCGACGACATTGGCGTGATGCGCGACCTGGCAGCCGCCCAACTGAAAGTGGCCGACTGGATCGATCAGTGGAGTGCTGATGACACGCGCCAGGCCCAGTACCTCAGTGGTACTTACATCCAGTCCTTGTACACCGTCAATACCGCACGCTTGGTGGCGCAGAGCGAAACCGACTCGGCCATTCGCGCGTTGAAGGATGACACCACACAGTACCAGCAATCGAGAATCTTTGAGTTTCTAACGGTCCGGCACGAACATCCGGCACCGGGCATCTTCGGTAGCGAACAGCACTGGCGACAAGCGGCCGAGGACAATGTCTATGCCCGTGCCTTTATCGACATGAAAGAGGCGCTGGGAGCTGCGCTCTATCAAAAACATCAGGATGCCCTCAACACGCTCAGCCTGGAGAGTTGGCACGCGCTGCACGGCAAGGACATCGGTCAGCGCGGCATCGACGACCTGGTCATGCGGGCCGAAATGCAAGCCTTTGTCCTGGCGCAGCAAAACCTGCTGAGTCACTGGCATGCCCGCCTGCAATCCATACGCGACGATCGCCTCAACCTGTTCACCGCTGGCCTGTTCCACCGTGCGGCCTGGTACTACGACTTCACACTCGACGCACAGATCAAGCACCGTCTGGAAACCGAGTTCGTTTGCGTGGCGGCGATGTGCGCGGACCAAAATGCTGCAGAAAAACTGGCCGCCTACCTGGCGTCCGACCTGTTGACGGTGGTGCCTGGGCTCGACACCTTGAGCTTGGCAGAGCAAATCGACATTGCCAAAAAACTGGCGGACTTGAGCAGCTTCACCATCAAGGTGCTTGATGTTGCGCAAAGCACCAATAACGTCAATGTCTTGAGCAATCAATTTCACAACTTGATGATCAAACGCCTGCCCAATTACACCAAACTGAATACTCAGTTCATGGGTTTGCAGAGCATGCTCGAGGAGGCCTACATCCCTGCGCATCAGCTGGAAGCCGCCGATCAGCTGGAAAAGGCTCATGAGACCTTCAGACAAGGACAGAATATTGACCCTAATGGCTACATTCGTCATATCGGGGCCCCAGCGCGGCTGCAACTGTTGCGCGAATTCTCCCGCCAGGGCCTGACATTACGTGCGGCTTCGGCAACAGAAATAGCGGCGTTCAATCAAGCCCGCGAGCAATCGATGAATCTGCGCAGTCAGCTCAAGGAAATCTATCGGCTGCGCAACCGCGAATTGGTATGGCAATCCATAGGGCATGCATCGCCTGGCAGCGAAGCGGCCTATAACCAGCGTATCAACCTGCTGAAAAGCGCACTGGTGCCCCTGGAAGAGCGACTTGGGGGTGCCTTGACCGTCGGTGGCAACAGTCCGGCGCAAATTGGCACGGTGATCGATGGCCTGGATCCGCAGTTGCGTGCAGAGATGACCAGGACCGCGCGGGACTTCCGGGCCACCGGAACCTTTAACAAGCCGCTGCTGGGGGCGGTGAAGTCGAAAGGCGATGGGATTGCGTTGGCGTTGTTTGTGATTCAGGGGCTGAAGTTTATTGAGGCGATCACCACCATATATGAAAAGGAAGCTCCTACGAGAGCTGATAAGTGGAAGGCCATCGAATCATTTATCGGTATGTCAGCAGCCGGTTTTGCCGCAGTGCAAGGGTCAGCGGTCACTTTATTTCAGGCTCACATTGAGCAGATGGAAAGTGCTGCCGGTAAGTTAAACACCATGAGTCGTTTGGGACGATGGAGCGGCATAAGCGGATTTGGGGCGTTTTCATTTGGCGGCACAGCAGCATTAATCGACTTGGGTAGGCACTCGCTGCAATGGGGTAAAGCCTTGGCTAAAGGCAATTACAAGGGGCTGGGCGCTACCACTTTGCAGATTACCGGCGATGGGATATTGGTTGGCACCAACACCTGGGCCGCCAAGCACACAGGTTCCATCATCAAGAACATTTTTAAAACACCGACCGAACTGCGCGCTTTGGCGTGGGCAGAGGCTAGTCCACGGCTTTTGGCCATCGGTGCGCGTGCCAATCTGATAGGCCTGGTCGCCACTGCCCTGCAATTGGTGGGTGAGGGGTTGTACAACTACTTCAATCTGGACGATCTGCAAGCGTGGATGGAAACCAGTACTTGGGGCAACAACTCCAGGCACCGCACCCTGCAAGACGAGTTGAGTGAACTGGCGAGGGTCGTCCAAAAGCCAACCTGTGAACTGATCCGCGATGAAAAACAAACCTACTTGAGGCTGGTGCTGCCTGGCATCAGCACTCAGGAAATGGACCAGCGCAAGTTACAGCTACAAGCCTACGAACAGGTCCGTGATAACTACGCACACCAGCCTTACAGGCGCAACCTGCCGCCGGCAAGCTGGCAAGAACGCACCGCCATATGGGCCACGCGTTTCATCGTCGTCAGTGAAGGGCAACAAGCACTGACGCTGCATTTGCCGATCAATGATTGCGAGCAAACCTCAGATTTCGCCCTGGCCTTCACCATCGCCTACCAATTGGACGCCGAACGCGAGGTACTCCACCAAACCACTTTTGTCCTGCGTAACCTGTACATCAGCCGCTCTTATGGTGTGAGCATCATGGCCAAGGGGACCTATCGACTTGACTCGGAAGAGAGCATGCCCCCTGGAACAGGCAAGGCCCCTTTCAGGCTGTTCATCAGAGACGACTTGGCGACTGTCGATGTTTAGCAAACTGTTCAAACGCCAAGACAAAGCCGCCGCTACCGAACCTGCACCAGACATTCGCAGTCAGCGGCCTCGTGCCGGTGAAATCCGGGTCAAGGGATTGAACGAAACCCTGTTTCTTTCGCCCTTGCCCGTATATACAGGTCAGGTCCAGTCGTCTCGTCGCAACTTTTCGCAGATGAACGATACCTATCTGGAGTTGGGTGGTAGTAACCAAGGGATGGTTGAGCAAGGAAAGATCTTAGCGGCTGGCATTTGGATGCTACTGGTTACCGCATTTATTGTGCCTATTCTTATTTCTATAGGGCTCGCGATATTTAATCCACCTGGAATAGATCGAAAGTTTTTCGATATTATCGGAGGTTTTTTAGAGGTATTTGCTGGCGGTTCGCTTTTACTTACTATTCCTATGGGAGCGTACGTTTATGGAATGATCTCCAGCGTCTACGAGGCCGCCAAAACCTACCCCGTCCGCTTCAACCGCCAACGCCGCGAAGTCTGCTACGTCGACTCCAAAACCCATCGGGTCTTGATCGTGCCTTGGGAAAGTGTGGTCGCCTGGGTGGCCAATACCCAGGGCGTCACCAGCTATGGTGCGACCCGGCAGTACAGCTTGGGCATGGGCCTGGAGGATGAGGAGCAAGACACCGTGCAGTTTCTGCTGCTGCCACAACCTAGCGACGCCCATTCACTGGGAATGTGGGCGTCGATCCGTAATTACATGGAAGACGGTCAATTGGTGGATACGCCGAACCCGATGCTTGCCGCCATGGGATTGATTGCAACGGGTGATCGGCTCAAGCCCTACGAAGGGCTACACACCTTTGAACTCGAACGCGAAGATGCGCGCAGAAGGTGCCATATGAACGACGTGGGCGCCGATCTTTCTGCCAAGGAGCGTGAGAGGTTTGGCTATCCCAAACGCAGCCCATGGCCCTTGCGATTCTGGTACATCCGCCGAGTACTGGTGTTCTGGAAAATGCCTTACCTGCTTGCTGAATGGGGCCATCGAAAGGGGCGTCCGACATTACCGGAATCCGTGCAGGCATGGTCACAGCCGCTGCCACCTGAGCAGTGGGCAAAGCCAAGCGCAGCCTTGGTGAAAGCCAATCAGAGAGTCAAAGAGGCGATGGACAAAAAAGGCTTAACCTTTGTCGAGGCATGCAAGGCGGCGGGCTTACATTGATGGCACGTCAAGGGGCGGGGTGGTGAAGGGTGATGTCTAAGAGGCTGTTCAAACGCAAAGACAAAAGCGTCGCTACTGAGCCGGCTCTGGACATTCGCAGCCAGCGCCCCAGTGCCGGTGAAATCCGGGTCAAGGGATTGAACGAAACCCTGTTTCTGTCGCCCTTGCCCGTATACACAGGTCAGTCCCAATCATCTCGTCGCAACTTTTCGCAGATGAACGATACCTATCTGGAGTTGGGTGGTAGTAACCGGGGAATGATTGAGCAAGGGAAGATATTAGCAGCTGGCATTTGGATGGTGCTGTTCACGGCTTTTATCCTCCCGGGCCTTGTCGTTTTGTTCGGTGTACTCTTCTATCCAGACAACTTTACTGAGCCGCTCCATGATTTATTTACCGGGCTCAAGGCATCTACCAGTATTTCTATTCTGTTTATTCTCCCATTCGGCGCCTATGTATACGGAATGATCTCCAGTGTCTACGAGGCCGCCAAAACCTACCCCGTACGCTTCAACCGCCAACGCCGCGAAGTCTGCTACGTCGACTCCAAAACCCATCGGGTCTTGATCGTACCTTGGGAAAGTGTGGTCGCCTGGGTAGCCAATACCCAGGGCGTCACCAGCTATGGCGCGACCCGTCAGTACACCTTGGGCATGGGCCTGGAGGATGAGGAGCAAGACACCGTACAGTTCCTTCTGCTGCCGCAGCCCAGCGACGCCCATTCATTGGGAATGTGGACGTCGATCCGTAATTACATGGAAGACGGTCAATTGGTGGATACGCCGAACCCGATGCTTGCCGCCATGGGATTGATTGCAACGGGTGATCGGCTCAAACCTTACGAAGGGCTGCACACCTTTGAGCTTGAACGCGAAGATGCGCGCAGAAGGTGCCATATGAACGACGTGGGCGCCGATCTTTCTGCCAAGGAGCGTGAGAGGTTTGGCTATCCCAAACGCAGCCCATGGCCCTTACGATTCTGGTACATCCGCCGAGTGCTGGTGTTCTGGAAAATGCCTTACCTGCTTGCAGAGTGGGGCCATCGAAAGGGCCGTCCGAGATTACCGGAATCCGTGCTGGCATGGTCCGAGCCGCTGCCTCCGGAGCAGTGGGCAAAGCCAAGCGCAGCGTTGCTGAAAGCCAATCAGGTCGTCAAAGAGGCGATGGACAAAAAGGGCGTAACCTTTGTCGAGGCGTGCAAGGCAGCGGGCTTACAGTGATGGCGCGTCAATGGGCGGGGTGCTGAAGGGGGATGTTTAAGGGAATGTTCAGGCGCAAAAACAAAAGCGTTGCCACCGAACCGGCACCAGACATTCGCAGTCAGCGACCTCGTGCCGGTGAAGTCCGGGTCAAGGGATTGAACGAAACCCTGTTTCTGTCGCCCTTGCCCGTATACACAGGTCAGGCCCAATCGTCTCGTCGCAACTTTTCGCAGATGAACGATACCTATCTGGAGTTGGGTGGTAGTAATCGGGGGATGGTTGAGCAAGGGAAAATTTTGGCAGCGATGATTTGGATGGTGTTATCTACGGCCTTTATTGCGCCTGTTCTAATTGCTATTTGGCTTGTGGTTTTTAGCGCCCCGGAAGTCGACCAAAAATTTTTCGAAATTGTTGGAGATGGTGTGCAAGTTTTCGCCAGTGGTGCACTCCTATTTATAATTCCGTTTGGAGCCTATGTATACGGCATGATCTCCAGCGTTTACGAGGCCGCCAAAACCTACCCCATACGCTTCAACCGCCAACGCCGCGAAGTCTGCTACGTCGACGACAAAACCCATCGGGTCTTGATCGTACCTTGGGAAAGTGTGGTCGCCTGGGTAGCCAATACCCAGGGCGTCACCAGCTATGGTGCGACCCGGCAGTACAGCTTGGGCATGGGCCTGGAGGATGAGGAACAAGACACCGTACAGTTTCTGCTGCTGCCACAACCCAGCGACGCCCATTCACTGGGAATGTGGGCGTCGATCCGTAATTACATGGAAGACGGTCAATTGGTGGATACGCCGAGCCCGATGCTTGCCGCCATGGGATTGATTGCAACGGGTGATCGGCTCAAGCCCTACGAAGGGCTGCACACCTTTGAGCTCGAGCGTGAAGATGCGCGCAGAAGGTGCCATATGAACGACGTGGGCGCCGATCTTTCTGCCAAGGAGCGTGAGAGGTTTGGCTATCCCAAACGCAGCCCATGGCCGTTGCGATTCTGGTACATCCGCCGAGTGCTGGTGTTCTGGAAAATGCCTTACCTGCTTGCCGAATGGGGCCATCGAAAGGGGCGTCCGACATTACCGGAATCCGTGCAGGCATGGTCACAGCCGCTGCCACCTGAGCAGTGGGCAAAGCCAAGCGCAGCCTTGGTGAAAGCCAATCAGAGAGTCAAAGAGGCGATGGACAAAAAAGGCTCGACCTTTGTCGAGGCATGCAAGGCGGCGGGCTTACATTGATCAGGGCGCGACCGTCTTGCCCGTTGTAGCCGCAGCCTGGCGGCAGCGGCTACGAGTTGATTACCTGGTCATTCCTACAGATCCAGCACCAACCGCGCCGAGCGCGCCCGCGACACACACAGCATCATGCTCTGTTGCGCGGCCTTTTCGTCGTCGCTCAGGTACTGGTCATAATGCTCGGCTTCACCTTCCAGGATCGCCGTCTCGCAGGTGCCACACACGCCTTCACGGCACAGGCATTCGACCTTGGCGGCCTTGGATTTTTCAATGGCCTGAAGAATGGTCATGCCTTCTTCGACCTGCAGTTCGGTGCCGGAGCGGGCCAGCACCACGGTGAAGGCTGCACCGGTTACCGGGGTGGCGGCGAACTGTTCCCAATGCACGCGTTGCTCGGCGATACCGGCGTTGCCTGCGGTGGCGATCACGGCATCGATCAGCGGCTTGGGACCGCACACATACAGGTGCGCATCCTCAGCCAGGCCTGCGCACAGCGCGCTCAGGTCGAGCTTGCGATCCAGGCTGTCAATGTAAAAGTGGGTGTTGTCCGCATGCGGACCACTGGCCAGTTGCGTCTGGAAAGCACCGTGTTCCGGGGCGCGAAAGGCATAGTGCAGCTCGTAGTCGGTGGCACCGCCTTCGAGTTCGTGCAACTGGGCCAGGAACGGGGTAATGCCGATACCGCCGGCGATCAGCACATGGCGACCGGCGCTCGGGTCCAGCGCGAACAGGTTGTTCGGTGAGGAGATGGTCAAGCGGGTGCCGACTGCAACCTGCTGGTGCATGAACGCCGAACCACCTTTGGATTGCTCCTCCAGGCGCACGCCAATCTGGTAATTGCGGGTGTCACGCGGGTCGCTCATCAGCGAGTAGGCGTTGCTGAACTGGCTGCCGTCGGCGCCCTGCATCTGCACGATGACATGGCTACCACCGGTGAAGGCGGGCATCGGTGCGCCATCCTCACGGGCCAGGGTGAAGCGCTTGATCAGCGGCGTGGCCTGTTCCACTTCGGTCACGTGCACGCTGAACATTTCGTATGTGTTGGCCATGGTTCACCTCGACTGCAGGGGCACGCGGCAGGCCCTGCCGCGTCCCGGAACCGGTGCGCTCAGACAGCGAGGCACAGGTATTTGATTTCCAGATAATCTTCGATGCCGTACTTGGAACCTTCACGGCCCAGGCCCGATTGTTTGATACCACCGAACGGCGCAACCTCGTTGGAGATCAGGCCGGTGTTGATCCCGACCATGCCGTACTCCAGCTGTTCAGCAACCTTGAACACCCGGGCGATATCGCGGCTGTAGAAGTAAGCGGCGAGGCCGTATTGGGTGGCGTTGGCCAGGGCGATGACTTCGGCGTCGCTGGTAAAGCGCACCAGCGCCGCCACGGGGCCGAAGATTTCTTCTTCCAGCAGCTCCATGCCCGGGCCGACATTGGCCAGCACGGTCGGCTCGAAGAAGTTGCCGCCCAGGGCATGAGCCTGGCCGCCGAGGACGAGTTCGGCACCTTTGCCAACGGCATCGTCGATCAGGCTGCGCACCTTGCTCACCGCCTTGTCGCTGATCAGCGGACCGATCTGCGTGCCTTCGCTGCTGCCATGGCCAACGCCCAACTGGCGCACGCGCTCGATGAAGCGCTGGCTGAACTGCGCATAGACGCTGTCATGGATATAGAAACGGTTGACGCACACACAGGTCTGGCCGGCGTTACGGTATTTGGCAACCAGCGCACCTTCGACAGCCGCCTCAATGTCGGCATCTTCGAACACAATGAACGGCGCGTTGCCGCCCAGTTCCAGGCTGACTTTCTTGATGGTTTCGGCGCACTGCCCCATCAGCAGGCGGCCCACCGGGGTGGAACCGGTGAAGCTCAACTTGCGTACCGCCGGGTGGCCGGTGAACTGCGCGCCAATGGCCGGAGCATCACCGGTCACCACGCTGAACACACCGGCAGGCACGCCTGCACGTTCGGCCAGCTCTGCCAGGGCCAGGGCGCAGAAGGGTGTTTCGTTGGCCGGTTTGACCACCATGGTGCAACCCGCCGCCAAAGCGGGGGCGACTTTGCGGGTGATCATCGCCGCCGGGAAGTTCCACGGTGTGATGGCGGTGCATACACCGATGCCTTGCTTGATCACCAGCAGACGCTTGTCATTGGCCGGGCTTGGGATGATATCGCCGTAGACGCGTTTGCCTTCTTCGGCGAACCATTCGACAAAGGAGGCAGCGTAACGGATTTCGCCCAAGGCTTCGTGCAGGGGTTTGCCCTGTTCGAAGGTCATCAGTTGGGCCAGCTCTTGTTCGTGTTCAAGCAGCAGTTCGAACCAGCGGCGCAGGATCTGTGCGCGGTCCTTGGCGGTGCGGGCGCGCCAGTCGGCCAAGGCGACTTCGGCGGCTTCGATGGCACGTTTGGCTTCGGCGCCGCCCATCAGGGGCACATGGCCGAGCAGCTCGCCATTGGCAGGGTCGGTTACGGGCAGGTTACGGCCATCGTCGGCGTCGCACCAGCGCCCGGCGATGTAGGCCTGTTGGCGCAGCAGCGTATTGTCGTTGAGTTTCACGCAAGGTACTCCGAAGCGCGCCGCACAGCCAAAGCCCGCGGCGCAGCGATATCAGTCGTCGAGGTGGGCGACGGCGATCAGGTTGTGGAAGTGGGCAATGCCGTGTTCGCTCATGCCGCTGCGCTGACGGTCGGCCATGATCCGGCCCTGGCCACGGTAGCCGCGGGACTTGAGACCCTTCTGCACGCTTTCGACCAGACGCAGGTCTTCTGGGCGGAACACTTCGCGGTACCAGTTGATCAGCTTCTGTTGTTCTTCGCTGATGTCCTTGTTGAGGAAGTAGATGTCGTAGTGCTGCAGGGTGGTTTCGGCGTCGACCGGGAACTCGTAGATCACGGTCATGAAGTTCGCTCCTGGTGGCACGTTGAACATGGTGCACGGCCAGGCCCAGAAGCCGGCGAAGGACGGATCCTTGACCGACTCATCGAACGTGAACGACTGCTCCGAAGGTTTGGCCAGGCCGTACTGCAGGGTCCAGTTGCCGTGCAGAATGTGGCTGTACTGCCCGACGTCCACCGAGTCGGCGAAGCCTGGATGGGCCGGGGCGCAGTGGTAGCACTCCAGGTAGTTGTCGACGATCGACTTCCAGTTGGCCGGGGTATCGCTGACAAAGCGTGCCGCCAGGTGCAGGTCGTCGATGACGGCACAGGCTTCACGCATGCGCTTTTGCAAACCTGGCAACTGGTCTTCGACGGAGCCTGCGTCCATGTCCATATTGATGAAGATGAAGCCTGCGTACTCTTCAACGCGCAGTTGTACCAGCGACGAATTCTCTTTGTCGAAGTTGACCACGTTGTCGCAGTTGCGCGCGTGGGCGAGGTCGCCATCGAGCTTGAAGGTCCAGGCGTGGTACGGGCAGGTGATGACGTTCTTGGCCTTGCCGCTGCCGCTGAGCAACTGGTGGCCGCGGTGCGGGCAGACGTTGTAGAAGGCGCGCAGGACGCTGTCGCGGCCGCGCACGACAATGATGCTTTCGCCGATCACTTCACGGGTGATGTAGGCATTGTTCTCGGCCACTTCGCTGCGGTGACCGATGCAGATCCAGCTGCGGGCGAAGATGGCTTCTTTTTCGTGCTCGAATACTGAAGCCTGGGTGTAGAAGCTGGCCGGGATGGTGAACGCCTCTTCGGCGTTGGCGCAGAAGTCAGCGGGCAGGCGTTTGAAGTCATTCATGATTGGGGTCTCACAAGCTCGGTTTTTTAGTTATTGGTTAACGCGTATCTATCAGTTAACAAGTCAGGCAAAAAAATTTGTCAGCAAGGAGCGGGCAAGCCCGCTCCAGCAAGGCTCAATGCACGGCTGCGGCGCTGCGCGGCGCTTGCGCTGCCGGTTCTTCACCCGCTAAGCGCGCTGCTTCTTCTTCGATGCGATAGGCCGGCATCTGGCCGTAGTCTTCGAACATCCATTTGAAGAAGCCGTAGATCTTCACCAGCAAGATCACCATGAACGGAATCGCGGTCAGCACCACCGCCGTTTTCATGGTCGACAGCGAGGCTTTGGCAAACAGCATGGCCAGTGGCACCAGGGTCAGCACCACACACCAGAACAGGCGGTGGGTTGGCGATGGGTCGTCGCCTTCACGCAGGTTCTGGGTGCTGGTAGCCGCTACTGCATACGCTGCGGCGTCCATGTGCGAGGCACAGAAGATCGCCATGATGAACAGGTACACGCCAAGGAACACCTGGCCCCACGGCAGGGCGAGCAACAGGTGGGTAACTGCCGACTCACCGCCTTGCTCGCTGAGCATTTTCGGCACGTCCACGGCACCGGTAATGAACTGGTGCATGCTGTAGCTTTCCAGGGCGCCGAAGAAGAACCAGCAACCGAAGCTGCCGCCCATCAGCAGGGCCAAGACCACTTCCTTGATCTGCCGACCGCGCGATACGCGGGTCACGAACATCGCCACGCCAGGTGCGTAAGACACCCACCACAGCCAGTAGAACACCGTCCAGTTACGGGTGAAGGCACCGTCACCGGCGGGGTCGGTGAACAGGCTCATGTGCACGTAGTTCTGGATCATCAGGCCAATCGAGTTGGCGGTGTTGTTGATGGTGAACTGGGTCGGACCGACCAGCAGCACCACCAGCGCAAACACCAGGGCGCCGATGCAGACCATCTTGCTCAGACGCTGCAGGCCACCGTCGATACCGATGTAGGAGCTGAGTGAGAACATCACCGCTACGCCACCAATCACCATCAATTGCACGGCGAAGGTGTCTGGGGTGCCGGCCAGGTCATGCAGGCCGCGGGTCAGGGTCGAGGCGGTGAGGGCCAGCGACACGGTCAAGGCGCCCATCATGGTCAACAGGAAGATCAGGTCGACACTACGACCTACCGGCCCGGTAGCCTTGAAGCCGGTCACGGCTTCGACAATCGAGGCCAGGTTCAGGCCGCTCTTTTTGCGCACGTGGAAGTGATAGGCCATGGCCAGCGACGCCAGGGCATAGATCGACCAGGCGCTGACGCCCCAATGGAAGAACGAGTAGCTGATGCTGTACTCGAGGGCTTTGGGGGTAGCGGCGGCGATATTCAGGCCTGGGGTCTGGTAGTAGTAGGCCCACTCCATGACGCCCCAGTACAGGGTCGAGGACCCCATGCCGGCGCAGATGAACATGAACACCCAGGTAGCGGTGGCGTATTCAGGTTTGCCACTGCCCAGGCGGATGTTGCCGTATTTGCTGAAGGCCAGGTACAGCACGGCCAGGGAGCTACCGAACACCAGCACCTGGACACTGGTGCCGAAGGTGCGGGTGGACAATTCGAACAACTGGTTAGCCGCGTTACCGGCCTCGACCGGGAAGGCCGCAAGCCCTATTACAGTGAGCAGCACGGCAATCAAACTCACGGTAATCAGGAACACATCTATCTTTTTATTCTTGTGCGACATCATCGTCTCCTGGACGTTGGCGTACTTATCTATACCCGGCAGGCAATCCGGGGTGCTGCGGTCTTGCTCCTTCCTTGGTTGTTAACTAAAGGTTAACGTGAATCTTTTGGTTAACGGATTCTGCATTCAATCTACGCCGCTCGCAAGAGGGAAGGGGCCGGTTTGTCAGACAATTCTGATAATCGGCCCCAACTATTTAGGCTTCGATCAAGGCAGTGATGGCCTTGCCGACGTCTTGAGTCGACTTCTGTCCGCCCATGTCGCGGGTCGTGTCACCGGCGGCTATCACCTGTTCGATGGCCTTGAGGATGTCGTCGTGGGCGGCGCGGTAGCGCGGGTCGGCACCGTCGTTGCCGAGGAACTCGAGCATCAGCGCGCCGGACCAGATCATCGCAATCGGGTTGGCGATGTTCTTGCCGAAGATGTCCGGGGCCGAGCCGTGTACCGGTTCGAACAGCGACGGGAACTTGCGCTCAGGGTTGAGGTTGGCCGATGGCGCGATGCCGATGGTGCCGGCGCAGGCTGGGCCGAGGTCGGAAAGGATGTCACCGAACAGGTTCGACGCCACCACCACATCGAAGCGATCGGGCTGCAGCACGAAGCGGGCGCAGAGGATATCAATGTGCTGCTTGTCCCAGCTGATTTCTGGATAGTTGGCGGCCATGGCGGCGGTGCGTTCGTCCCAGTAGGGCATGCTCACGGCCATGCCATTGGACTTGGTGGCCGAGGTGACGTGCTTGCGTTCGCGGGTCTGGGCCACTTCGAAGGCATACTTGAGGATACGGTCGACCCCGCGGCGGGTGAACACCGACTCCTGCAACACGAATTCATTCTCCGTGCCTTCGAACATACGCCCGCCCAGCGAGGAGTATTCGCCTTCGGTGTTCTCGCGGATCACCACGAAGTCGATATCACCTGGCTCACGACCGGCCAGCGGGCAGGGCACACCAGGGAACAGGCGTACCGGGCGGATGTTGACGTACTGGTCGAAGTCACGACGGAATTTGAGCAGCGAGCCCCACAGCGAAATGTGGTCCGGGACCTTGTCTGGCCAGCCGACGGCACCGAAGTACAGGGCGTCAAAGTCCTTGAGTTGTTCGAACCAGTCGTCGGGCATCATCTTGCCGTGGGCCAGGTAGTAATCGCAGCTGGCCCATTCGAAGAATTCGAAGCTGATGTCCAGGCCGTGCTTGCGGGCAGCGGCCTCGACCACGCGGATACCTTCGGGAAGCACTTCGATGCCAATGCCGTCACCAGGGATAGCGGCGATTCTGAAAGTCTTGCTCATGGGGGCGCACTCGATGTCTAGGGAACAGGTGCGGACCATGCTATAAGGGCTTTATTCAGAGATAATCTCGCCATTCATAGATTCTTAGAACACGAAACGTGAATAATCTTCCGAGCCTCGACGACCTCAATATCTTTCTCCAGGTGGCCAAACGCGCCAGCTTTGCGGCGGTGGCCGATGAGCTGGGGATGTCGGCGGCGTTCATCAGCAAACGCATCCGTGTGCTCGAACAAACCCTTGAAGTGCGCCTGCTGCACCGCACCACCCGGCGGGTGACGGTGAGCGAGGAGGGCGAGCGGGTGTACCAGTGGGCGCAACAGATCTTCGATGCGGTGCAGCGCATGGGCGACGACATCAGTGCTCAGCACCGCGAGCCGGTGGGGCAGTTGCGCATTGCCAGCAGCCTCGGCCTGGGCCGGCGTTTCGTGGCGCCGGCATTGTCGGAATTGGCTGAACGCTATCCGCGCCTGGATATTCGCCTGGACGTGCATGACCGGTTGGTTGACCTGATTGAAGAGGGCGTCGACCTCGACATCCGCGTGGGCAACGCGATTGCCCCTAACCTGATTGCCAAACCCCTGGCCAGGAACCGCCGGGTGCTCTGCGCCTCGCCCGCTTACCTGGCCCGGCGTGGCACACCGAAAGTGTTGGCGGAATTGGCCAGCCACGATTGCCTGGTGATCAAGGAACGTGACCATCCTTTTGGCATCTGGCAACTGGAAGGGCCCAATGGCGAAGAGAGCGTGCGGGTGACTGGTGGCTTGTCGAGCAACCATGGTGAAGTGGCGCACCAGTGGTGCCTGGATGGGCGTGGGATCTTGCTACGCTCCTGGTGGGATGTGCACGACAGCCTGGCGGACGGGCGCTTGGTCCAGGTGTTGGTGGACTATCACCAGCCAGCGGATATCTGGGCGGTGTACACCTCGCCATTGGCCAGTTCGGCCAAGGTGCGCGTGGCGGTGGAGTTTTTTCGGCAGTACTTTGCCGAGCGCTATAGTTTGCCGGAGTTGGTCTGAGAGCCACTGCCGTAAGGCTGCGATCGGGCGTGAAGCGGTCGCAAAGCCTGGCCACTTTGATTCGTCAGGTTAATTGAGGTACCTGAGTTGCGACTGCGCTGCAGTCGCTCGCAACCTCGTGCTTGGGCAGCGGCACAGCCTTGATAGACACGTCCAGGTGGAACTTCTCCCGAAAGGTGAGGAAGGGCATGAGCTTGCCAGCTCGTCGCCGGTACCGAGGCTCCCTCAGTTGTGAAAAATTCGTTAAGCAATTTGGCTACGGCGGCTTTTTCTTTGCGATATATTCTGACATGATAATACGAACGATTATCAAAAGTAGTCGTATTGGCGAGGCCTTCCCCCGGCATTAGCCGTTTCAACCGCAGCAAGACCTACCCCGTCGCGCCTGCCTCTGAGACACCTCGCAGCCCCCATTCACCACCTATGTCCCTGCAAATGTAAGGAGAGTTCTGCGTGCACCCTTTTTGTCCCCGTGCCCTCGCTGTCGCTGTCTCGTTGGCAATCGTTTCGTCCTTCGCTGTTGCACAGGAACCGGCTACGCTCGCTGCCTCTGATGAAACCGCTGAGGTGCAAACCGACACTGGGCAGACAATGCTCCTGGATGCCCTGAGCATCAACTCCACCAGGTTGGGTGAGACTACTGAGGGCACAGGTTCCTACACCACAGGCGAGATGAAAACCGCGACCAAGCTGCCACTGAGCATGCGCGAAACCCCGCAGGCGGTGACCGTGATCACCCGCCAACGCATGGACGACCAGGCCATGACCAGCGTCAACGATGTGGTCAAGGCCACTCCAGGCCTGTTTCTCAACCAGTCCAGCGGGCCAGGGCGCCAGACTTACAGCGCCCGCGGTTTCGATATCGACAACATCATGTACGACGGCCTGCCAAGTTCTTACCAGGGGTGGAGCGTAGGTGTGCAGCCTAACCTGGCGATGTTCGACCGCGTCGAAGTGATCCGCGGCGCCACCGGCCTGGTCACCGGCAGCGGCAACCCTTCGGCTGCCATCAACATGGTGCGCAAACGCCCTACCGCCGACCAACAAGTGACCGTCACCGGTGCGACCGGCAGTTGGGATGACAATCGTGGTGAGTTCGATGCCTCAAGCGCGCTCAACGACAGTGGGACCCTGCGTGGACGGGTAGTAGGCTCCTACCGTGACGCCGACACTTTTCGTGATGAGGAAAACAGCAACCATGGTCTGTTCTACGCGGTGGGAGAGGCTGACCTGAGCGAGGACACCACGGCAACCTTGGGTTTCTCCCGTCAGGAAGACCGGACCAACTTCTTCTGGGGCGGTCTGCCTATCGGTACGGATGGTCACCACCTGGACCTGCCACGCTCCACCTACCCAGGTACCGATTGGGAAGACAAGAAGCAAGACATCAACACGGTGTTCGGCGAGGTGAAACACCGTTTTGCCAACGACTGGCAATTGCAGATGGCTGCCTCCCAGGCCACGCAGAAGGCTTTGTTCTCCGGCACTTACCTTTCGCGCTATGACGGCCCACTGGCGAACACCGCCTGGCAGGCGCGCTACGACGAAGTCCAGACGGCCTACGATGTATTTGCCAATGGTCCGGTTCAGGCGTTTGGTCGTACTCATGAAGTCGTGGTCGGCGCCAGCAGCCGCGAATACGACATGACCACGCATAACTACAGCCCTTATGTTTTCAGCCTGCCGATCAATGCGCCAAAGCCGGATTTCACCCGTACCACTGACGACCATGAAGTCACCACCCAGAACGGCGTTTACCTGACCACCCGCTTGAGCCTGGCCGATCCACTGACGCTGATTCTCGGCGGTCGCCTGGACTGGTACGACTATGACAACCAGACCGGCGAGGGCGATTACAAGGTCACCCGCAACGTTACCCGTTACGCTGGCGTGATTTACGACCTCAACGAGACCTACTCGGTGTACGCCAGCTATACCGACATCTTCACCCCGCAAACCGCCAAAGATATCTCGGGCAAACTACTTGAACCAATCGTGGGCGAAAACTACGAAATAGGTATCAAGGGTGAGTACTTCGACGGTGCGTTGAACGCTAGCCTGGCAGTGTTCCAGATCGACCAATTGAACCGTGCCGTGCAAGTGGATGACCCGGTAGGCTGTCCGAAACTCGACTGCTACGACGCCTCCGGCAAGGTCCGTAGCCAAGGCATTGATCTGGAACTGCAAGGAGCCTTGACCGAGAACTGGCAAGTGGGCGCCGGGTACACTTACACCCGTACCCGATATATCAAGGATCAAGACCCGGCCAACGAGCACCAACCCCTCGACTCGGACAAGCCGGAGGATCTGTTCAAGCTTTCCACCGTCTACCGCTTCCAGGGCCCGCTGGAAAAACTGCGCATCGGTGGCAACGTCTACTGGCAGAGCCGCATGTACAACGACGTGCCTGTCACTGGCGGCAGCTATCGCATTGAACAAGGCAGCTACGCCGTCACCGACCTGATGGCCGGCTATGAGGTAAACAAGCACCTGGACCTGCAACTCAACGCCAACAATGTCTTTGACCGTGTCTATTATTCGGCGATTGGCTCGGACGTGAAGTGGGGGTCCACCGATACCTATGGCAACCCGCGTAGCTACATGCTGACGGCCAAGTACCGGTTCTGACGGGGCATTCGCACACACCCAAGGGCAAGCGTGGAAGGAATCACCTTGCCAGGCACAAGACGTGCGGTGGAAAAACCCGGATAATGGCGGCCAATTTGTTTTGCTCGCTATGGTAATTCCGCATGGAAATCAAGGTTAACTTTCTCGACAACCTTCGACTTGAAGCCAAGTTCGATGACTTTACGGTAATTGCCGATCAGCCTATCCGCTACAAAGGCGATGGTTCGGCACCGGGGCCGTTCGATTACTTTCTGGCTTCGTCGGCGTTGTGTGCGGCTTACTTTGTGAAGTTGTATTGCGAAACACGCAATATCCCCACCGACAATATTCGTCTGTCGCAAAACAACATTGTCGATCCGGAAAACCGCTACAAGCAGATTTTCAAGATTCAGGTCGAATTGCCGGCGGATATCTCCGATAAGGACCGTCAGGGCATTTTGCGCTCCATCGACCGTTGCACAGTGAAAAAGGTGGTGCAAACCGGGCCAGAGTTTGTCATTGAGGAGGTCGAAAACCTCGATGCCGATGCCCAGGCACTGCTGATGCTCGATTCGGCTGCGCAAGCGAGCACCTACGTGGCCGGCAAGGACCTGCCGCTGGAGCAAACCATCGCCAACATGTCGGCCATTCTCGCCGGCCTGGGCATGAAGATTGAAATCGCCTCGTGGCGCAATATCGTCCCTAATGTGTGGTCGCTGCACATCCGCGATGCGCATTCGCCGATGTGCTTCACCAATGGCAAGGGCGCGACCAAAGAAGCTGCGCTGGCCTCGGCGTTGGGCGAGTTTATCGAGCGCCTGAACTGCAACTTCTTCTACAACGATCAGTTCTGGGGCGAAGAACTCGCCAACGCGGCGTTTGTGCATTACCCCAACGAGCGCTGGTTCCAGCCTGGCCGTAAAGATGCGCTGCCAGCGGAAATCCTCGATGAGTACTGCCTGCAGATCTACAACCCCGATGGTGAGCTGCGCGGCTCGCACCTGTACGACACCAACTCCGGCAACGAAGAGCGCGGCATCTGTTCGCTGCCCTATGTGCGCCAGTCGGACGGCGAGGTGGTGTATTTCCCCTCCAACCTGATCGAGAACCTCTACCTGAGCAACGGCATGAGCGCCGGTAATACGCTCGCCGAAGCACAGGTGCAGTGCCTTTCGGAAATCTTCGAGCGTGCGGTCAAACGCGAAATTCTCGAAGGTGAACTCGCGTTGCCGGATGTGCCGCAGGAAGTGCTGGCGAAATACCCCGGCATTCTTGCCGGTATCCAGGGCTTGGAAGCCCAAGGCTTCCCGGTGCTGGTCAAGGATGCGTCGCTGGGCGGTGAATTCCCGGTGATGTGCGTCACCTTGATGAACCCGCGCACCGGCGGTGTGTTTGCCTCGTTCGGCGCGCACCCAAGCTTCGAAGTGGCGCTGGAGCGCAGCCTTACCGAATTGCTTCAGGGTCGCAGTTTCGAAGGCCTGAACGACTTGCCTCAGCCGACCTTTGAAAGCCATGCGCTGACCGAGCCGAACAACTTCGTTGAACACTTTATCGACTCTAGCGGTGTGGTGTCGTGGCGCTTCTTCAGTGCCAAAGCGGATTTTGAATTTGTTGAGTGGGACTTCTCTGGCCAGGGTGAAAACTCCAACGCCGAAGAAGCCGCGACCTTGTTCGGCATCCTCCAGGACATGGGCAAAGAAGTGTACATGGCAGTGTATGAGCATCTGGGGGCAACCGCCTGCCGTATTCTGGTGCCGGATTATTCGGAGATCTATCCGGTTGACGACCTGATCTGGGACAACACCAACAAGGCACTGTTCTTCCGCGCCGATATCCTCAACCTGCATCGCTTGGACGATAACGAACTGCAAGCGCTGGTTGCGCGTCTGGAAGAGAGCGAACTGGATGATTACACCGACATCAAAACCTTGATCGGTATCGAGTTCGACGACAATACCGCCTGGGGTCAGCTGACGATTCTGGAGTTGAAGCTGCTGATTTACGTAGCCTTGCAGCAATTTGACCCAGCCAAGGAGCTGGTCGAAACCTTCCTCCAGTTCAACGACAACACCGTTGAGCGCGGACTGTTTTACCAGGCCTTGAACGTGGTTCTGGAAGTGCAGTTGGACGATGAACTGGAACTGACCGATTACGAGGTCAATTTCCGCCGCATGTTCGGCAACCCGCGGATGGATGCAGTGATCGGCTCGGTGGATGGCAGCGTGCGCTTCTACGGCTTGACGCCTACCAGCATGAAGCTCGAAGGGCTCGACAGGCACCTGCGACTTGTTGATAGCTACAAAAAACTGCACGCGGCGCGGGCTAAGTTCACCGCTTAGTTTTGTTCATGGCGATAAACAGAAAAGCACCTTAGGGTGCTTTTTTTGTTTATATCGATGCAGGATGGAGCAGACGATTCCTGCGCGTTAAACAGCGCGGTCTGAATGTGAATACAAGCTGCATGTTTATGGGAAACATGCGCTTATAAAAACCGGGCCAGGGACCAAGGAAATTTGCCCACTGGTTAGCTTGTATGTTTCCGGAGTGTATCAAGCCGCACAGGAGCGTGCGGTGCTGCCCAAGTTATTCGGGCGAATTGTCAGGGAGACACGCTATGTTTTTATGGCGCAACGTGCCCTCATGGCACGAGATAGAAAGCCGCATCAGCCATGAGATGGGATACCAGGGAGGCACCCTTTTTCTCACCCCGCTTAACGAGCGCGTGCCGTCGCTCTCGCTTTAACTGCGCCGGGTCAGCAGTGTCAGGTCGGCGTTAACGCGAGGCGAGTGGGAAGCGGGCGGCTTGTTGCGCCAGCGTTTCGCTGACCTCGACATCACCAGCATCCTCGACGAGTTGCTCGGCGTGGTCAGGCAAATGGCCATGATCGTGGCGGGCAGCGCCCTGACCGGCGGCGCCATCGGCGCCGGTGTCGGCGCACTTGCTGGCGGGGTGGGTGCCGTACCCTTTGGTGCGGCTGGCGCGCTAATGGGCGTGCAAGTCAGCACCTGGATATTGGGCATGCTTGGCCTGACGTCCATCGCTGAGTTTTTTGTCGAAGGCTTGCCGCGCATCGGCGAATACTACCTGACAGGCATCACCACCGCCTGGCAAGGCCCACAGGGTGAGGAAGGGTTAAACGCATTCAGTCAGGACGACCCGTACGCACAGGGCAGGGCGGCCCATCACATCGCCTTGGGGCATGTGGAGGTGGTGGTCCTGTTGCTGGGAGCCATCGTTGCTTACATTACTCGGGGCAGAGGCAACGCCAACGTCCTCGCCCAGGAAATGCGCGCTAGCCCCAACGGCGCGCGTTTGGGCGAATGGATGCTCAAGCATGAAGAGGCGCTGAAAAAGCGCCCGGACCTGCAAACGGCCGAACCCCGCAGAGGTGCCTTTGGCCCGCAGGAGCCAGCGCCATTGCCGCAGCGTCCAGGTGGCAAAGGCAAAGAGCCTGGCAAATCAAAGCCAAACACCATGGCGCGGCATGAGGTCGAATGCTTCAAAGCAGATAAGATGCCAGGCGTCTAAAATTGGAGAGTTCGAGCGGCAGTTGCAGGGACAGGAGGACGGGTTGAATCGGCTGACGGTTGAGGAATATTTGGAGAATATTGCTAATCCGGTGAAGCGTAGCCAAGCTGCTGCCAGGCGAGCTAGGAAAAAATTACAAGCCAGCTTGCAAAGACGTTTTCAAAAAGAGTTGTCGCGGACCATGGACGAACTCGATGCTGAAAAAGCTGCCATAAACAAAGCCAAGAAAACGATGTCAAATCTTGCAGGACTGCATAATCCCGATTTGAGTGCTGGTGGCAAGGATATGATTGCTGACTTTGGCGATCGACAAGTTAATTCTAGTATCGGTCCTCAGTGGGGAGCGAAAATAAAAAACCTGAGGGCAGCTGCTGAGAATATACCTGATTCAATACGGGGTTCAACTTTTCTCAATGTAAAGCTGCATAAATGCTAACTAAGATAGAGGTCTTACAGTGGATAGAGTGTTTGCAAGATTTATAGACAAATTTGGCGGGCTCGTTGGTCGGCAAGAAGTGCCAGTGTCAAGTATTGAACGGTATAGAGGTAAGCTGCCAGATCAGTTGTTGGAGTACTGGGCTGAACATGGCTGGTGCGGTTACGGAGAGGGGATCTTTTGGATCGTGAATCCCCAAGAATACGAAGGGGTAGTGGCTTTATGGCTAAAGGGGACAAAATTTGAGTCGCTAGACACTTACCACTTGATTGCCCGTAGCGCCTTCGGTGACTTGTACCTATGGGGCGAACGTACGGGAGCCTCTCTTGATATAACGAGTTGTCTTTCCCGCTATACAGTACACGAGCCTTTACTTTCAAGAGAGCAAATGGATAAGGATTTGCGAAGCTTTTTATTGTCCGCGGAAGTTGAATATAATGATTTTGATGATTTGTTTAAGCCCGCGAAGAAAAAATTAGGCGCCTTGCGTCACGATGAAATGTATGGTTTTGTACCAGCTCTGATGTTTGGCGGTCCCGACACCCTTGAACATCTAGAGAAAGTGAAGGCAGTGGAGCATCTAATTCTGCTGGCTCAGCTCGCCGAGCTTAAACCCTACAGTCTTTCGGACCTTTAGTTAGGGCGTTGAGGGGGCAGAGAGGCGTTCGATGGACAAGGTATTTGCTAGGTTTATAGAGAAATTCGGCGAGCCAGTTGGTCGGCAGGAAGTGCCTGTTTCAAGTATTGAACGCTATAGAGGGAAGCTGCCTAATCTTTTGCTGGAATACTGGGCTGAGCATGGCTGGTGTGGTTATGGTGATGGAATTTTTTGGATAGTAAATCCGCAAGAGTATGAAGGGGTAGTCGCATCTTGGCTTGATGGGACGAAGTTTGAAATTTTTGACGCCTACCACCTTATTGCTCGAAGCGCCTTCGGTGATCTGTATTTTTGGGGGGAGGAAACAGGAGGGTCTCTTAAGATAACCAGTGTCGCCTCGCGTTCTACAACATTCATGTCTAAACTTCCAAAGGATCAAATGGATAAGAGGTTACAGAACTTTTTATTGTCCACGGAGGTCGAATGCAACGATTATGGTGATCTGTTTAAACCGGCAAAGAAAAAACTAGGTGTCCTGCATCACGATGAGATGTACGGCTTTGTTCCGGCCCTGATGTTTGGCGGTCCTGACACCCTTGAGCATCTGGAGAAAGTGAAGGCAGTGGAGCATCTGATCCTGCTGTCTCAGGTTTCTGAACTTGAGCCTTACAGCTTTTCTGATTTTTAAACGTCCGAAGGGAAAAGTCATGGATGAGTTTTTTTCCATTTTTTTGGAGAATTTTGGTGGTCCAACTGAACGACAGGAAGTGCCACCGTCAAGTATAGAGCGTTATAGAGGGAAATTACCTAATCAGTTGCTTGAGTATTGGGTGGAGCACGGTTGGTGCGGTTACGGTGAAGGAATTTTTTGGTTAGTGAATCCACAAGAGTATGAAGGGGTGGTGGCTTCGTGGCTTGAAGGGACCGCTCTTGAAAAGCGTGATACCTACCATCTGATTGCCCGTAGTGCTTTTGGCGACTTGTACTTTTGGGGCGAGAAAACAGGGGCCTCCCTTGATATCACAAGCCACCTTTCCCGCTATGCAACACACACATCTATATTTACTGGAAACCAAGTGGATAAGGGAATCAGCTCCTTCCTACTATCCATGGAAGTGGATACTAACGATTACGGCGATCTGTTCGGACCGGCGAAAAAAAAGCTGGGTACCTTGCGCCATGACGAAATGTACGGCTTTGTACCAGCCCTGATGTTTGGCGGTCCTGACACCCTTGAGCATCTGGAGAAAGTGAAAGCAGTGGAACATCTGATTTTACTGTCTCAGATCACCGAACTTCAGCCCTACAGCTTTTCAGACCTTTAAAAGCAATTACCCCCAGATACCCGCGTGAACAAAAAAGCACCCTGAGGTGCTTTTTGTTGTTTGCCGCTAGGCAATCAGCTCGACTTTACCGGTACCAAGACGATAGACCCCGCCGACTATTTTCAATCTGCCCTTGCTCACTGCATCCGTAAGCAGTGGCGTGGCGTTTTTCAGACGCTGGACCGAGTCTGTGACGTTTTGTGCGGTGGCATTTTCCATCAGGTTGCCGCTTTGTTTGAGGACCTTCTCAATAGCAGGCTTGAGCGCTTCAGTCAGTTTCGGAATTTGCCCGGGGAACACGGTTTGCTCTTTCACCGCTTTGATCCCGGCCTCGATGGCGCCGCAGCTCTCGTGCCCAAGCACCAGAATCAGCGGCGCGCCCAGCACGGCGACGGCATATTCAAGGCTGGCCAAACCTTCGTCGGTAACGAAATTGCCCGCCACACGTATGGCAAAAAGGTCACCGCGCGCAGTGTCAAACGCGTATTCAGGGGCGATCCGTGAGTCGGAGCAACTCAGTACCGCCACGAATGGGTTCTGACCAGAAACCAAGGCTTCGCGCTCGTCCTTGAAGTCATGCGTATCGGAATTGCCGTTGACATAGCGTTCATTACCTTCGAGCAAGCGTTGCAACGCCTGGTCGGGGTTGATTGTATTTTGGGGTTTGGGCGGCGCAGATGATTTCTCCGCCGCCTGGACAATCCTTTCCGGCAACGCGCTGGCCAGTAGCAGGGCACTTGCTCCAAGTCCGGCAAACTTAAGAAATCGACGACGGTCCGTGGGGTTTGACGTGGAAGTTGAATCACATGATTTACACATGGTGGTGCGTACTCAGTTCAAGTCAATGGAAGTAGTTACTGTTGGGTGACGGCTGCCTTGAAGCATGTTCAGTACCAGAGCCTTGAAGTCTAGTTGACCGGCATTTTTTGCGGCACTGCACTTACTGCCTCCGACGTCTGCACAACGGCCTTGGCCCGCACCGGTTTCAACCGCGAGACCCCGAACAGCACCAAGGCCAGCCCAGCAATCTGGTACAGCGACACTTCCTCACTGAGCACCGCCCATGACGCCAGCACGGTCAGCACCGGCCCCAGGTTGCCGACCGCCGCCGTATGGGTGGCGCCCATGCGCTGAATCGCCAAGGCCACCCAATAGATCGGCAGCACCGTCGAGACTACGGCCATCAACGTTGCATACACCCACACCGCAGCAGGCAGTTGCAACAGCAGCGAGGTGTCTGCTGCTACCAGGTAGTGGGCCAACACCATCAGTGACGAAGCACCACCGGCCAGCCCGGCCAGGCGCATGGAGCTCATGCGTTTGAGCATGATGCCGGTGCCGGAGTAATACAGCGCATAGGTCACCGCACTGGCGAACACCCATGCTGCGCCCACTATCACGTGCCCACCCATACCCGCGACGCTGACGTCATGCACGAAGGCGATGCCCAGGCCCAGGTAGCACAAGCCCATCGCCGCCAGGGTGCGCAGGGTAGGGCGCTCGCGCAGGGCAATGGCCTGGAATACCAGCACCAGGGTCGGGTAGGTGAACAGAATCAGCCGCTCAAGCCCGGCGCTGATGTATTGCAGCCCGTAGAAATCGAACAGGCTCGCCAGGTAGTAACCGAATAAGCCCAGCAACATCACCCGCACGCCATCGCCCAGGCCCAGCCGTGCATTGCTCGGGCCGCGGCTGGCCCATACCAGCCAGGCAAACAACGGCAGCGCCAGGCCCATGCGCATCGCCAACAGGGTGATTGCATCGACTGAACTGGTGGCGTAAGACAGCTTGACGAAAATCGCCTTGAGGCTGAACCCCAGGGCAGACAGCACCGCAAACAGGCTGCCGTTCTGCAGGCAACGTTGGTACAACCCACGCACATTGTTCATCAGCGGCCCAACCAAGGAAGAGTTCGGGGTTATTCTAAAGTGAAGGCAAGTCCGGCAGAATCGCATTTTTCCGAATCAAGCCTTCGCCAAAAGAGAAGCCCTGTGCATTTCGATCTCGCCGATCTACGTTTGCTGACCGCCATTGCTGCCGCCGGCAGCTTGAGCAAGGCTGCCGCCAGCATCCCGGTTGCTGTTTCGGCGGCCAGCACTCGCTTGCGCCTGTTCGAGGAACGCTGCGGTATTGCCGTGTTCACGCGCAAGGCCGATGGCATGCAGCTCACGCCTTCCGGGCGCCTGGTGCTGGAAGCCGCGCGCAGTGTGCTTGGCGAAGCGCAAATGCTTGAAAACACCCTCAAGGAGCTTGCTGGCCAACGCCGCATCACCTTGCGTCTGGCCGCCACCACCGTGACCACCAGCACCTTGTTGCCGGCGGTGCTCGGCACCTTTTTGGCCGACTACCCGCAAGTCGACCTGCAATTGACCGAATACCGCAGTACCGACGTCATGCGAGCGGTGCTCACCGGTGAATGTGAGATCGGCGTGTATGACGGCAGCGTGATCAGCGATGGTGTGCTGTCGTTGCCGTTTCGCAATGAGCGACTGGTGATGCTGGTGCCGAGCGAACACCCTTTGGCCGCGCGTGAACACACCCCGTTGCGTGATGCCCTGGGTTACCCGTTCATCGGCATGCCGCCTGAGCGGGCCATGCAGCGCTTTGTCGAAGAGCGCGCCAGAAAGCTGGCCATACCCTTGCAGATCCGCGTGCGTGCGCCCAGTTTCGAGGCCATCGCGCAACTGGTCGCGCAGCGCGCCGGCATCGCCATGCTGCCGCAGACCACCGCACTGCGCATGGAGCAGGAACTGCCGGTGCGCATGATTCTGCTGGAAGAAAGTTGGGCCACCCTGGAGCTGCGCCTATGTATCAAGGGCTGGGAGTCGCTGAGCAGCCACGGTCGTCAGTTGGTCAGCTTCCTCTCGGAAAAGGGCGACTAGACTGTAGGGCCGACCCTCAATCTGGAGCAAGCCCATGACCAGCAAACCTACCCTTTGCCTGTGGTACGACGGCAGCGCAGAAGAAGCCGCCACCTTCTATGCCAAGACTTTCCCCGATAGCGCTGTGAACGCCGTGCATCGTGCGCCTGGTGACTTTCCCTCGGGCAAGGAGGGCGATGTCCTGACGGTCGATTTCACGGTGATGGGCACCCCTTGCGTGGGACTGAACGGTGGCCCCATGTTCAAACACAGCGAAGCCTTCTCCTTCCAGATCATCACCGACGACCAGGCTGAAACCGACCGCTTGTGGAACGCCATTGTCAGCAACGGCGGCGAAGAAAGTGCCTGCGGGTGGTGCAAGGACAAATGGGGGCTTTCCTGGCAGATCTCGCCACGGGTGCTGATCGCTGCCATCACCAGCCCCGACCATGCCGCTGCCAAACGCGCGTTCGAGGCGATGATGACGATGAGGAAGATCGACATTGCGGCGATCGAAGCGGCGCTTAAAGGTTAACGGTGGCCTGTGGGCGTCGACCTTGCCGACGATCCTATCGACGCACGGTTTGCGGTGTTTGTATCGCTGGCAAGGCTAATGCATTCAATCGGACAGTTGCTGGGCTCTCCAGCGGATCAAATCCACTTTGCAGGCACTTGAAAAATCTCCCGCACCCGAGCCACCCATTGCCGCGTCAGCTTGCCATTGGCACTGTGCATCCTTGAACGCCTCGAACGCCTCCTGCGAAGCGCGCAACGAGGCAAGGGCTTGGGCCGTCGCGCTCGAATCTATCTCCTTGGTCTGCGCTTGCAGTTTGTTGTAGGCGGTCGTCATTTGTGAGGTGGCTTCGTCAGCTTTACGTTCAAGGCAAGGCTGCAACGCTGTGCGGGGCTGATCGCCAGTGCTTTCGTAGCATTCGTTCAACGCTCCAGACGCCGCGGGTTCTTGAGCGGTTGCTGTGCCCATGGCAAATAAAGTCGCTACGACCACCACAGAAATGATTTTTTTCATGTTCACAATCCCTTTGAAAGCATTATTCGAAGGCTCAAAACAACTGTTGGTACTCGACCAGTTGCCTGCCCCATAGGCACGATCAGGCGCTCTCGGCGCTCAGCGCCGCCCTGTATGACTGCATTCACGGCAAGTGGTTCTACTGATTGCAGGGATTAACCTGGGCGCGGCGCAGGTCAACACAATGAGCCCTTGATTACCGCGCACTGGCATCCGCTTCATGTTCATCGGCAAAGGCCATGAATACCTCCAGATCGAGCACATCCAGTTTGATCCGCGAGATGAAAGCAGAGAACGCCAGGTTGGCTGCAAGCCGACGCAAATCGCAAGCCCAGTGCGGGATATATAGCGGTCCCTGCAGCCAGCCGGATTCGAACAGTGGTGCCAGGCGCACGGTATCGCCCAAGTTGAGGCGCCCGGCAAACAAATGACCGACCAGGTCCGGGCGGTTGTCGCGGATGGCGATGCGCAGGAGGGTATGCACGCCGAGCAAGCCTGTCAGGTAGGCGGCATCCTTGGTAAAGGCCGAGCCACCACGCAGGTTGGTGCCGCGAAATATCCGTTGCGTGGAGCGGAAGGATTCCTCCTGCGACTGGCCCCCCGCCAGAAAACCTTCGAACACCTGGATGAAATCGGCGCCGTCCAGCGCTTGCTGAACGGCGAGCACGCGCAGGGCGAGGCGCCGTAAGCGATTGATGTCCATGCTGCCGGTGAACAGTTCGGCCAGGGTGGCGATGCCTTCCTGGGTTTGCGTGGTGCGTGGTGCCCCCAGGCCCAGGCTTTTGAGGTTGGCTTGATGTGCGCCGTTTTGTGCCGTAGCGACATGCACGAAAGCTTCGTGTTGCAACAGCTGATTCTTGTCCAGCTCCGAGAACAGCGCGCTGGCGCGCAAGCGGATCCGGCTGGAGCCGGCGATGGCTTTGGCGGCCAGGGTCGAATCGAGCATGACCGTGATCTGGCCTGGGCCGAAGAACTGGTCCAGTTCCGGTTGCATCCAGGCGGCGAAGGCGGCGGCCGGAATGTCGGCCTGGGTCGGTGGAATCTGCGTGCCACCCAGGAGCGCGTCGGTGGTATCGAGGAAGAAACGGGCGGCGTCGAGCATGTTCAAGTTCAGCCTTGGGTATTCGAAATCCGGACGCCGGTACAACGCTGACGAATAGTGGGTAAACGCGGGGGTGCCGATGGCGCCGAGCATGCGCGCGGCGGTGGCATAGCTGCGGGCGGTCATGGCCAGGTAGTTGCCGGCCGGATGGCCCTCGTCGCACCGACCAGCAAAGGCTTCGAGGGCCGCAATGGCGGCAGCGTGATCATGCGCGCACAATGCCACGTCGGGCAGTTGCGCTCGTCCATGGCGCCACTGTTCCAGGAAAACCTCCTCGATGCCGTTGGGCCAGGACAGGGCGTCGAGCACGCGGATCTTGCGGGTCAGGCCGGGCAGTGCGGCATCTAGTTCGGACAGCGACGCGGCGCTCATGGATTGCTCCCTGGCAGGCAGGTGTCATCGAAAAGCTTAGTCGGTGCCAAGGCATCGCGGCATTAGCTGTCGAGGGCAAGCACCGCACGCTGCTGGACGGTTGTGCCGCCGTCCATCATTGCAGCCATTGCCGGGCGTCTTGCACCGATCTATCGTTGATGTTCAGGCGCCACGGGGCGTTTTGTAGATTGTCAGCAAAACAACCGAGCGACTTCGAGCTGGAGGAAGATCATGATTAGTAAACACTACGTCAAAGCCCTGGCGGCACTGCTCATCTGTGCTGGCGTGCAAGGGGTGCTGCTGCCGGCGCATGCCACCGAGCAGGGGGAACAACGCCGCGAAGCACGCGATACCCGCCAGGAAGGACGCTCCACCGCACGCGAAACCAAGTATGACTGCCGCAAGGACAATGAAAAGAGTAATGCCGGGTGTCGTCAGGACAAACGCAGTACCAAGCAGGACACGCGCCGCACCGCTCGGGACATCAAATACTGAGCGTAGGCGCAAGGCCCTTTGAAAACCGCGCGTGGTTACAGATGAGACTACAGATTACCTATCGCTACTGAAAATCGATGAACATTGGGTAATCATCCCACTGCGCGGCGAATGTCGAGTTCAAATCCCGCCCTACAACGCTGGCGTGTTGTAGGGACAGGTATTGCAACAGCGGCGGGTTAGATCCGGAAGCTGCCGACCAGGTGTTTCAAGCGCGTGGCTTGCTGTTCCAGGTCGGTGCAGGCGCGCAAGGTCGATTGCAGGTTCTCGACCCCTTCCTGGTTGAGCATGTTGATCTCGTTGATATCCATGTTGATCGCCTCGACCACGGCAGTCTGTTCTTCGGTGGCGGTGGCCACCGACTGGTTCATACCGTCGATCTCTCCGATGCGCAGGGTTACGCTGCCCAGGCGCTCGCCGGCCTGGTTGGCGATCTCCACACTGTCCTGGCTGTGACGCTGGCTCTGGCCCATGGTGTCGACCGACTCGCGGGCACCCACCTGCAGCTCCTCGATCATGTTTTGCACTTGCTGTGCCGATTCCTGGGTGCGGTGGGCGAGGTTGCGCACTTCATCGGCAACCACGGCGAACCCACGACCGGCTTCACCGGCGCGGGCCGCTTCGATTGCCGCATTGAGGGCCAGCAGGTTGGTTTGTTGAGAGATGCTGGTGATCACTTCGAGGATCTGACCGATGTTCACGGTCTTGCTGTTGAGCGTCTCGATGTGTGAGCTGGAGGTGCAGATCAGGTCCGACAGGCGGTTCATCGCGGCAATGCTGCGATCGACCACTTGCTGGCCTTCTTCGGCCAGGTGACGGGCCGAGCTTGCCTGCTGCGAGGCTTGGGCAGCGTTATGGGCAATTTCCTGGGCGGCGGCGCCGAGTTGGTTGATCGCGGCGGCAACGCTGTTGGTGCGGTTGGACTGCTCGTCGGAGTTGACCATCGATGAGTTGGAGGCACTGACCACACGCAGGGCCACTTCGTTGACCTGTTCGGTGGCCGACGACACTTCGCGGATCGAGGTGTGAATACGTTCGACGAAACGGTTGAAGGCATTACCCAGGGCACCGAACTCGTCCTGGCTGTGAATGGTCAGGCGCTTGGTCAGGTCACCTTCGCCTTCGGCGATGTCTTCCATGGCCCGGGTCATGGTCAGCAGCGGTTGCAGCAGCACGCGAATCAGCAGGCCGAGCAAGCAGATAATGATGGCCACGGCAACCAGAGTGGCAATCACCGCCGAGGTGCGGAACTCACTCAGCATTGCGTAGGCTTTGTTTTTGTCGACCGATAGGCCGATGTACCAGTTGGCCGATGGCAAGCCCTTGATCGGCGCGAAAGTCAGCAGCCGGGTCTGGCCATCGGCCTGAACCTCGGTCAGTTCAGCGGACAGTTTCGGCGTGTTGGCCGGGAACAGATCCGACAGCGACTTCATCACCAGCTTCTGGTCCGGGTGGACGAGGATCTTGCCCTGATCGTTGACCAGGAAGGCATAGCCCATGCCACCGAAGTTCAGCGAGTTGATGATCTCAACCAGGCCGTCCAGGGCCAGGTCGCCACCGACCACGCCGATGCTGCTGGACACCTTGCTGAGAATGCCAATGACCATCTTGTTGGTGGTCAGGTCGATGTAGGGTTCAGTCAGTACGGCGCCGCTGGCGCTCATGCCGTCCTTGTACCAGGGGCGAATGCGCGGGTCATAGTCGTCGGGCATCTTGGCATCCGGACGGACACTGAAGCCGCCATCGACCTTACCCAGGTAGACAGTGAGAAAGCTTGAGATCAACGCGCTCTGGCCCATCAGGGTCTCGGCATTGGCGGGTTGCTGGGCGATGTTCTGTGCCAGGTTTTCCACCAGACGGATTCGCCCCTCGAGCAGGTTACGAATATTGGTGGACGTCGATTGGCCCATTTCAGCCAGGTAGTTTTCCAGGTTGAGGCGGGTGGCATTGCGCTGCAGGTAGTCGTTGTAGAGGGTGAACAGGGTGAAGGCGAGCATCACGATCAATGAGGCGACAATCAGAATTTTGTGACTGAAACGTAGACTTTTATTCATGGCGTGTGGAATTCACTCGGTCTTTTATCGGAACGTTTCAACGCTATCGGCCCTGAGTTGATATATCTTGAGCGACGAAAGGTGGCTAGTTGCCATTATCCATTTGTGCTAGTGCCAAGTATGGGGGCACCATGGCCCTGATCGCATAAATTTGAAATGTATGGCGTTGCCCGACAGAATCGCGACCCGATCCGGCCAAAGGTGCCGGGCGTTTGTGCTGAAAAGGGGCTGCAGTTGAACCAACAGACATTGTCCATGCGCCTGGAACGCGTGGCAGCGCATGTACCAGCAGGTGCGCGTCTGGCCGATATCGGCTCAGATCATGGCTACCTGCCGGTGGCGTTGATGCGCCGTGGCGTTATCGCCATGGCGGTGGCCGGCGAGGTGGCGTTGACGCCGTTTTACGCGGCCGAGCGCACGGTGCGCGAGAACGCCATGACCCCGTGGGTCAGCGTGCGCCTGGCCAATGGCCTGACAGCGATCGAGCCTGAAGACGCGATCACTGCGATCAGCCTCTGCGGCATGGGCGGTGAGACCATTCGCGACATCCTCGACAGCGGCAAGGCGCGCTTGAGTGGGCAGGAGCGCCTGATCCTGCAGCCCAACGGCGGTGAGCAACCATTGCGCCAATGGCTGATGGAGCATGGCTACCGCATCCTCTGCGAGGAGGTGCTGCAGGAAAACCTCTTCGATTACGAAATCATCGTCGCCGAACGTGCTGAGTCTGTGACCTATACCGCTGAGGAGTTGTACTTCGGCCCGCTGCAGTTACAGGCCCGCAGCCCGGCATTCGTGGCCAAGTGGCAGCGTATCCTGCGCCTCAAGCAGCAGATCCTGCGCAACTTTGCCCAGGCGCGGCAGGCCGTGCCCGAGCAGAAGGTGGAGGAAATCGCCCGGCAGGCCCGATGGATCACCGAACTACTGGCGTGAGCCCGGTCTTAGTTTGAGCAATCACCCGGTTACCGAACGACGCCTCTTCATCCGGTACATTTCACCATCAGCATGGCTGAGCAGGGTATCGGCATCCTCGCCATCGGTGGGGTAAAAGGCCACGCCTACACTGCAGGAGGGCATTTTGATCCCGGCCAATTCTGCGCCCAACGGTTCGGCCAAGGTCGCGATAATCTGCGTTACCTTCTCGGCAACGTCGTCCTGCGACTGGATATCGGTCAACAGCACGGTGAACTCGTCACCCCCCATTCGCGCCACCGTGTCCGTTTCACGCACGCAGCCTTGCAGTCGTCGTGCAATCGCGCAGAGCAGCCGATCACCGACGGCATGCCCGTGGACATCATTGATCCCCTTGAAGTCATTGATGTCCAGAAACAGCAACGCCAAGGCGTTTTGATGGCGGTGCGCCGCGTGCAGGGCCGAGTCCAGTCGGTCATTGAAGAGCGAGCGGTTGGTTAGTTGGGTCAGTGGATCATGATGTGCCAGGAAGCGTAATTCCTCCTCGGCATGCCGCAGGGCTGTGACGTCCCGTGCGACACCGATTCGCGCCCCTACCTCCTCAGACCAAAAGGCCGCCCAGAGGATGTGCACGATACCGCCATCCTTGCGGACATAGCGGTTGCGGAAATCGACGTGAGACTGGCCGTTCATCACGCGGACGATGGAGGCGCGGGTAACCGTCAGGTCGTCAGGGTGTATGTAGTCGGTGATCGGCGTGCCGATCAGCTCCTGCGCACGGTAACCGAGCAGTGATTCGCAGGCATCACTTACAAATACAATCTGGTTGTCCTTGTCGACCACGAAGACCGTGTCCAGCATCAGGTGGATCAGTTTGGGGTAGAGCGCTTGTAGGTCAACTGACATAGGCCAGGACGTCCAGATTAAATGATGTGATCATGGCCCGATCACATCGGGCGGCAGCGAGCCATTCTGCAGAATTCTCAGCAGGCATGCACCCACCTGACCGCAACTTCCAGACGTCCTTGTCTCTGGCACGGTAGTTTAGTGCGATTGCGAAGGTCAATCTGGTCCGTGCAGCAGAATAATGAAATCAGTAGGTGCCTTGTACCGGGCCATTGGTGGCCAGTTTCTGCGCCTCCTCAACGAGAATCGGGGCACCCAGCGCCATGCTGTGAATGCCCAGTATCGATGTCAGTTGTAGTACCGCCAGTATTTCCTCGACACTGGCGCCAACTTCCAGGGCCTTGCGGATGTGCCGACGTACACCTGGGGCATACAGATGGGTGCAGGAGGCATCGACGGCGATGGCGATCAGTTCAAAGGTCTTGGGCTCCAGAATGCCCTTTCGTAGCGGGTGGGTAGCCATACCGAGAAATTTTTCCATCCACTGCGCGTCGAGCTCGGCCAGTGAATCCCAGGCGGGATTCCAGTTGCCCGCGTCACGCAGGGCATCGCAGGTTGGGGTGTCGGGGTGGGGCTGGTGGTCATTCATCTGCAGTGCCTCACGGTTTGGTGGTTGCTTGCAACTCTAAGCGTGCCGATGTCATCTGAATTGACGCCCGGGGACATGGATTTGACATCTCGGGACATGTGTAACGTAGGGATAATTACTCATGAATGGACTTGTTCGAAGTGCTTGCCTTACCCACTATACGGACATTGTCCGCTCGTTGAATGTCGAGCCCATGCAGCAATTGCGTCTGGTTGGACTTGATCCGCGCTGCTTGCTGCAATCGGACCTGAAAATCCCCATCGAAGCTGTGGGCCGGCTACTGGACAATTCAGCCCGGGCGGCCGGCGTAGACGATTTCGGCCTGCGCATGGCTGAGCGTCGCACTGTCTCCAATCTCGGGCCGCTGGCATTGTTATGGCGCGAGCCCACCCTGCGCGCAGCGTTGGAGGCCCTCCAGGCATTTATCTGCCTGCATAACCAGGGGTTAGTGTTGAATATTGAGGAGGCAGACGGCGTGGCGGTATTGAGGCTTGAGCTGGTAACGGTCAGCCACTCGCCTGTACGCCAGTCGGTGGAATTGGCGGTCGCCGTGGCTCACCGCATGCTCAAGACCTTACTGGGCAATCACTGGCATCCATCAGCAGTCTGTTTTCGTCACAGCGCGGCGCGGGATGCTAGCCGCCATCAGCGTGTATTCGGCACAGCAGTACAGTTCAACTGCGTGCTGGACGGTATTGTCTGCCGTAGCAGCGATCTTGATCGGACCCTGCCCAGTGCCGATCCGCAAATGGCCCGCTATGTTCATCAGTATCTGCAAAGTATTCAGGCAGACACCAGGGCTACCTTGGTGGAGCAAGTGCATCAGATGATCTGGATGCAATTGGCGACAGGACGTTGTTCGGTGGAGCAGGTAGCCGCTCACCTGGGGCGTGACCGGCGGACACTGCATCGGCAACTGACGCGCACGGGTGAGACATTCTCGTCGCTGCTGGATCAAGTCCGCAGGGAGCTGGCGACCCGTTACCTGGCAAACCCTCATCATTCGTTGAGCGAAATTGCTAGCCTGCTGGGCTTTTCCGAACTCAGCGCCTTTTCCCGCTGGTTCAATCGGCGATTCGACTGCAACCCATCGTCTTGGAGAGCACGGCCTTTCCCGCTCACAGCAAGCAAGCCGACACCGCAGTTACGCAATTGAAGAATGTCACTTCAACGTCGCCAATCCCTCAAAGCAACAGTTCGATGGCAGAATCTCCTGAATTTGACCGTTTTGGAGACCACCATGCTTCGTGCATTCGAACGAAGGCTCGACCCCTTTCCTCCTGACGAGGTACCACCACCACCCGAGGGCCTGGCTCGGTTTCTGTGGGCATGCACACGGGGCGCCCGCGGCTATATTCTGGTGTTTGCGCTGCTCAGTGCTGGCGTGTCGATCTACGAAGCCTGGCTGTTTTCGTTCCTCGGTCAGGTCGTGGATCTGCTCTCGACCTGGCAAGCGGGTGGTGATGCGGCGGCGCAGGAGCGTCGAGTGTTGTGGGGCATGGGTATCATAATGCTGTCCAGCATCGGGCTGGTGGCGTTGCGTACCATGGTGCAGCACCAGATATTGGCGATCAACCTGCCATTGCGTCTGCGTTGGGACTTCCACCGTTTGATGCTACGGCAAAGCCTTTCGTTTTTTTCCGATGAGTTTTCCGGCCGGGTCACCACCAAGGTCATGCAGACTGCGCTGGCTGTGCGCGACCTGTTATTCACCCTTATCGAGATCGCACCCGGAATAGGGGTGTATTTCATTGCGATCATCGCACTGGCCGGCGGCTTCGCTCTGAAACTGATGCTGCCTTTCGTTGCCTGGGTCGTGTTGTTCGGTCTGGCCATGCTGTATTTCGTGCCCCGTCTGGGGAAAGTCGGGCAGGAACAGGCCAATGCGCGGTCGATGATGACCGGGCGTATCTCCGACGCTTACACGAACATCACTACGGTGAAGCTGTTCTCCCATTCCAATCGTGAAGCGCACTTCGCGCGTGCAGCGATGGAGGACTTCAAACATACCGGCTTTCGCCAGATGCGTTTGGTCAGCCAATTCGAGATCGTCAACCAGGCGTTGGTGGTGGCGTTGATCATGGCAGCAGGTGGTTATGCCCTGTGGCTATGGCACCAGGGGGAGGTCGGTGCAGGGGCCGTGGCGGCTATTACCGCCATGGCGTTGCGTATCAATGGCATGTCGCACTGGATCATGTGGCAAATGACTTCGCTGTTCGAGAGCATCGGCACCGTGCAGGATGGCATGGCAACCCTTACTCGCGGCCCCAAGGTGCAGGATGCGCCGGACGCAGATGCCCTGGTGACCTCCGGTGGGGCGGTAACCTTCGACAATGTGAGCTTTAACTACAATGGCGAACGTCAGGTGCTCGATGGCCTGAGCCTGAATATTCGCCCGGGCGAAAAAATCGGCCTGGTAGGCCGCTCTGGCGCGGGCAAATCCACGCTTATCAACTTGCTACTGCGCTTCTATGATGTCGACAGCGGGCAGATTCGCATTGACGGACAAGACATTGCACAGGTGACGCAAGACAGCCTGCGCAGCGCTATCGGCATGGTCACCCAAGATACTTCACTGTTGCACCGTTCCATTCGCGACAACATCGCCTACGGCCGACCCGATGCGAGCGACGCACAAGTGCGCAGTGCTGCGACCAGCGCCCAGGCCGATGAGTTCATCAGCCAACTAAGCGACCGGCAAGGCCATAGCGGCTACGACACCCTGGTGGGCGAGCGCGGCATCAAGCTTTCGGGTGGCCAACGCCAGCGTGTTGCGATTGCCCGAGTGATGCTCAAGAATGCCCCGATCCTACTGCTTGACGAGGCTACCAGCGCGCTGGATTCCGAAGTCGAAGTGGCTATTCAGGAAAGCCTCGATGAGATGATGGAGGGCAAAACTGTGATTGCCATCGCCCATCGGCTGTCCACGATTGCGGCAATGGATCGGCTTATTGTCATGGATGACGGACGTATCATCGAGCAAGGTAGCCACACCGAATTGCTCGCAAAAAACGGCATCTATGCGCAGCTGTGGCACCACCAGAGTGGCGGATTTCTGGGTGAGGATCGGGGGGTGGCCGAGGCTATGGATCAGCTGTGAGCGTGAATGGTCTGGGATTTGCGAGCGGCTGGTATAGGTCGAAAGCAGTCGGCTACGACTGGTCGCTGACCCAGAACAGCTATTCATTGCCTCTTTAATCATTTTTGGCCACTCAACACTTTTCCTGGTTTTGCGCAGTGGTTTGTCATGAACTGGATAGCCCCCGTCGCGAGATGTACATAACCCCACGCTCGAACATTCGTATATTCCAGTCCAAAGGGCCGTAGCCCGACAAGAACATTCAGACTGGAGAGACGATATGGCCAAAGCTATTCGCTTTTACGAAACTGGTGGGCCCGAAGTGCTTCGTTATGAAGACGTCGAGGTCGGTGAGCCGGGGTTGGGACAGGCTCGCGTTCGGCACAGTTACATTGCAGTCAATTTCATCGACATCTACCACCGCACCGGCTATTACCCTGCGCAGCTGCCGGGCGGCCTGGGTTCGGATGCTGTCGGCGTCGTCGAGGCGGTGGGTCCGGATGTAACCGATATCAAGGTCGGCGATCGGGTTGGTTATCTGATGGGGCCACAAGGCGCCTATTCAGACGTACGTGTGATGCCCGCCGAAGTGCTGATTCCGCTACCTGACGGAATCTCTGATCGCACAGCTTCGACACTCATCATGAAGGGGCTGACCGCCCAGTATCTTTTCCGTCAGGTTTATCCGTTGAAAGGGGGAGAAACAATCCTGTATCACGCTGCTGCCGGTGGAGTGGGGTTGATCGCCTGCCAGTGGGCCCGTGCGCTTGGGGTCACGATGATCGGTACCGTCAGCACTGACGAGAAGGCGGAGATCGCCAAGGCGAATGGTTGCACGCATACGATCGTTACCTCCCGCGAGAATATCGCAGAACGGGTACGCGAGCTGACCGATGGGCAGGGAGTTGCGGTCGTTTACGACTCGGTTGGCAAGGACACCCTGCAAGCGTCTCTGGACAGCCTGCAAGTGCGTGGCACCCTCGTCAGCAATGGGACCAGTTCCGGCCCCGTCAACCTCGATGCACTGACGCTGGCCCTGAAGGGCTCCATCTGGTTCACGCGTCCGGCGATGGTGCATTACATCAAGCCTCGATCGCACATGCTCTCTATGGCCAAGGAACTGTTCGATCTGGTACTTGCCGGAAAAATATCCGGCGAGCCGAAGCAGATTTATGCGCTCGCAGAGGCCGCAGAAGCCCATCACATGCTGGAGTCCCGAAAGACCATCGGAGCGACTGTGCTGGTTCCATAACGTCGCCGGGCGCCGAACTCCAAATACGACTCAGGAGACTTTGCGTTATGCACATCAAGCCACAAACCTGTGCGCTGGGCGCTGAACTGTTGGGCGTGAAGCTGGTGGATGCCATTCACGATGACGGTTTGTTCGCCGAGATCCGCGCGGCAATGCTCAAGTATCGTGTTGTGTTTCTGAGGGATCAGAATATCAGTAGCGCGGAACACGTAGCGTTTGCGCGGCGATTTGGTGATCTCGAGGATCACCCGGTCGCCGGTAGCGATCCGGAGTATCGGGGGTTGGTTCGTATCTACAAGACACCGGATCAGCAACCGGACCGCTACGAAAATGCATGGCATTCCGATGCCACCTGGCGGGAAGCGCCACCCTTCGGTGCAGTGTTGAGGTGTGTCGAATGCCCTCCGGTTGGGGGCGATACGGTGTGGGCAAACATGGCGCTGGCTTATGAAAATCTGCCTGCCTACATCAAGGAGAAGATTGCCAAATTACGGGCTCGCCACAGTATCGAGGCAACCTTTGGTGCATCGATGCCGATGGAAAAGCGTTTAGCGCTCAAGGCGCAGTTCCCGGACGCAGAGCACCCGGTCGTGCGAACCCACCCGGAAACTGGGGAGAAGGTGTTGTACGTGAACGTCTTCACCACGCACTTCACCAACTTCCACACCGGCGAGCACGTGCGCTATGGGCAAGACGCGAATCCCGGTGCCGGGGAACTGCTGCGCTACCTGATCAGTCAGGCATACATCCCGGAATACCAGGTGCGTTGGCGCTGGGAGCCCAACAGTGTCGCAATCTGGGACAACAGTGCAACACAGCACTACGCAGTGATGGATTATCCGGCGTGTCATCGAAAGATGGATCGTGCCGGAATCATAGGCACTAAACCCTACTAAGTATTTCTTCCTGTCGACTGACAAAACACTTAAACCAACAATATGTCATTGGAGATACCTATGAATTTCATTGACGGTTCGCTGTACCCCGAAAATCAGGAGAAGCTGGTCATTACCGTTGCTCCCTATGGCCCTCAGTTCGAGGTCAGTGATTTTCCGGAAGACATTCCAGTCACCATGGACGAGCAAGTCCAGAAGGCCGTCGACTGTTATGAAGCGGGTGCCACGGTGCTGCATCTGCATGTACGTGAACTTGACGGCAAAGGCTCTAAGCGCCTGTCCAAGTTCAACGAGCTTATCGCCGGCGTGCGCGAAGCCGTACCCGATATGATCATTCAAGTGGGCGGTTCGATTTCATTTGCACCGGAGTCCGATGGCGAGATTGCCAAATGGCTGTCCGACGACACACGCCATATGTTGGCCGAACTTACCCCCAAGCCGGATCAGGTCACCCTGGCCATCAACTCGAACCAGTTCAATATCATCGAAGCGCTGTCCGATGCAGACGTCGCGGGCACTTCTTTCGCCGATCCAGTGAAGCAGGTTGCCTACCGCGAAATGACCATTCCGGCAGGGCCTGGCTGGGTCGAAGAGCACGTCAAACGCCTGAGTGCGAACGGCATTCAGGTGCAGTTCCAGATGGGCAACATCAACTCGCTGGAAACGGTTGAGCGCATGATGCGTCGCGGTGTGTGCAACGTTCCCCTGATTTTGACCTGGATACCCATTGGCGGTGGTGCCGATGCCATGACGCCTTACAACATGACGAATTTTATGCGAGCAGTGCCGGACGGTGCGGTGCTCACTTTCGAGGGCCAGATGAATAACGTGCTTCCGCTCAACATGATGGCCATCGCGATGGGCCTGCATGTGCGTTGTGGGATCGAAGACACGATCTGGACACCCGATCGATCGCGCAAGATGAGCAGCGTGGAGCAGGTCGAGCAATTGGTGCGCATTGCCGATGAATGTGCGCGCCCGGTCGCCAACGGCAAAGAGGCGCGGGAGATTTACAAGATCGGCACGTTCTACAAGGACGCGGACGAAACCCTGGCCGCGAACGGTTTCGCACCGAATCGAAAGTCACACCAGTAAAGGACCTCGTTTCACCAGACACCTGTGCTATCAATGGCCAGCCACGCTGGCCAAGGCGGGGGCGTTGAATGGCCCCTGCCGTCGAACCTAATAACAACAAGACGTATCGACTCAAGGATCTGCCATGGCTTTCCATCACGCCGCCGCCGGTGATTGCGCGGCCGTCACCGTCAGTGTCCCTCGGACGTTTGCCTGGGTTGTGTTCGCCCTGACTTTTGGCCTACTGATTTCCGATTACATGTCGCGCCAGGTGCTCAATGCTGTTTTCCCGCTGCTCAAAACCGAGTGGGCGTTGAGTGATGCACAGTTGGGGATGCTCAGCAGTATTGTTTCGGTGATGGTGGGATTGCTGACCATTCCATTGTCGTTACTTGCGGACCGCTGGGGGCGCGTGAAAAGCCTGGTGCTGATGGCCATGTTCTGGAGCCTGGCGACGCTGGGGTGCGCAATAGCGGAAAACTTCAATCAGATGTTTATCGCGCGCTTTCTGGTCGGTGCCGGTGAGGCTGCCTACGGCAGTGTCGGCATCGCCGTGGTGTTATCCGTTTTCCCCAAACATATGCGCGCGGCCCTTTCGGGTGCGTTCATGGCAGGCAGCATGTTTGGCTCAGTGCTAGGCATGGCATTGGGCGGCATCATCGCTGTGCATCTGGGCTGGCGTGCCGCATTCGCCAGCATGGCAATATTCGGTATGTGTCTGGCCGTGCTGTATCCGATCCTGGTGCGTGAGCGGCGCATTGCTGCGCACAGTCAAAGCAGCTCGCCGGACAAGGCCTCGACTGTATCAGCCAAACGCCCGCTTACTACGCTGTTTGCCAGTCGCTCGGTAATCTGCGCCTACATAGGCAATGGCCTTCAGCTTTTTATCGTTGGCTCGGTGCTTGCCTGGTTTCCGAGCTATTTGAATCGCTACTACCACATGAGCACCGACAAGGCCGGCATGCTGTCAGCGCTGATTGTTCTGATTGGCGGTGGCGGCATGATTCTCTGCGGCATGTTGAGTGATCGCCTGTGCCGAGATGCACCGGACCGCAAAATCTCCCTGGCTATCACCTATTGCCTGATTAGTGGCGTGTTGCTGGCAGTGGCTTTCCAATTACCGCCCGGCATCGCTCAACTCACCTTGATAAGCATGGGGATGCTGGTTGCCAGTGGCACCTGTGGGCCGGCCGGTGCCATGGTGGCCAATCTGACGCATCCTTCGGTACACGCAACGGCATTTGCGGTTCTGGCATTGGCCAACAATATATTGGGATTGGCACCTGGTCCCCTGGTGACTGGCATGCTCGCCGATGCCCTGGCCCTGGACCACGCCTTCCAGCTCATTCCCCTGATGGCGATCGCATCCGCCCTGGTGTTTTGGTACGGCAAGCGCCACTACCACCGCGATATCGGGAAACTGACAATGTCAGGCGCGGCCCCGGCTGTAGGGGCGCCGACATGATGCTCGTGCATTGACATCGCTACTGTTGACCTTGGCCCGAACACCTTTTTCGGCCGCATCGCTCCGGCCGCCTGCCTCTACCGAGAGAGACTGATATGAACGAGAAACCTGTTTTCCAGCCCACCCCTGAGAGAATCTCGAACACGCGTCTGATGGCTTTTATGGATTTTGCGCAGTCCCGTACCGGACGCGAGTTCATCGACTATGACGCTCTCTGGCGTTGGTCGGTCCAGGAAATCGAGCAGTTCTGGCCATTGGTCTGGGCGTTTTGTGGCGGCGTCGGCGAACTGGGTGAAGTGGTGCTGGAGCAAGCGGAGCGTATGCCCGGAGCACGATGGTTCCCGAATGCGCGATTGAACTATGCACAGTCGCTTCTGGCTCGCCGCGATGACACGGATGCATTGGTATTCTGGGGCGAAAATAAGGTCCAGCGTCGACTTTCCAGAAGTGAGCTCTATGAGCAGGTTTCACGCTTTCGCCAAGGTCTGGAAGCCTTAGGTGTTGGCCAGGGTGATCGGGTTGCCGCGGTCATGCCGAACATGCCAGAAACCCTGGTGGCCATGTTAGCCACTACCTCGCTGGGTGCGGTCTGGTCCTCGGCCTCACCCGATTTTGGTGTTCAAGGCGTACTCGACCGTTTCGGGCAAATCGAGCCCAAGCTACTGTTGTGTGTTGACGGCTATTGGTACAACGGCAAACGCGTCGATTGCCTGGAGAAAAACGCGCAGGTAGCGGCTCGGCTACCCAGCCTCCTGTCTACGGTGGTAGTGCCCTATGTTGGCGAAACGCTGGACGTCGCCAATATTGTGGGCGGTGTGCGTTATGCTGACTTTATCGCACCCTACGCCGCAGCAGAGATCGCGTTCGTTCAGGTACCTTTCGATCATCCGCTATTCATCCTGTTTTCCTCTGGAACCACCGGCGTACCCAAATGCATTGTCCATGGGCACGGTGGCTCTTTGTTGCAACACCTCAAGGAACACCAACTACATACCGATGTGCATCCCGGCGATCGGTTGTTCTACTTCAGCACGTGTAGCTGGATGATGTGGAACTGGCTGGTGTCCGCCCTGGCATCCGGTGCTACGGTGCTGCTCTACGATGGATCGCCGTTCCTCGCCGGGCATGACGGCCGCCCTGGCAGCATTTTGTTCGATTACGTTGACGCTGAAGGGATGACCCATTTCGGCACCTCGGCCAAATTCATCGATGCGCTGCTCAAGCAGGACCTGTCGCCACGCAATAGCCATTCTCTGGCGACCTTGCGGGGCTTTTTATCGACAGGCAGTCCATTGGCGCCGGAAGGTTTCGAGTACGTATATCGCGAGATCAAGAGTGATATGCATCTGTCCTCGGTCGCCGGGGGGACCGACATTCTGTCGGGCTTCGTGGTGGGCGTTCCTATACAGCCGGTGTATCGCGGGGAAATCCAGCGCGCCGGTTTAGGCATGGCGGTGGCTGTGTTTGATGAACAAGGCGGGTCTGTCCGCGAAACCAAAGGTGAGCTGGTGTGCACGCGACCGTTTCCCTGTACGCCGGTAGGTTTCTGGAATGACACCGACGGCTCGCGCTATCACGCAGCCTATTTCACCCGTTTCCCGAACATTTGGTGTCATGGAGACTTTGCCGAGATCAATAGTCGTGGCGGATTCGTAATTTACGGGCGCTCCGACGCGACTTTGAATCCCGGAGGTGTGCGTATTGGTACTGCAGAGATTTACCGCCAGGTTGAACTGTTGCCGGAAATTGTCGAGTCGTTGGTGATCGGGCAAGAATGGGCAGGCGACACCCGCGTTGTACTGTTCGTGAAACTGCGTGAAGGCCAGCAGCTTGATGAAGACTTGGTTGCGCGGGTAAAAAAGCAGGTCCGCGACAACACTACGCCGCGCCACGTTCCTGCAAAGGTCTTGCAGGTCATGGATATCCCCCGGACCAAGAGCGGCAAGATAGTTGAGCTGGCGGTGCGTAACGTAGTGCATGGGGAATCGGTGAAGAATGTCGAAGCACTCGCCAACCCGGAAGCACTGGCTTACTTTCGCGATCGGAGCGAATTGTCAGTCTGACTAAAGCGGCGGCGACTACTGAGAACGCCGCCACTCATTCCAATTACTCAGGGTTGTTGAACCGCTGGCGCCGCCATGTCGATGGCGCCACACCGAACTGTGCAGTAAACCATCGGGTGAAAGAGCTGGGCGTTGAGTAGCCCAGCAGCCCTGCCACCTGACTCAGAGAGTAACGTGGATTTTCCATGTAACGCTGCAATAGGTCTTGTTGTACTTGGTCATGCAACTCGGAAAAACTCACGCCACTTTCTTCTAACCTGCGTTGCAAGGTGCGCACATTCATGCCCAGGGATTGGGCTACCTGCCTGATCGTGGCGCGATCCAGGGGCAGCAATAGGTAGATAGCCTGACGTACTTCATTGAGCGTCGACCCCTTGCTGGCACCAGGCAGCGTTTCAAGAAACTCCTTTGCGTAATTCGCCATCACCGGGTCTGCGCTAGGATTGGCCGCATTCAGGTCCGACACCAGGCATACAATGCCGTTGAACTGCGCGTTGAATTCAACGTTGCAACCAAATACGCGACGGTGAACATTGAGGTCTTTTGGCGCACCGTGAGTGAAGCTGACACGCATCGGGCGCCAGCTCGTGCCCAGAAGCGCGCCACATAGCCGGTGTAGCACCCCAATAGCCAGTTCAATACTCTGACGCTTTGGCGTAGAGGGATCGATGATGATTTCTTCGCGAATGATCACGATCTTGCCCGTCTCGGTTACATCCATGGCCAGGGATTCATTGAGCAGATGCCGATATTGCCCAATGGTGTTCAAGGCATCGCGCAAAGTCGGCTGATGGGTAAGCAGCAAACTGATGGCGCCAAAATTGGATAGCTGTCGCGACTCGGCCATGCGCAGGCCAAAGGTTTCACACCCGCTAGCTTTCGCCGTTGCCTCAAGCAGCATGGCTACCACTGTCATGGGGATACGTAATTCCGGGCTCTTCAACATCGACGTACTGAGTGCGAACTCGTTGAGCAACTGATGGGGGTTTACGCCCAATTGCATGCACAGTTCCAGATAGTTCGTCAGGGCAGCGGTACGCGCCATCAAGGCCATTGAGGTTGCCTCATTGTTGTTATTTTTCATCTGCCTCTACTGCGCAATGCAGGCGCGATGATCAAGGAGAAGTGCTCAGCGAGTACTCACTATCGCTCCATTTATAGAGGGTTGAACACGAAATGAAAACCGTGTTGCAGGCATTCCCCGGCAACGATTTTGTAATTCTGTCCTGTTGCGGCTCAGGACGGCTAACTTTTCGTTTTCTGTCATCAAAAGACTAGTGCCTGACGCTGATTGAACAGCACAACACTTAGGTAAATCCTACCTTGCCTCACCACGGTTCAAAGGGGATGCGGCTTCTGTTACCGGCCATCTGTCGGTGCGAGGACGCTGAGCCAATGCCTGAGAGACAGGAGTGAAAAGTAACGCCATGCTGACAACAAAAATAATCAAGCCATCGCCAGAAGCCTATGCCTATCCGCTATTGATCAAACGCTTGCTGTTGTCAGGGGCAAGGTACGAACCAGAGCAAGAAATTGTCTACGCGGACAAACTGCGATACAGCTATCGGACGCTGTACCACCGAATCCAGCGCTTGGCCAACGCTCTGACGGCTGCCGGCGTCAAAGCAGGCGATACCGTGGCGGTGTTGGATTGGGATAGTCATCGTTACCTGGAGTGCTTTTTTGCTGTACCGATGATTGGAGCGGTGTTGCACACCGTGAACATCCGCCTTAGCGCGGACCAGGTACGCTACACCATGAACCACGCCGAGGATGACCTGGTGTTGGTCCATGACGATTTCCTCCCTATGATCGAGCAGATTCATGAGGAGCTGTTGACCGTTAAAGGCTATATCCAACTCACTGACGAAGCGCCCGTCGCAACTGACTTGCCGGTGCTGGGAGAGTATGAGCATTTACTGTCCCAGATGAGTGATCACTACGAGTTTCCAGATTTTGATGAAAACTCGGTGGCGACCCTTTTCTACACGACAGGTACAACAGGGAGCCCAAAAGGGGTGTACTTCTCGCACCGACAGTTGGTGCTGCACACCTTGAATGCGGTTGGCACGTTGAGTGCCTTTCAAGGCCAGCCGCTACTGCGGTCCGATGACGTCTACATGCCCATTACTCCCATGTTTCACGTACATGCCTGGGGTGTGCCGTACGTGGCGACCCTGATGGGGGTCAAACAGGTTTACCCCGGTCGTTACGAGCCAAATCGTCTAGTCAGACTTTTTCGTGATGAGCACGTCACCTTTTCCCATTGTGTGCCCACTATTTTGCAAATGATTGTTGGATGCGAAGAGGCAGCCAAGACCGACTTCTCTGGTTGGAAGATGCTGTTGGGTGGCAGCTCCCTGACTATGGGGATTGCGCAGCAGGCGACCAGCCGTGGCATTCGTGTGCACAGCGCGTACGGGATGTCTGAAACCTGCCCGTTGCTTTGCACAACATACTTACATGCACTCGATTATGAGCAACCTCCCCACGCTCAGCTCGCCGGGCGTATCAAGACGGGGACGCCTATTCCAATGGTGGACCTGAAGATCATCGATGCGGGCGGTAAAGACGTTTCACATGATGGTGAGTCGCTGGGCGAAATCGTGGTGCGTACGCCATGGTTGACCCAGGGGTACTTTAAGGATGAGGAAATGGGCGCAGCACTATGGCACAACGGATGGCTGCACACGGGGGACTTGGCTTCGATTGATCCGCAGGGCGTAGTGGAAATCAAGGATCGAATCAAAGATGTGATCAAAACGGGAGGGGAGTGGATAAGCTCCTTGGAACTGGAGAGCCTGATCAGCGAGCACCCTGCAGTCAGTGCGGTTGCTGTCGTCGGTATTGCCGATGAGCAATGGGGAGAACGTCCCATGGCGTTGGTGGTGTGCGTACCCGGCATGCACCTCGATCAAGCGCTCCTCGAAGTTCACTTACGCCAGTTTGTAGCGTCCGGTCGTATCAACAAGTGGGCAATTCCCAGGCAGTTTAAGTTTGTCGAAGAAATTCCAAAAACCAGCGTTGGGAAGATCAACAAAAAACTGATCCGAGAGTGCCAATCCAGCTGATTTTCCGTACGACGCAGACCATTTCATGTCATGAAATCATTCAGCTGTCGTACCATCGGCACGTCGACAGCACGGAGGTTGATATGGGAAATGGTCAAGGCAAACGAGTCGTTGTCATTGGTGCAGGTATCGTCGGCGCGTCACTGGCGTATCACCTGGCTGCTAAAGGCGCGAATGTCACCTTGGTCGAGGCTGAAGGTATAGCGTCGGGAGTGACTGGCAGTTCATTCGCCTGGATCAATACCTTACCCCCCGAGTCTGACCCCATTGCGCAACTGCGCGGTGCTGCAGTCGAGGCGTACCGCCGGCTTGAAACGCAGCTGCCTGGCCTGAAGATACGATGGACAGGCGCGTTGTCTTACGGCGTGATTTCGAGTGGGGCGCTGCCAGCTTCAGGTATTCAGTCTTCGACTAACGTTGTGTCCCGATCGCAGATTCTCGACCTAGAACCAAACCTCAAGAATCCTCCTCAGTCTGCTTTATATGCGGCTGAAGAAGGGGCGCTGGACGCGGTGGCAGCTACGCATGCGTTGATTGCAGGTGCCGAGGCATTGGGGGCGAAGGTTCTCACTCAGACACGCGTTCTCGGTTTCGTAACCCAGAGCGTAAAGGTGTTGGGAGTCGACACGACAATGGGCATCATCGATGCTGATATCGTCGTATTGGCAGCCGGGACAGGTATCACGAAGCTGACAGACATGCTTGAGGTGTCTCTTCCAATAGAGGCTTCGCCTGCAATTTTCATCCGTTACAAGTCACAACCCAACCTCGTGCACACCCTCATCTCCAGCCCTGAAATGGAAGTGAGGCAAAGTCCGGACGGTACGTTGCTGGCGGCAGAAGATTACCTGGACGACGCCATGGAGAATCGGCCGGCAGCGATAGCGCTTCGAACTGCCAAGTCGATCCAGAATGAACTGCATGGGGTTGTTTCCATAGATCCGGAGTGGGCATGTGTCGGACTCAGGCCCATGCCTGCTGATGGTATCCCCATCATCGGCTATCTACCAAAAGTGGGCGGCGTGTATGTTTGTGCAATGCACCCTGGCGTTACTTTGGCGGCGATAGTGGGACGTCTTGCCAGCGAGGAGATCATCGACGCTAAGGCGTCCAGTGCCCTTTACCCATGCCGGCCCGATCGATTCTTCCAAGCGGGATGGCCTGAAGGATGATCGACCCAAAGCGGTCACTTGCACAAGGTTGACCTCAGGAGAGCGAGGTCGAAATCCTGTGAGGCTTGCAGTTTGGTCTTTGCGCCTGCCTCCTCATCAGGAACAACGGGGAGGTGCAGTTGGCATCCGGTCGAGCATTTTCTCTTCTACGCTGATACTGTTCAGCCGCTGCGCAGGGCGTTGCCGGCGTCACTTACCAAGTCGGTGACCCGTTGGATGTCAGGGCGCCCACGTTCCGTTCTGCCGTTTCTCCCAGAGGAGCATCGTCATGTCTGTCTGCCTTCACCGGGCGATCCTACTCACCATCGCCATGCTCGTGCTCTCGGGTTGTTCCGATGAGGATTCGCAATCCAAGACATCGGCCACGGCGCCCGCTTCGGCCGCACCGGTCACACCCGCCGCACCCGCCGCACCGGTTACGCCCACCGCATCGTCCGCACCTGCCACACCCGTCGCGCCAAGCGAGGTGGTGTTCAGCACCGAACAGCTTGATCAGATGCTGGCACCGTTGGCGTTGTATCCGGATGCTCTGCTGGCTCAGGTGCTGATGGCCACCACTTATCCAGGCAATGTCGCCGACGCAGTTGCCTGGTCCAAGGCTCATCCGAACGCCAGTGGTGATGCCGCCGTCAAACAGGTCGCCGACCATCCCTGGGACCCCAGCGTGCAATCGTTGGTGGCGTTTCCGCAGGTGCTGGACACCCTCGGCCAAGACCCGACCTGGGTGCAGCGAGTCGGCGATGCGTTTCTCGCCCAGCCCGACGCGGTGATGAATTCGGTGCAGCGCCTGCGCGCCAAGGCCAAGGACGCCGGCCACCTGGAATCGAACGATCAGCAGACCGTCATTGTGCAGCCGCCAAGTGCCCCTGCGGGCGGTACGACCACGGTGGTGCAAGCGGGTGCGCCGGCACAAACCATCGTTATCCAACCGACCAATCCGCAGGTGGTGTACGTCCCCAGCTACAACCCCTCTGTGGTGTATGGCAGTTGGCCCAATCCGTCCTACCCACCGGCGTATTACCCGCCGTCGCCGGCTTATACCATCGGCACGGCATTGGCGACCGGCCTGGCTTTTGGAGCTGGTGTAGCAATCGTCAACTCGCTGTGGGGGGACTGCGATTGGGGGAGCAACGACGTCGATATCAACGTCAATCGCTACAACAACATCAACGCAAACCGCAGGATCAATACCAACGAGAACAAGTGGCAGCACAATCCGCAGTACCGCAACGGTGTACCGTACCGCGACCAGGCCAGCCGAGCCGAATTCGACCGACGCTTGCCCGGCAGCGCACAGCGTACAGCCTTGCGCGGTGACACGCCGGCCCGTACCGCAGACCGCGCGCGTGCGCGAGAAAGCCTCGCCCAGCATGGCATCGAAGCACCGGCAACCAGTAACCTTGAGGCCCGCCAACGAGTGCAGAGTGCTGACCGCGAGCGCGCCCAGCAAAGTCTGCAGAAACATGGCATCGCCCAGCCCGGTAGCGCACGCGAGCGCGCCCAGGTTGCCGACCGTCAACTGAAAAATGACGGTCAGGCCCGCCAACGTGCGCAGGCGTCCCTGCAGAATCGCCAACATAAGCCGCCAGGGCACAACCAGCAGGTGCGCCAGCAAGTGCGCCAGCAACACGCTGGTGGCCAGAGGCCCCGTAACAATGCGCTGGCCGGTGCGCGCGATCCTGTGCAGTCACGCATCGCGAGCAATCGGGGTCAGGCCAGTCACCAAAGCTCCCGCCGGCCCCATGCGGCGCCTGCGGGCCACCAGGTGCAACGACCTGTACGGGTGCAATCCCACGGTGGCGGCCGTCACCGTTGAGAGGAGAGTCAGTCATGAATGCTGCAGGTCGATTTGTGCTGGTTCTGCTCCTGTTCTGGACATCCGGCAGTTATGCTCAGCAACACTTTCCAAGCGCGGAAGGCGCCGCCGCGGCGCTGGTGCAGGCGCTTGGTAGCGAGAAGGCCGATAGCCAACAGTTGGCAAAGTTGCTCGGCAATGACTGGAAGAGTTACATCCCAACCGAGAACGTCGACCGTGAAGATGTCGACGCCTTTCTCGCCCTTTACAGGGAAAAGCATCGGGTTCAGCCCGACAGCTCGGATCGTGCGCATCTGGTCGTCGGCCAAGCATCCTGGGTGTTCCCGATTCCCATCAAACACGTTGCCAGCGGTTGGACATTCGACACCAAAGCCGGTGCCGAAGAAATCCGTCTGCGCCGCATCGGACGCAACGAACTGGCAACCATTCAAGCGGTGCGCGCCTATCACGATGCGCAGATGGATTACGCTGAGATTGATCGCAATGACGATGGGGTTCTCGAGTACGCGCAGAAGTTCATCAGTAGCGACGGACAGTTCGATGGCCTGTACTGGCCTGAAGAGGAGGGCGTGGAGGAAAGCCCTCTCGGACCGCTGTTCGGTGATGCCGCAACTGGCGACGACTGGCACGGCTATCACTACCGCATCCTCACTGCGCAAGGCCCCTCGGCGCCGGGTGGCGCCTATGATTACAAAATCGGCGAGCACATGACGCGCGGCTTTGCCGTGATCGCCTGGCCGACGAAGTATGGGGAAACCGGGGTGATGAGCTTCATGATCAGCCACGACGGTGAAGTATTCGAGAAAGACCTCGGCCCAGACAGCACCAAGAAGGCAGCAGCCATTAAGCGTTTCGACCCCGATAGCAGTTGGCGCGAAGTAAAGGACGAGGGCGACGCGCCCTGAACCAAGCGGCTCTGCAATCCGGCATTGAGCAGGTACAAAAGGGTTCGATCTCGTTTGCGGCGAGGGATTGGCATTGAAAAAAGGAAGCAGAGGACTAGCCCCGACTTCCCTTTCTCGTAACGGGGACATGCGAATTTGCATTCCCCGTCGGCACGACCAATGCAACCATGCTGGCGTCTATAAATAAATGCCTGCTATTTTTGTGGAGGTGTGCCTTCAGCATTTGATACAACGGCTTCGATTTGGACTAGCGCATTTTCTGGTAGCGCTGACACGCCAACAACCCTACGTGCAGGAACGCCACCGGGGAAGAATGTTGTATACACTTCATCCATTGCAGCACTGTCTTCGATATTTTTAAGGACGATGTTTACCTTGACGACATCGTTCATGACGTGATCGATACTTTCAACAATTGCCTTGATGTTTTTCAAACACTGTTCAGTCTGTTCTTTCACCCCGTTGCCCACCACCTTTTCGGTAGTGGGGTCGATAGGTAATTGCGCAGAGATGTGATTGTAATGAGAAAAAGCCACAGTTTGTGTAGATAGAGCATGGATGGGGGCACGCGACGTATTGTTTGCCTTTATGACAATTCCGTGCCTGTCTTCCACCACTTGCGGTGGCGTACCATCTCCGTGTGATACAACGGCTTCTATTTGTACTAACGCGTCCATGGGCAACGCGGAGACCGCCACGGTAGTCCGCGCAGGGAAATAGTTTACCGTCCTGGCGATGGCCGAGTCCGGGAAAAAGGTGGTGTAAACTTCGTCTACACGCTCAAGGTCCGAGAGGTTTTTAACGAATACAGTGATTTTTACAATGTCATCAAAGGGAACATCAATGCTTTCCAAAATCGCCTTGATGTTTTTCAAGCACTGCACAGTTTGTTCTGTGGCACCGCCCGCTACTAACTTACCTGTTTTTGGGTCGATAGGTAGTTGAGCCGACAGGTTATTGTAATGCGAAAAAGCCACGCTCTGCGCAGACAGTGCGCTGACGGGTGCGTTCTCCGTGTTCCTTACAGTCTTTACCAGGTCGCCTGCCTGTGGGGCTTGTGGAATAGTACCTTCGCCGTTTGAAATCAGCGCTTCCACTTGCACTAAAGCATCCAAAGGCAACGCTGCAACGGCGACTGTCGTCAACACTGGAACATAGCTTGGGAAGAAGGCGGTATAGACACTGTTGACAGCGTCGATGTCTGCGATATCTTTAAGAAAAATAGTAATTCTGACGACATCTTCCATCACATGGTCGATGCTTTCTACAATCGCCTTGATGTTTTTGAAGCACTGTTCAGCCTGGGCTTTCACACCGCCTGCTACCAACGCACCAGACGCTGGGTCTATAGGTAGCTGAGCTGAAAGATGATTGTAGTGAGAGAACGCTACGGTTTGTGAATATGGGCCTATTCCTTTTTGAGCACTTAGTGTGTTTCTCGCTAATACAGCGTTATATCCACTCATAATAGTACTCCCGTTCCTCTGGGACTTCGCGGGTGGTATGGCAAGCACATATTCCACTGCGCTATCGACGGCTGCCACCATTTGACCGGGCGACTGACCTCACGCCCATGAGGGACAAGTGAGTAAGTGCCTGGGGTGCTCATGAAGCAGGTACAAGTGTAGTGGTCTCTGCGTGCTGCGCGACCCTTTCACTAGCGTCGCCTGCGTAAGCCGCCTTTAGCGGCTTTTCGCTTTACCTCCCCAGTGCCGATTGCGTGCAGCATTTTCTGAAACGTCGAGCATTCGATATGACGGGGAGCGGGGCAGGTCGCAGCTCGGCGTAGCCCGTCACGTATGGCGCTGAGCTGCTGGATGGTACGGTCCAGTTCGTCAGCCTTGTCGCTGAGCCGCTGGTGATCAATGGCAGGTTGACCATTTGCCTCCAGCATCGCGCCGATATCGTCCAATGAAAATTTCGCCGCTTGCCCGAGTGCGATCAACGACAACCGTTGCAAGACATCCGCTCGAAACACGCGGCTCAGGCCTCGCCGACCGATCGAGCGGATAAGGCCTTTTTCTTCGTAGTAGCGCAACGTTGAAGACGGCAGGCCGGAACGCCGTGCCACTTCGCCAATTTCCATCTCTTTCATGCTTGACCTCAAGTCGAGTTGAGCTTGCAGACTGCTTGAATCAAAACGCCAAAACAGGCTCAAGACAAGGGGTAATGCCATGGGAACAAGTGAGGCGGTGCTGCGCATTCTGTTAGTGGGTATGGGCGCCACGTTGTTCATGGACGTATCGGCTTTTATTCGGACGCGCCTATCTGCCCAGGTATCGCTTGACTATGGCCTCGTCGGTCGTTGGCTTGGCCACATGTTACAAGGGCGTTTTCGTCACGCCTCGATTATGACGGCGGCTCGTATCAGGAATGAGCGCCTGGCAGGTTGGATCTTTCACTACATCACGGGCGTGGTCTTCGCGATGGTACTCATCGCTACGCAGGGGCTTGCCTGGTTGTGCAATCCTTCGCTGATACCGGCGCTGGCGATTGGTTTGATCAGCGTGATTGCCCCGTTCTTCATCATGCACCCCGCGTTTGGTTTAGGCATCGCCGCGTCGAAGACAGCAGCACCGAACGTGGCAAGGCGCAGAAGCGTGATTGCTCACGGGACGTTCGGAGTAGGGCTATTTGCTGCGGGGTGGCTGTTGATGCTGCTCTTTCCTGCACCGCTATGCCTACGGTGAGAGTCCAGCAGTTGCCAGGCTCCTTGGACTCAAAGGAGCCTCCTCAACACGACATATCCCTACAGTGACACCAGCACATCACACTGCGACTCATTGAGGACATGCTTGGTAACGCTGCCGATCAACAGCGCTTCCAGAGCGCTTTCACCTTGCTTGCCGATCACAATCAGATCGCAGTCCAGCTCTTGCTCCTGCTCAACGATCCGCCAGGCCGGGTCACCGTGCACCACAATCTGCCGAGCATTGGCCAGCCCAGCGGTTTCGCTCAATGCAGCGAGTTGTTCCATGGCGTCTTTCTTGATGACATTTCGGTAGTGAGTCAGGGTGTCCTGGTCAATGTGGGCAAAGCGCATGCTCCCCTCGAAGGGCGCTTCGAACACGTGCATAAGTATGATTTCGGCCTGCGGGGCAATCGACTTTGCCAGTTCGATGGCGCGAAGCGATGAAGGCGAAAAATCAACCGGAACGAGCAAGGTGCGGTACGCATCGCGGGGGGCGTGCTTGACCACTAACAAAGGGCAGAGCATGCGGTTGAGCATTCTTTGCACAGTAGAGCCCAGCAGCAGACGTCGGGCCAGGCTTTGCCCCTTGGCCCCACACACTAACAGGTTGGTGCGTTTGTCCTGCACCACACGGGTGATTTCCGTGGTAACTGAGCCAGGCGCAACCTGAATGCCAGGGGCGATGTCGTAGCGTTGGAACAGGTTGTCTGCCAGTTCGTGGATTTTCTTTTTGGCACTCTCTAGCGCACGTTTCAGCAAGTCTTCATCAGGTGCCACCACCTGCTTTAGACGCTCGAAGGGGGCTGGATTGGCGACGTAGAGCAAATCCAGCGATGCCTGCTGCGCCTTGCTCAATTGTGCGGCGCGCTCTGCCGCGTTGCGGGCGGGGGTGGAGAAGTCAGTGGCAACCAGTACGTGGTTCAACGAGGTCATAGGGGCTCCTTAGGCAGTGCTGTGCACATGAATCGACGCCGTTACCTTGAGGTCAAAGTGTTGGCTCGTATCGATCCATCCTTGCTTTGCGCCATCCTCTCGCGAACTGCGGCTGGCGTGTTGATTTGCGTCAACGGTGAGAGCGTGCTCAGGTAACAAGCAGAGAAGGGTGACGGACTACGCTAGGTCCGCGAAAAGAAAAAGTCTGTCATATCTGCGGCTGCGTAGCCCAGAATCATCAGTCGAAAAGGAGATCGCTATGTCACCCAACAAAGCTTGCCCCATTGTTCTTTCGGGCACGACCATTCCACGCATCTTGTTATTCCGCCATCCACTGGCAGGCGTACAGTTGGTAAAAGGGACGATCGAGCCCGGTGAAACACCCGACAAAGCCGCGTTGCGCGAGTTGAGCGAAGAGTCCGGAATCGACTCGGCCACGGTTGTCTGCGATCTGGGTTGTTGGCACGCAGGGCACCTTGATCAGGTTTGGTCTTTTCAACGCTGCGAGGTGCATGTTTCGTTGCCGGAGCAATGGGTTCACCAGACACTCGACGATCATGGCCACGCCTTCAGTTTCTTTTGGGCCTCTCTCGATGACTTGCCGTTTGCCCAATGCCATCCGATTTTTCATCGCGCATTGCTGTATGTCGCGGGCGCGTTACTAGACGCTGGGGGGGCAGGGTCAGCCCCCGCCCCCCAATTACTTAATCGCGTATGAACGCGAGCAAATCGGCATTGATTGTATCGGCATTCGTCGTGGGCATTCCATGGGGGTAGCCCGAGTAAGTTTTCAGCGTGCTGTTTTGCAGGAGTTTGGCTGACAAGAGCCCGGAGTTTTCATAAGGCACAATCTGATCATCATCACCATGCATGACCAGCACGGGGATCGTGATGCTTTTCAAATCGTCGGTGAAGTCGGTCTGGGAGAAGGCCACGATCCCATCATAATGTGCCTTTGCACAGCCCATCATGCCTTGCCGCCACCAGTTGCGGATGATGCCCTCAGACGGTGTTGCCCCCGGGCGGTTATAACCGTAGAAAGGTCCGGCTGGAACGTCATGGTAGAACTGCGCGCGGTTGGCTTTGAGCTGTGCCTGCAAGTCATCGAAAACCGATTTTGGCAAGCCGCCAGGATTGCCTGGGGTCTGCACCATCAACGGCGGCACGGCACTGATGATGGCAGCCTTCGACACGCGGTGTTCGCCGTGGCGAACAATGTAATGGATGACTTCACCGCCGCCGGTGGAGTGCCCCACATGGACTGCACCCTGGACGCCAAGATGGTCGACCACGGCTGCGACGTCATCAGCATAGTGATCCATGTCGTGCCCGTCCCAGACCTGGCTGGATCGCCCGTGACCCCGGCGGTCGTGGGCAATGACCCGGTAGCCGTTGGCCAGGAAAAAGAGCATCTGCGCATCCCAGTCGTCCGCACTCAGTGGCCAGCCGTGATGAAAGCAGACCACTTGGGCATCGCGTGGGCCCCAATCTTTGTAAAAGATCTCAACACCGTCCTGCGTAGTGACATACCCCATGTTCGCATCTCCTGTATGAAATGAAGGCCATGATCAGCATCGTGACCTTTGTTGAACAAAGTGCAGCCCATCTAATTGACAGTTCAGCAAGGCGCTAGCTCGGCGCCGCTTGGCCGCCAAATTACGTTAGGTTTAAAGTCAGCTCTAAGATTGATGGTTGTTTGGGTGGACTATGAGAATAGGCGAATGCCAATACATCGCTAGTCTGATAGGCGGTTACGCCGGTCAGACAAGTATTGCGCCAGGTCATTGAACGTTCAGACGGGTGTTGTCCTGCTGGTGCGCGTGCGCCAGACTTTTGTGCTCTTGTTCCACGTTGAGGCTCATATAATGCGCAAACCACTCTTTGCAGTTGCATTAACCGTTCTCGCGTCACAATGCGTCATCGCTGGCGAAACCACCACCACCGCGCTTGGCGGTGGCGTCGGCGGCGCTTTAGGCAGTGTCGTGGGGCAGGCCATTGGCGGTAGCAGCGGTGCTGCGATCGGCGCGGGAGTGGGAGGGGCGGCAGGCGGCGCGATGACTGCCAAAGACGGCAAAAAGACAGAAGCTGCATTAGGCGGTGGCCTTGGTGCGGCGGGCGGCCAGGTACTGGGCAACAACGTAGGTGGATCTACCGGTGGCGCAATTGGTGCTGGCCTGGGCGGCGCCGCAGGTAGTGCCATCGGTAATAACCTGGCCGATGACAACGACCATCACAACAATCACAAATCCAACCGCAAGCATAAGCATAAGCATAAGCACAAGCATCACGACTGAGCGCTGGTGGTCGGGCTAGCCAGGAGATAGACGCTGCACGGTTTAAAACTGATGGGCAACCAGGAAAGCGTCAGCAGACCTAGCGAAAAGCCGGTAACACGCTGCCCCAGGCCTCGATCGGCCCAGCGCCCTAAAATTAAAGCGCTTTCTGCCGACAGTGGAGCAGGGCCTCGCTGATCATGGCGTGTACCAGCGCTGGCGAAACACCGAGAATCTTCGCAATTTCATTTTGCTTCATGCCGTGAATGCGGCACATTTCGAATGCATAACGCGTGCGTTCTGGTAAATCGGACAAGACGCCGGAAATCCGTTCCAGTACTTGTTGATCCGACACCAGTGCTTCCGGCGTGTCCGCCTGAGGGCCGGACACCTCGCTGCGGTCATCTTCCTGGACTATCCAGCGCTCTTCAAATTGGCGGCGACGGTAATGGTCGATCGATAGATTGCGCACAACACGCGTGAGATACGAGGCTTGTGACCTGATCGGGCCACTGCTGTCAGCCTCACCCATTCTAAGAAACGCTTCATGGACAATGTCTTCGGCATGGCTGCGGCATCCGGTAATTCTTGCCGCGAGTCCAATCAAGCGCTGGCGCCGCTCAAAGAACACTTCAAGCATTTGGGAGCCGCTCCCCGCCGCACTAGGCTTCTGCATGATGCACCTGAATTGTTTTATGTGTCTGCCAGCGAGAGCGGTGAATTTATGCTTATTAAGAACGATTTGCAACAAATCTCGAGGGTGGCCCACTCCAGGTGCCATCATTCAACGTCCAAGGCGATTGCAAGGGGAGCTGGAACTGAACCAAAACCACGGGACATGGAGTAAGCTTGCGAAAATTTTCCTTCTACAAGCCCTAATGACTAATCTTCCCTGCCCGCAAAAGTCTACTAGCGAAATGGCTGCCGACTGGTGTGTGCGACTGCATTTCAGCGAATGCACGGATGCGGATCGTGCTGACTTCCGACGCTGGCATGATGCCGATCCGTCCCATGCCGCGGAATACTCGAAAATGTGTCGAATCTGGCAAGTCAGCGAGCAGTTGCCAGACAGCTTTGGTGTCGACAAGCCAGGGCGCTCGCCTTGGCGCCAACGGTTACCGATGATGGCCCGCGCGGCGGTGATCGTAGCGGCGGTGGGTGCAGTCTGGGGTACAGGTTGGTTTGCGGGCATGCTGCCTGGCAGCGTTCGCTATTTCATGGCACAGGAAGTGCGTCGACAGGTGCTACTGCCTGATCAAAGCCAGGTGCAACTCAATCAGCGCACGGGGTTAATCTACCTCGGCTTTCGCGATCAGCGCCGGGTGCTGCTGCGTGATGGCGAGGCTTATTTCGATGTGCAGCACGATCTTGAAAAGCCTTTCGTGATTCGGGCGGACAACGCCAGCGTCAGGGTCACCGGTACTCATTTCAATATCTGGACCGGGCAAGAGCTAACCACTGTAACGGTCACCCAGGGTTCGGTATTGGCTTCGCGCAGTGATGGCAGCAATGACAACTATCAGGGAGCGGTGCTGACGGCCGGGATGCAAGCGGCATTTGCACCTGATCGAATGGTGCAATTGGGCCGCACTGATCCATCGCGGGCCGCCGCTTGGCGCAATGGCAAGCTGATGCTCGATGACATCAGCCTGCGCGAGGCGCTGCCGCTGATCAATCGCTACCTTGACGTACCGCTGAAGCTGGCAGACAGCGACGTCGGTGACCTGCGCTTCGGAGGCACCTATGACACCGCCGAACTTGGCCATATGGTCAACGCGTTGCCGCAGATTTTGCCGGTGAAATTGCGCCACAGTGAGCAAGTGACGCTGCTGTTCAAGCGCTGAAACCAAACCTTCTGGAATTCTTTTTTGTGATTTTCTGAACAAATCACACGCCCATTCGTCGATCCGGCATGCCCTTACCTTCAAGCTACCGGACGTACTATGATCGCCCATCCACTGAATCGACTCGCCCTGCGCCTGCGCCTCTGCATCACTGCCGCCACGCTGGGCCTCACACTGGTGACAGCTGTGCCGGCAATGGCTGATCCGGTCCAGGTCAACATTCCCTCGCAGGCGCTGTCATCGGCGCTTTCCGATCTGGCTAAGCAGGCTAATCTGCAGATCATTTACAGTCAGGACACTGTCTCCGGCATTCGTAGTCGTGACGTTGCCGGGCAGATGGAGCCGGAGGCAGCGCTGCGTCAATTGCTGGGGGGAGCCAAGATCGTCTACCAGATCGAAGGCAATCATGTGACCTTGCAGGGGAGCAGTGATGACTCGGCAATGGCCTTGCCTGTCACCAGTATCGTTGGTCAAGCCTACAGCTCGGTAAGCCCCAACGACGGCTATGTGGCCAAGCGCGCGTCTGCCGGCACCAAGACCGACACACCGCTGATTGAAACGCCGTACTCGGTTTCTGTGGTCACCCGTGAGCAGATTGAAGCCCAGCAACCCAAAACCATCTCACAAGCCTTGCGTTATACGCCAGGCGTCAATGCCGAACTTGCCGGACCTCAGTTCGTTACCGACCAGTTGACCATTCGCGGTTTTCAGCAAGGTACCGGGCGCATGTTGCGTGACGGTACGCGTACTTTCCTGCCCGAGTTTCTCGGCTGGGACGCCCCTGAGCCCTATGGCCTGGAACGTATTGAAGTGCTGCGTGGTGCCAGCTCTGTACTGTACGGCGCTTCTGACCCAGGCGGACAGATCAATCTGGTGAGCAAGCGGCCAACGACCGAGCCTCTACGTGAAGTGCAGTTGCAAATGGGCAACCACAATTACCAGCAGAGCGCCTTTGATCTGGGAGATGCGCTGGACGAGGAGGGCATCTGGAGTTACCGGCTGACCGGCCTGTTCCGAGAAGCCGATGCCCAGACCGACCACATTACCAACCGACGTGAGTACGTCGCCCCAGCCATTAGCTACCGTCCCAGCGATAATACCGAGCTGACCATTCTGGCGGAGTACCAGAAACAGACCGGAAACTTCGCCAACCCGTTACCGGCTGAAGGCACCGTCTTTCGAGACCCGCGCGGTCGTTTGGACCGCGATACCTACGTGGGTGACAGCGCCTCCGATTTCATGACCAACGAAAAGACCTCGCTGGGCTACATTCTCGAGCATCAATTTGACGAAGTCTGGACGGCGCGGCAGAACGTACGCTATAGCGACTACCGCCAAGCCAGTTCCGAGATTGCCCTGCTTGCACCCGTGGGCGACCAATACATGCGCTATAACGATCAGCGTAAGGGCGACGGCCGTCTGTACACCATGGATAACCAATTGCAGGCCAACTTCGCCACTGGCCCTGTAGAACACACGCTATTGACCGGCGTCGACTACAACAATGGCAAGTTCGATCAGGAGCAAACGCTGAATCTCATCCTCGGAAGCTTCGACGTGTTCAACCCGAGCAATGGGCAACCGCTGAACCTCATTCCGTTCAGTGCCAGCAGCTACGAGCAAAAGATGTCGCAAACAGGTGCCTACCTGCAGGACCAGTTGAAGGTCGACAAGTGGGTGCTGCTCTTGGGTGGGCGTTACGATTGGGCCAGTAACCAGAAGGACGACCGCGCCCCGCAAACCCAGAAAGATGAGAAGTTCAGCGGTCGCGCCGGGATTGTTTACCTCTTCGACAATGGCTTGGCCCCCTATGCCAGCTACAGCGAATCGTTTCTGCCGGTGATGGGCATTACTGCCGACGGCTCGCAACTTGATCCGGAAATCGGCAAACAATACGAAGTGGGTCTCAAGTACGAACCGCCAGGCTCCAACAGCCTTTACACCATAGCCTGGTTCGACCTTACCAAACAAAACGCCACCGAGAACGTTAACGGCTTCTCCAAACAGGAAGGAGAGGTTCGTTCCAAGGGGGTGGAGCTCGAGGCCAAGACCGAAATCACCCAGGGTTTCAACCTGATCGGCAGTTACACCTGGAATGATGTCGAAGTCACCCAATCGGAAACCGGTAACAAGGGCAATACGCCGTTCCGGGTGCCAGAGCACATGGCCTCGCTGTGGGGTGATTACATCGTTCAGAGTGGCCTGCTCGAAGGCTTGCGCCTGGGGGCGGGTGCCCGTTATGTGGGCAGTACATTCGGCGACTCGGCCAACAGTTTCAACGTCGACAGTTATACCGTGATCGACGCACTGGTCAGCTATGAACTGGGCAAGGTCGCCGCCTCGCTGGAGGGCGTAGAGGTGTCGCTGAATGCCACTAACCTGTTCGACGAAGAGTATGTGGCCGGTTGCTACAGCACGGTTGGCTGCCAGTACGGACAGCAGCGCACGGTCTACGGCACAGTGAGTTACAACTGGTAAACCCCGAGCTGGCCAGGTTCAGAATGCTCAGCACATTAGTGCGCTGGACCCGCATGCCCGGTGGCGTGCGGGTCATTCTTCACGTGCACACGTTGAGGTTCTGCGCGTGGATTTATAAGGAAAAGTACCAACCATGACCGCTCGAGCCTTGCGTAGCTGGTATCAGGTCCACAAGTGGACCAGCCTGATCGCCACCCTGTTTTTGTTGATGCTGTGCCTGACGGGGTTGCCGCTGATCTTTCATGAAGAGATCGAGCACTACTTTGAACCCCACTCCCAGTTGCGTGCGCTGACTGCCGAAGCGCCCCGTATCGACTACGACAAGGTAATCGCCAGTGCCTTGGCGGCACGGCCAGGTGAGGTCGTACGCTTCGTTGGTTTCGACCCGCAAAACCCGCTAGGGGTGATAACCACTGCGACGAGCCTAGTGCCACCGCCACTTGAGGGGCACTCTCAGTCGTTTGATACACGCACCGGCGAGCTGTTCCCACCACAGCCGCCAGATGATGGTTTCATGAACCTGATACTGCGCCTGCATACCGATCTGTTCCTCGGTCTGCCCGGTTATCTATTCCTCGGATTCATGGGGCTACTGCTGGTAGCGTCGCTGGTTTCCGGCGTGGTGGTGTACACGCCGTTCATGCGCAAGCTGGACTTCGCCACAGTGCGCAGTGGGCGTAGTCAACGACTGAAATGGTTGGACCTGCATAACGTGCTCGGTATCGTCACCCTGGCCTGGGTGTTGGTGGTTGGCATTACCGGCGTGATCAATACCCTGGCGTTGCCGATACTTGGGCTGTGGCAGACTGGCCAACTGGCGCAGATGACCGCACCCTACAAAGACCAACCGCCGCTGGAGCACCTCGGTTCGTTGCACAAGGCGATAGAATCGGCTCGAAACGCGGCACCGGACATGGAGCCGAGCTTCATCGCCTTTCCTGGCACTCAATTCAGTAGCCAGCATCACTACGCGGTGTTCATGCGCGGTACTACGCCACTGACCGCGCGTTTGCTCAAGCCGGCCCTGGTGGACGCAGGTACGGGCGAGCTGACCGACATACGCGAGATGCCCTTGTACGTGAAAACCTTGCTGGTCTCGCAACCCCTGCACTTTGGCGACTATGGCGGCTTGCCATTGAAGATCATTTGGGCGCTGCTTGACCTGATTACCATCGTCGTCTTGGCCAGTGGCCTGTACCTCTGGCTGGGGCGACGCAAGGTACCATTGGAAAAGCGCCTTGCCGACCTGAATGCCAGTGGCCTGGGTACGGAGGGCAGCGCATGAGACGCGGCCTCTGGATGATATTTCGTTGGCCGCTGCTGCTGGCTCTGCTGAGCTTTCTGGGTCTGTTCTCAGCACTGATCGGTGATGAGTTCTATGACCTGTTGTCGTGGCTCAGCCTTGGTGTGCCTGTGGTGTTGGTTGGGGGGATTTGGGTACGCATGCGCCGCGTCAACCGGCTGCGTTGGTGATCGTATACAAAGTGCACATGCTGGCCAGCAAACGGCGAGAGATTTTCCCGGCTGTGGTCAGCATGAGGCAGTGGGGCGAAGGTTTCCTGCGCGCCGTGAATGACGTTATCGACGGTAGTAGCGGTGATCGTTCTCATAGCGATGGCGCATGGCCCGATCATGATGGCGCTCCCAATCACGACGGCGGTCAGCTTCACGGCGGGCTTGCTCTCTACGCCATTGATCCCTGCGCCAGTTCTCCCGACGCCAATCGTTTCTACGCCAATCGTCTCGATGATCATGCCATCGGCCGTCATGCGAGTATCGGTCGTCATGGGCGAGCAGCGGCTCTGGTTGCCTGTCAGCGATACTGGCCAAGGTCGGCCAAGGGTTGCTGGCAGCCTGGCCCGGAGCCTCAACGGTCGGGGCTTCAGTTGCTAAGGTCGGGGGTGCGACCTTCATCTGTGTTGCTGATGCCGAGCCCAATGCCGCGAACGCGAACAGGCCAAAGAGCACCATCCGTGGATCATGGAATTTCATGAGCGAAGACAACCTCTGATTGACAATCGGACGTGTGGCGATCTGGTTCTGGGAAACTGGCGAGTTCGCGCTTACCCAGCAGATATGCCTATCCACATAGACCAATAAACAGAGAAAAGTTCTAAGGCGCTGCTATTTAAAACAACGACGGTCTCACTCAGCGGCAATGGTCGCGTCGAGACTGGACTCAGCCGCCAGTTTCAACCGATCAGCTTTACTTATGTATTTGGGCTTGTTTTTCGGTGCCAACTTGGCGCTGGCCTTTTTCGCGTGAGCCTTCAATAACTGCTTTATTTTTTTCTGACGGTTCATTATCTACTCGGCGTTTAAATTCTCGAATGATATCAGTTCCAGCGGGCCCTGGTATCGAGCCGGTGCGATCGAGTGTGGCAGCTCATCGCGCCGGCTACGATACCCAAAGACTGGGGTGGTTTACCCTTAGCCTGCGTTGATTTTTCCGCAGAACATTGGACGGCTGCCGTCTGCCGCGCTGGTGCGCACGAGCAAGGCATACTCACCCTTGGTCAAGTCATTGAGTGCCACCGGGGCCTGGGCCCAATAGCGCGTACGTGGGGCCATTGAGAGATAATTGAGATTGTCGGCTTTGTCGGTCTGGTACGCAGGGGCTGCACTCAAGTGCTGACAGGAGCCCGCATAGATAGCCGTGTCAAGGCGGCTAGGGACCGCCATGTGGCTGGGCATGCCGGTGAGGGTGAGGTAGATACTGGTTTGGTTGCCCACCGGGCTGAGGGAGGCTCGAGCGATATGTCCTGCGTTTTGCGGGGTAGCATTGAGGGGGACATCGACGATTTCGGTTGTGCTTGCGCACCCTGAAATCGTCCCAACCGCCACTACCAACGCCAGCCAAGATGTTCTGTTCATCACAGATCTCCTGATGTGAGGTGCGTTGATGTCGTCCCCCCTATGAAGTCTAGTGGTCTGCTCCCGGCGCGGGATCTGCCTGATGGGTGGTCATCAGGCTGGATGCCACTCACTAGATGCCACTAAACATGCCAATGATGATCGCATTGACCAGGTCAATGAAAAAACCACACACCAGCGGCACGATCAGGAATGCCTGATGGGCTGCACCGTACTTTTGCGTGACTGTGGTCATGTTGACGATGGCTGTTGCCGTGGAGCCCAGGGTAATCCCACCAAACCCGGACGCGATCACGCTGGCTTCGTAATTGCGGCCCATGCAGCGGAACACCACAAAGTAGGTGTAAACAATCGTCAGCAGCACTTGCAGGGTCAGGGTGCACAGAATGAACAGCAGTGCGCCGCTGAGTTGCCATAGCTGCAGGCCCATCAGGGCCATGGTCAAAAACATGCCCAGGCAGATGTCAGAGATCAGCGCCAGGCCCATGCTGGCACCGCTCCAGCTTTTCAGGCGCTTGTCACCAATCACGGCCAGAACGATGTGATGAATGACGATACCGGCGAACAGACAACTGACGAACTTAGGCAGTGTGACGCCGGCATCGACCAACAGCAGGTTGAGGCCATAGCCAAGCATCAAGGTCAGGTTGAGCCACATCCACGCCCAGAGCACGTCGTAGTAGTCCACGGCCTTGTTGCGTTGGTGCTCGAGAATGCCGATTTCCAGTGACGCATCCCTGGAGGGCGTCAACTGATAGCGACGTATCAACTGGTTGGCGATAGGGCCGCCGATCACGCAAGCGGCAATCAGGCCGACAGTGTTACTGGCGATACCCAGCTCATGGGCGTTACTGATCCCCAGCTTTTCGACGAACAGCGGTGCCCAGGCCAGGGTGGTGCCCACCCCGCCGGTTAGGGAAATGGAACCGACCATCAAGCCGGCTTTGGGGTCGTGGCCAAAGGCCTCGGCCATGCCCATGCCGAGCAGGTTTTGCAGGACGATAAAGGCACTGGCGAGCACTAGCAGGATCAGCAGCGGGCGTCCGCCCTTGAGCAGTTGGCGCATGTCTGATTTCAAACCGATGCCGGCAAAAAAATACAGCAGCAAGGTGTCGCGCACTTGCAGGTCGAATTCGAGCTGAATGTTCAGGCCGAAGTACAGAACGGACGTTACCGCCGCACAAACGAAGCCGCCAACCACCGATTCGGGAATACAGTATTGACGCAGCAAGGCGTTGTGCTGAACCAGGGTTTTACCAAGGAACAGCAAGAGGATAGCCAGGGTAAAGCTCACAAGGCCATGAACGGTATAGAGCTGGGAGGTCATCAGCGCCTGCCTTAAAATTTGGACAACGTATTATCAGGATCTGGCGGTTCAGCGTTCTGATTGGTATCAATAAAAGGTGAATGGAGCATAGCAGGCAGGTTAAAACGTTCCCGCTGCGCCGATACCGTAAAGCCAGGGACGGTAGGCGTTCTGGCCAATCAGTAGCGCTGTTGATCTGTAGCAACGTGCATCGCCAGGCACCGTCTTAGGCTGTAATGGCTGGGCACAGGCCAACGGCCAAGGCGGCAACATGAATCGAAAACGTATTGTCTGGGAAAGCATCCTCCTAGGGCTTCCGTGTGTCCTGCTGCCGGTGCTACTGATGGGATACCTGGCCTGGGTGTTGAACCTGCAAGCTGCCCAGCAACGACTGGATACCCTGGCCGCGGTTGCTTCCAGCCGTGCCAGTGGCACCTTCCACGAAGCTGCCGGAGCACTTAAAAGCATCGCCGACTCCAACCTCGCGCCCTGCACACCAGAAGGCATCGACGCGATGCGTTTGTTGACCATCAACACCTTCTCAGTGAAGTCGGTTGGCTATGTCGAAGAAGAAATCTACGCCTGCGATTCGTGGGGGGCGGTAGGGCACTCAGTGTCACCCTGGCAGGAGGGTTTCACCACCGCCGACGGCGTACGCGTGTCGCTCGGCGTGCAGCCGAACGTCGTCTCGGCCAAACCGATGATGGCGCTGCAATACGCGGCGTTCAATGTCTTGGTGGACCCCGAGCAGTTCCTCCAGGTGATGGTTGAAGACGATCTGCAACTGGCAGTGGGCACTGCCACAGGCCATCTGGTCAGCGCTTCGCGTCCGGGGGTGGAGCGGTTTTTGAGCCGTGTGCATTCGGGGTCGGCCAAGGGGCTCGAGGAGGGTTATCTCTATACCGTGGTACACCACGGCGATTGGGTGGCCATTGCCGCACTGTCGCGACAGGAACTGCTGCAAGGTCTAGTGCGCAAGGAGATGCTGTTGTTGCCCTTTGGCGGGCTACTCGCCGGCGCTCTGGCAGTGATGCTCATCAAGCGTACGCGCCAGCGCTTGTCGCCGTTGGCCGAACTGGGCAGGGCGGTGGGCAATCGCGAGTTCATCGTGCATTACCAGCCGATCATCAACCTGAGTGATGGCCGCTGTATGGGGGCCGAAGCGCTACTGCGCTGGCGTCGCCGTGACGGCAGTCTGGTGCGGCCTGATCTGTTCATTCCACTGGCTGAGCAAAGTGGCTTGATTTTGCCGATCACCGACCAGTTGATCGACAGCGTACTGCATGACCTCGGCCCGCTGCTGGCAAAGGAGCGCAGCCTGCACGTGGCCATCAACCTGGCGGCCGAGGACGTGAGCAGTGGCCGCTTTCTGCCCGCGCTGGAGGTGGCCCTGCATCGCTGCGGTGTGCTCCCGAACCAGATCTGGCTGGAGGCGACAGAGCGTGGTTTTATGCAGATTGATGCCGCCTGTGCAACCGTCGACCGCGCGCGGGCCCTAGGCCATCTGGCCGCCATCGATGACTTCGGCACCGGCTTCTCCAGCCTGCAGCACTTGCAGCAATTGCCGTTGGATATTCTCAAGATCGACAAGTCGTTCGTTGATAGCATCAGCGCGGACGCAACAGCAGGCTCAGTGATTAGTCATATCATCGAAATGGCCAAGAGCCTGCACTTGAAAATGGTTGCGGAGGGCATCGAAACCCAGGCCCAGCTGGATTACCTACGTGGGCAAGGGGTGCACTTCGGTCAAGGCTGGTTATTCGCCAAAGCGTTGCCTGCTGAGGCGTTCGAAGCCTTTTATCAGGCGCATGCAGGCATGGCCGTTGAGCACGCGGCATGACCTGCTGTAGCCGCTACCGAGGCACGAGGCTGCGATCGACTGCAGGGCAGTCGCAACGCGGGCACCTCGTTGGTCCTGGCGTATCGCGGTGTCTGGTGTTACGGCCGTTTCACGCCCGATCGCAGCCTGGCGGCAGCGGCTACAAGGGGCCAGTCAACAACTGAGCGATGTTCTTACGCAATTCCCCGTGTGTTTCCTCTGCATAAGGGATCGCGGTTTTCCAGTCATAGAACCAGGCGGGCATCTTGCGATGGTGTTCCGGCTCTGTGGCGTAGCGCGGGAAAATGTGGCAATGCAGCTCGGGTTCTGAATTGCCCAAAATCTCATAGTTCATGCGCACGGCGCCGGTGGCCTGCAGAACGGCGTCGCCAATTCGGGCCATGTCGAGCAGATAAGTGGTTCTGGCTTGCGCATCCAGATCGTTCAGGCTCGCAACGACCGGGTCAGGCAGCAACAGGCAGTAACCCGGCAGAAATTGCACGTCACCCATGACCGCCCAACCTGATGCCATGCGGCAAATGAACTTGTCGTTTTCTCCGTTGCGAGCCAGCGCTACGCGTTCGGTGATTAGCGGCATACATCGTCCTTAATGAATGGGTGGCATTCCCTGGAGTAGAACGCGCCCATTGAAACACGTCCAGGCCCACAGGTTATTCCCCATCGTTCTATCTGCAGTGAGAAAACGCACTAGCACATGACCTTGATTGTCATCGGCCAGCCACTAGCCTCGACAACAGCGTCTCCGCCGCCGGGCAGCTCCTGAGGACATTCGTGATGAACACGCGCTGCAATGCAGTGGTATTGCGCTTTGATCCGACACTGGCGTCATTACGTAAGGGTCTTTCGGTTGCTCAGCAAATTGGCGACACACTGTGGGTGGCCAATGATGAAACCACGAGCCTTGAGCGTCTGAAGATTCAGGACGCTGCAGCTGGAAAGGTGGTGGTGTGCGATGAGCATCGGTCATTTCAGCTCCAGGCGTTTCTGAACTTGCCCATACCCAAGTCGGGCGCCGAGATCGATATCGAAGGCTTGGCGTATGACAGCGGTTACCTCTGGGTGGTGGGCTCGCATAGCCTCAAGCGCAAGAAGGCTGAGGCCGACAAGTCCGCGCAGAAGAATATCAAGCGTCTATCGACGGTGGAGGCGGACGGCAATCGCTTCTTGCTCGCTCGCATCCCTGTGGTACAGCAGCCTGACGGTTATGCCCTGGTCAGGGAAGTGGACGCCGATGGACGCACGGCGGCGCAGTTGCAGGGCAACAAGATCGGTAACGAGCTGACCGCGCAGGTGGCTGAAGACGATCAGCTAAGCGACTTCCTGCGCATCCCCGGTAAAGACAACGGTTTTGATATCGAAGGTTTGGTGGTTATCGGCTCGCGCCTCTTGCTGGGGCTGCGTGGCCCTGTGCTGCGTGGTTGGGCTGTACTGTTGGAGATCGAGCCCGAGCTGTCCGATGGCTCTACTGACACGCTGGTGCTGAAGAAGATCGGCCCGCAGGGGCGCCGCTACCGCAAGCATTTCTTCGCGTTAAACGGTCTGGGGGTACGCGACCTGTGCATCAGCGGCGACGATGTGCTGATCCTCGCGGGCCCGACCATGAACCAGGACGGGCCGGTAACGGTGTTCCGCTGGCGCGGTGGCTTAACGTGCGACGAGGAAAGTGTGGTCTTTGCCGATCAACTGGAGCCGGTAGTGGAGGTGCCTTTCGGCCAAGGTGATGATCACGCTGAGGGGATGTGTCTGTTTGAGTCGGGGGAGCCGTCCGGGGAGGTTCTATTGATCCTCTATGACTCCGCGGCACAGGGGCGAAAACACGGCGATGCGCAGGTGGAAGGGGATCTGTTCGTCTTGAGTTAGCCGCGCAACTCGACGTGCTCACGGCCGCTTGCACGGTAAACGTCTATTGCAATCAAGGCCCGCCAACGACGGGCCTTTCATGTTCAGCACCGGCGGTAGGCCCGCGCTGATAAGTACTCAATTCCAAGCGGCGTTTAGCGGCCGAGCATTACCGCCTGCATACGCACCTGAGCCTGTTGCACGGTTTGCGCCTGGGCGTTCAGGTCCTGCAGCAAGGTGTTCAACTCTGCCTGCACTTTAGGGTCCTGGACCTTGACCACCGGGCCATTGATTTCGATCTGTGCTTTGTGGGCATTGACGTAATCAGCCACTTTCAGGCTGCTGTCGAGGGTGCCGTTGATTTGCGGCAGCACTTGCAGAAAGGTGTTGGCCGGGACGCTGACGGTTTTCTCGAAGGCTTTGTCGTACACCACCTTCAAGTCTTCCGGTTGCTTGAGCTGGGCGTGGGCGCTATCGGCTTTTGCCTGTTGCTGCTTGAGTTGCGCAGCCATGTCGTTCAGGCCAGTCTGAATCGCCTGGATATCGTCACGGCGTGAAATGACATCATTCAATGAACGCATCGAACCTTTTTGTACCAGGCTGCCCAGGGGTTTCACCGTAGCGTCCATTTCGCCATTGAAATCGGTGATCACTGCGTAATGAGCGGTGTATTCGCCAAATGCCTTCGACTCATCCGGCGTCAGCTTGGGCACGCGGACACCGGGCTTGTCGATGATGCGGGTTTGCAGGAACTGGCTGAACGCGGCGCGTTGTTCAGGTTCGTCATTGCCGCAGGCGGCAAGGACGAGAGGCAGGGCGAGGGCGAGTAGCCAATGAGGACGAAACGAGACTTTCATGTCGCTGGAGCTCCTGGAAGGTATGAACACGTACACGGCAGAGAGGGGCTCTGCGTAGCGCGGGCAAGTTTATCGCTTCTGCTGGATGGATCCAATCAACAAGCTGTCGGGATGGCGATTAGCTCACAGTTGTCCTGTACCATGCAAAACCCTGCCTTTGACTGATGAACCGGAAAAATGGATTTTCACGCGCTTCTCGCTTTTACCCTGGTGGCGGCGATAGCCATTGCCAGCCCTGGTCCTGCTACCTTGATGGCGATCAACAACAGCCTCGCCTATGGGCCGCGTTATGCGCTGTGGTCTTCGCTGGGCAATGCCTGCGGCCTGTTTTGTTTGTCGGCAGCCGCCATGCTGGGGCTGGGCGCCTTGCTCGCCAGCTCTGAATGGATGTTCAACGCGGTGAAGATCATGGGTGCGGGTTACCTGTTCTATTTGGGTGCCAAGCAATTATTGAAAAAGAGCCCGATGCTCGCCGATGCTGTTCAAACGGATCAACACGCGCGCAAACCATCACGGCTGAAACTGTACAAGTCGGCCATGCTGACCGCGGCCACCAACCCCAAAGCGACGATGTTCTTCACTGCGCTGTTCCCACAGTTCATTGACCAGAGCGCAGCACTGTTACCGCAGTTTCTGATCCTCACGTCGATATTCATGGCCTTATCGTTGGCTTCATTGAGCCTGTACGCCGCACTGGCCTCCCGAGCCAAGGGCATGCTGACGCGGCCGAAGTTCTCGGTTTGGGTCAGTCGGCTGGTGGGCTCGACGTTCATTTGTTTCGGTGCGGCCATCCTGACCATGCGTCGCCAGGTTACTGCGTAACACCCGGTAAAAAAGCGCACATTTTCCAATCCAAAACTGAGCCACGTTCGCTGCCTATCCTGCTGAGAAACTCAACAGGGACGTGCGGAGGTGATCAGCGCGCAGATTCTGCGAAAACTCCGATATCTGGTGCACCATGAAGGTGTCTCGGTGCGTGAAGCCGCGCGCCGCCTGTGTATCTCCAGAAACACTGCCAAACGTTGGCTGTCGGCCCCGGAAGGGGGGCAGCCACGCTACCCGCAACGCGCAATGGCTGCGGGACTGCTTGATCGCTACAAGGAGCATCTGCTGCTCTGGCTCAATGCCGGTATCGATTGCGGCGAGCGTCAACGTTGTAGTGTTGCCACTTACTTCGAGTGCCTGCAGGTCATCGGTTTTCCCGGTAGCAAAAGCCTGGTTTACAACTACTGCCGATCCTGGAGGCTGCAACTAAACAACGCACCAGGCCGTGCTGGTGCTGTGCCGCTCAATGTTGAGCGTGAACAGGCCTGTGCTGCTGCCGGGCTGACGATCAGGGAACGCGAGGTGCTCAGCTGGGTTGCCAGGGGCAGGTCCTGCCGGGAAATCGCCGATTCGCTGGGTATTGCCTCTCTCACCGTGCGTAAACATCGCTGCAACATCCTTGGCAAGTGTGGTCTGCACAGCACTGCGCAGTTAGTTGCATTCGCCATCGGCACACTGCAATGGCAGGGTAAGACACAGGATCAGTTGGCACTTTCCCGGCTCAGCGGGCGTGAGCGGCAAGTGGTGATGTACCTGGCTAAAGGATTGACCAGTAAAGAAATTGCCAAATGCCTAAGTATCAGCCCTGCAACGGTGCGCAAACATCGTGAGCGCGCAATGAAGTCTATGGATGTTCACACAATGGCATCGCTCATGTGGCATGCCGTTGGCGGCGATAACGCATAGCGTTTTGCATTAAGGCACTACGCCATCGGCGTTATTTAAGTTCTGACGACGGACGCACAGGATGATGGCAACGCCAGACTAAACATCCTTGTTTGGCGTTATGCGGCTTTTTCAAGTCGTACGGTCGCATCCGTAAAAAGGATCTTTCAATGCGCAACACTTAAGGCGAATAAACATGATCAACTGGAATGGGCAGTTTACTCAAATTATCAGGAAGTCTAACCCAACCCTCTGGGGCAACTGGACGCTGAGCAGTGAAGTTGCTCCAGGGGCGGTCGGCATTCTGGACCCGCTGACAGGCACCTTCAAACTCATTGCCGATACCTTGCCGGGATTACAGCCTGGCGACTTTAAAAAAACCGCAGTCAGTTCAGATTGGGACACGATGTCCAGCGAAGTGTCTCGCACCGAGACCGAAGTTGACCTGGGAGCTGAAGTCACTGATCCGGATACCGGCGTTACTGCTAAAGCAGGTCTGGAGATTGCCTGGAAATTTGGCCGAGAGGGGTCAATGGTGTCCAAGTGTGCGCTGGACTCAGAGTCGATTCTGAACAATCCGGATGCCGTGCTGGCCAAGCAACTGGATTGGCTGGTCCAGCGTGCCGGCCAATCCGGCATGGGCTCGGGAAACGGCATCGCGCAAGGCTTTGGCATTATCACCAGTGTGCTGTATGCGCGCAGCGGCTTGAATGTCGGCTCGATGGCCAGCGATAACTCGTTCACCTTGAAAGGCAATGCTTCGGCGGTACAGAAGATGGTCGGTGAAGCGAAAGGCAAAGGCTCCTTTACCTCGGCAAGCTCCAGTAAAAGCGTCGACAAGCACTTGTGGCCAAGCGAGTCAGGAGTGCTGGCACAAGGTTCGGCGCCACTGGCGTACACCTTCGCGTCTTTCGATGGGCGGCTGTTGTTGCCGCGTTGGATCACTCACATCAGCGCCTTTCAGTTGATCATCAGTAACGCTAACGGCGGCACCTACATCGTTGACGCAAAATTGGTCTACGACACCGCGGGCGGGCGCAAACATGCCGAAGGCACCGCGTCGGGCGGGTTGACCGTTACCTTCAGCGATATTCCTCTGGACGCCAGCAATGTTGTTCTGGAGTGCGGGTTTCGCGGCGTGATGACCACAGAGAAGCATACGTTGCAGTGGAAGAGCCCACGGGGGCAGTGGATCGGTGGCGTGCGGCATGTGCAGTTGTACGGCGTCTGGCCGGGCAGCACGCGCGCTGTTGATGTTGAGGCGGGAACGGCTTGACTCCTTTACCCATGCTCACCCTTCAACGTAGGAGATACTACCATGGTCGTTAATTTGAACAGTATTCCAACCGCCAACCCGCCAGGTGCAATTAACTTGCGCGTAACGTTATTTCTAAAAAAGAAGCCGGTGGCGAGCTTGAATGTTGGCGAGGCAGTAACGTTAACCACTACGTTCGATTCAATGGGTGTGGGCACGTCTGAACCCATGGCCATGTATCGAAAAGATTCGCCAGCTGATATTACGATTGACCCCGGTAATCTGGCGTTCGTGGAACGCAATGGTGATCGCCAGATCGCGCTGCGTTATGGCGCGCCTGGTGGCACTGAACAGAGTGTTACTTTTACCTGTTAAGTTCTGCCTGTCATTTTGATAGTTGAAATCAAGAGCGAGGAACTACTTATGCCAATTGAATTTCATGGTGATGATTTAAAACTCACCGGGGTTTCATGGGATCACATCTTGACGGTGCACGGTCTTGAGGGGTGCGATTCAGCCATGGCCAATGGATGGCAGCGCAAATCAAAATGGTATGACAATGAAGAGCAGATCAAAACGCGGGTAAATAGTGCCTATGACTTATTTCGCCAGGAGGCAAAGAGCATCGGTACCGTAACCCTTGCGCAAGATGCCAACAAACGCAGTACCTATGACGTCGATACGCAGGTGCAATGCGGGACGGGGAGAAATGGGTCGGATACCCAGTGGGTTCGTCTGGTGATGGAGATAAAACACTCAGGCGACACTTTCATTGTTACCGCCTTCCCTTGGTAATACTGACAAGGCGTTTCAGGTAAAAAATACAGCCTGACCGACTGATACTCCCGGTCGGTCAGGCTGCTTTAGCGCCAAGCGTGTGCCCTTGGAGAGATGAATACCGTTAAAGCTTCGGCAACTGTCCAATGCGCCCCATCATCTCGGTCACGATCTGCAGGTCAAGCATGAATTGTTCAACGGTCTTGAACTCGTTGTCGTTGTGGCCGGTGTACTTGACGTCGGGCATGGCCAGACCGAACTGCACGCCATTAGGCAATTCGTGCACCGAAGTGGCACCAGCGGACGTGCCGAACGTGTGTTCCATACCGAGGTTTTCACTGGCCACGGCGAGCAGCGCCTTGACCCATTCGCCTTCGGGGTTGCGCAACATCGGTTCAGCGATCGAGGTGTCGAAGGCTACTGTTACCTTCGACTGCTTGCTCCAGGCGTCGAGTTTTTCGCTGATTTCACGCTTGAGCAGGTCAGGCGACTTGCCAACGGGCACGCGCAGGTTGACTGCGAGCTTGAAGGCTTTGTCATCCATGCCGACATAGGTCAGCGAGGTGGTCAGTGGCCCCATGAAGTCATCGGCAAAACCAATTCCCAGTTTACCCCCCAGGTAATCCAGCCCCCAGTTGTCGGCCGCGTAGCGGGCAGCATCGGTAATCGCGTTGTGCTTGAGCGCCACCTTGCCGTCGAGGCTGTTGATGAAGTCGAGCATCCGCGCCACCGGGTTGACCCCGGATTCGGGCTCGGAGGAGTGCGCCGACACACCGGTGACGGTCAGTTGCACGTTGTTGTCGACGACTTTCGCGGTGACGCCGAAGTTGCCGCCATTGCCCTTGGCATAGTCGGCACCGGCCTGCTGCAAGCTGGTGGCAAGTGCTGCAGGTTTGTCGCTGACCAAGGTGGCGACCGAAGTCGATGGAATCTGGTTGGTGGCCAGGCCACCGGTCATCGAGGTGATTTCGGCGCCATTGCCCTCGGCACTGCGTCGAGGAAAGCTGGCCATGATTGTACCGTAGCCTTTTTCGGCAATTACCACCGGGTAGCTGCCATCGAGCGCCAGGTTGTAGTTGGGCGTCGGGTTGCGTTCGAAGTAGTAGGGGATGGCGTCGCCGCTGGTTTCCTCGGTGGTGTCTACCAGCAGCTTGAAGTTTCTGGCCAGTGGCAGCTGCTCTTCCTTGATCACCTTCATCGCGTACAGCGCGACGACGATGCCATTTTTGTCATCCTCGGTGCCGCGGCCGTACATGCGGTCGCCGATCAGCGTGACGTTGAACGGGTCGAGCTTGGTGCCGTCTTGCAGTACCCAGTTTTCCGGGGTCACCGGCACCACATCGGCATGGGCATGGATGCCGACCACTTCATCGCCGCGGCCTTCGAGGGAGATTTCATAGACGCGGTTGTCGATGTTGCGGAAGTTCAGGTTGAAGGCCTGGGCCAGGCCTTTGATCTTGTCGGCTATCTTGATGAACTCGGGGTTGTTGTGTTGCTCAACGCCGTCGACGCGAACGGTGGGGATCGCCACCAGCTCGCGCAGGGTTTCGGTGGCTGCACTGGCGTACTTCACTCGCGCGTAGAGGCCGAGCAGGCGGTGGATTTCGTTTTGCTGTTCAGCGGACAGTGACTGGTCGGCGAGGAAGGCCTTGATGGTTTGGTCGAGGTTGTCGACTTTGCCCAGGTCGCTCTTGGCCAGGGTACTGAGGAACTGCCTGAAGTCCTTCACCGACGCGTCGTTGAAAGACTTGAGGATCGCCGCGCTCTGTTGCGGGGTGATATTGGCGTGCGCTGGGGTGGTGAACGCCGTAAGGCTGGCCAGCATCAGGGTGGTGGTGGCCAGGTGCTTGAGTGAGAAGTCCATTACTGGAGGCATTCCTTTGCAGAGAGTGAGTAGGAGGTGCCGCTGCTGAGGCTGGCATTTCTTCAAGCTAACACCACATGCAAACGTTAGAGGAGCCCCATGTGTGCGAACTGTCGCACAGAAACGCAAAAGCGGCGCATCAACGAAAAAAGCGACAACCTGGCGGCAACGGCTACAGACGATCACCGTCCAGCAGCCGCCTGACATCCTCATAAACCTGCCGATCTACCTCTACACCGTGCGTAATCGAGCGCCTGCGTGCGGTAAAGCGCCGCTGTGACGGCAGCCGCGCACCTTGCTCGGTGATGGCGCGGAACATGCCCTCGGCGCGTTGTAGTCCGGCCTCAATGTCGTCGCCAAGAAATACCTTGGGATCAAATGCCAGCAGCAACTCGCCATGACACGGCGTGGCGCCAGCCCCTTGATCAAACGCCATCGACTCGGCGCTGGTCATGTCGCCAATCAACGCCGCTGCCAGCAGTTCAATCATCGCCGACAATGCCGAACCCTTGTGCCCACCAAAGGTCAGCATTGCGCCCTCCAGTGCCGCGCGTGCATCAGTGGTTGGCTGCCCCTCGGCATCCACCGCCCAGCCCAGGGGAATGGTTTTGCCTTGGCGTGCATGCAGTTCGATGTCGCCACGGGCAATGGCGCTGGTGGCAAAATCAAACACGAATGGCTCGCCCACCGGCCGAGGCCAGGCGAACGCCAGCGGGTTGGTGCCGAACACGCCGCGCTTGCCACCGGCTGGCGCCACCCAGCTGTGGCTCGGCGTCATGGCCAGGCCTGCCAGGCCATGGGCGGCGATGGCTTCGACTTCTGGCCACAGGGCAGAAAAATGGAAGCAGTTGCGGATGACCAGGGCGGCCAGACCGAAGGTGCGAGCCTTTTCCACCAGCATCGGCAGACCGGTTTGGAAGGCCAGCAATGAGTAGGCGTGGTGAGCATCGACACTGACGATAGCCGGGCTGAGCTCACGCAGGGTTGGCAGTGCGGCGGGGTCAACCTTGCCACTGCGCAGCGAGCGTACGCATACCAGCACCCGGTACAGGCCGTGAGAGTGGCATTCGTCGCGCTGGCCCTGGGTGATCACCCTGGCGATGGCCTGGGCGTGGGCATCGCCCATGCCATTGTGGGTCAATGCACGTACAGCAAGGTCATGGACGTGTTCAAGGCTTAACTGGACGGTATCGCTCACGAGCGCAGTTCTCCATTCAGACGACGGGGCAGGTTGAGGGGGTTGGCCTGTTGCAGCTCAGGTGGCAACAGCGCGTCCGGCAAGTCCTGGTAGCTGACCGGGCGCAAGAAGCGCTGGATCGCCAGGCTCCCGACCGAGGTTGTGCGGCTGTCTGAAGTAGCAGGGAAAGGGCCGCCGTGGACCATAGCGTGGCCAACCTCCACGCCGGTCCCAAAGCCGTTGACCAGGATTCGCCCGGCCTTGCGCTCCAACAGCGGCAGCAGGTGCGTGGCCTGCGGGTGGTCGGCGGCGTTCAGGTGCAGGGCGATGGTGAGCTGACCTTCGAGGGCGTGGATGACCTGTTGCAACTGCGGCAGGTCTTGGCAGCGCACGATCAGTGAGCAGGCACCGAAGACTTCTTCGCGTAGCGCCGGTTGAGCCAGCACGGTTTGCGCGCTGGTGACAAACAGGGCGGCGCGGGCTTGTGGTTCGCTGCCGCTCGGACCCTCGGCCAGTGGCTGGACATCGCCGCGCTCACGCAAGGCGGCAACGCCTGCGCGGTAACTTTGGCAGATACCGGGGGTGAGCATGGTTTGCGCCGGTGCCGCTTGCAGGCGCACGCTGGCAGCAAGTTCGAACTGGCGCAGGGCCGGGCTGTCGATGGCCAGGATCAGGCCAGGGTTGGTGCAGAACTGTCCGGCGCCGAGGGTCAGCGAGGCGATGAAGCTATCAGCAATGTTGCTGCTGCGCTCGGCCAGGGCAGCAGGCAGCAAGATCACCGGGTTGATGGCGCTCATTTCTGCGTACACCGGGATTGGTTCAGGGCGGTTGGCGGCGATCTGCATCAACGCCACGCCAGCGCTGCGTGAGCCAGTAAAGCCGACGGCCTTGATGCGCGGGTCGGCAACCAGCGTCTGGCCAATTGAGCGACCGCTGTCGAACAGCAGGCTGAACACGCCTTCGGGCAAGTCGCAGTCGCGTACCGCTTGTTGTACGGCGCGGCCCACCAGTTCCGAGGTGCCGGGGTGTGCCGAGTGGGCTTTGACGATTACCGGGCAGCCAGCTGCCAGGGCCGAAGCGCTGTCGCCACCGGCCACCGAGAAGGCCAGGGGAAAGTTGCTGGCACCGAACACTGCCACCGGGCCTAACGCAATGTTGCGCAGGCGCAGGTCGACTTTCGGTAGCGGTTGGCGCAGCGCTTGTGCCGGGTCGATGCGACAGTCCAGGTAGCTGCCTTCGCGCAGCACTTGCGCGAACAGGCCGAGCTGGCCGACAGTGCGCCCACGCTCACCTTCAAGACGGGCGCGGGGCAGGCCGGTCTCGCTCATGCAGCGCTGGATCAGCTCGTCACCCAAGGCGAGGAGGTTGGCGGCGATGGCCTCAAGAAACGCGGCACGTTGTGCTGGAGAGGTGGCGCGATAACCATCGAAGGCCTGTGCGGCCAAGGCACAGGCTTGATCGAGGTCGTCGAGGCTGGCACCGCCGAACGCCGGTGCCAGCGCTTGGGCGCTGGCGGCGTCGATGGCCTGGAAGGTGCCGTTTTGGCCTGGGCGGGCCGAGTGGCCGATCAGCAGTTCACCGAGAATGGGCATGCAGTCCTCACTTAGTTGGGTTGTGGCTGGCCAACAGGGCGGCCGTGAACGGGTTGGGCTTCGCTGCTTTCCTCATCACCGTCCAGGCGTACCAGGTGCGCCGGCACACCGGTACGTGCCCCCCAGTAGTAAATGATCAGGGCACTGGCAGCCACGGCCAGGGTATCGAACGGGTGGCTGAGCACGCCCAGGCCACCGAAACTGCCCAGGCCCGAAAGGATGATGGTGGCGGCGTAGAAACCGATCAGCCAGGCCGAGCTGCGCACCTGCTGGGCGATGCTCAGGTGGTCAGTGGGGACCAAGTGCTTGCACAGCAGGTATACGACGAACATCAGGATCTGCAGACCGAGCAGCCACGAAACCGTGTTCCAACCCGACCAGTAGACGATCAGCGCGGCGATGATGAACGACACCGGGCCGAGCACAGCGAAGCCTTTGACCCGAAACGGCCGCTGCAGCTCCGGGGCGTTACGGCGCAGGGCGGCGACGGTGATCGGGGCGATGGCATAGCTCAGCACCAGGGCGGCAGAGACTACGTTGATCAGTGCTTCCCACGAGGGAAAGGGCAGGGTCCAGAACACCGAGAGGGCAAAGGTCAGCCACAGGCCTGGGCGCGGAATACCGGACTTTTCATCAATGCGGGTGAAAATCTTGAAGAATGTCCCGGTACGCGCCCAGCCATAGACCACGCGCGGCGTGGCGTTCATGTAGATGTTGCCGCAACCGCTGGGTGAGATCACTGCATCAGCCACCACCATGTAGGCTAGCCAGCCGATGCCCAGCGTCAGGGCGATGTCGCGGTAAGGCAGTGAGAATTCCTTGGCGATACCGCTCCAGCCATTGGCGAGCATTTCGGTGGGGATGCTGCCGAGAAAGGCCACTTGCAGCAGCACGTAAATCAGGGTCGAGAGCAGTACTGAAAGGATCAGGGCGATGGGGATGGTGCGTTGCGGATTGCGCACTTCGCTGGCCACGGAAATGATCGGTGTCAGGCCCAGGTAGGCGAAGATGATCCCGCCGGCCGACACGGCCATTTCAATACCGGACAGGCCATAAGGAGCGAAGCCCTGGACCGTGAGATTTTCGGGTTTGAAGAAGGTGAACAAGACGCCGATCACCAGCAGCGGCACGATGAACTTGAACAGGCTGATGAAGTTGTTGGCTTTGGCGAAGGTCTTGACGCTGTAGTAGTTGAGCAAGAAGAACAAACACAGCAAACCGAACTGCAGCAGCCAGCCAATCACGGTAGGGTTGCTGGAGCCGGCTTGGGTCAGGCTGGGAAACCAGGCCGCGGCGTATTGGCGGGCGGCGACCACTTCGATGGCCACCAGGCTGGAAAAGGCGATCAGGGTGATAAAGCCCATCAGGTAACCGAGTAGTGGGCCATGGGAAAACACCGGATAGCGCACCACGCCACCGGCGCGCGGCAGGGCGGCGCCCAATTCGCAATAGACAATGCCCAGCAGCAGCACCGCGAAGCCGCCCAGCAGCCAGGAGAAAATCCCGGCCGGGCCGGCGATGGTTGAGACGTGGCTGGCGGCGAACAACCAACCGGAGCCGAAGATGGCCCCGAGGCCGATGAACGTGAGGTCAGTCAGCGACAGCTGCTTCTTGAATTTACCTTGGCCGGACATAGCGCTTGCCTTCTTGTGGGTTATTGGAGTCGGCAGTTCGTTGAGTCTTCGTGGTGTTGTGTGTCGTGTTCCTGATCGTGCTGCTTTCATGTAGGAGCCAGCCTTGCTGGCGATGGGACCGGCGCGGTATCAGCGGCTGCGCGGCGTCTACATCGCTGGCAAGCCAGCTCTCACAGGTTCGGTGCAAGGCGTTATTTGAGGCCTACCTCCGGCAGCTGCGGCCGCTCAGCCAAGGCCTTGCGTACGGTGGTCTGCACTTGAGCCAGGGTTTCACCTTGCAGCGCCAGACGCGGAGGGCGGGTAATCGCCGAGCCACGACCGACCATCTCTTCACACAACTTGATGCACTGCACCAGGTCCGGGCGGGCGTCCAGGTGCAGCAGTGGCATGAACCAGCGATACAGGGTAAGGGCCTCGTCATAACGCTTGTGCATGGCCAGGCGGAACAGGGTTTCGCCTTCTTTCGGGAAGGCGTTGGACATCCCCGAGACCCAACCTTCAGCGCCGACGGCGATGGACTCGACCACCACGTCATCCAGCCCGGCGAACAGCACAAAACGATCACCGACGGCGTTGCGCAGGTCGATGAAACGGCGGGTGTCGCCCGACGAGTCTTTGAAGCAGACGATGTTTTCGCAGTCCTGCAGGGCGATCAGCACGTCGGGGGTTACGTCATTTTTATAGATCGGCGGGTTGTTGTAGACCATCACCGGCAAGTCGGTACCGGTAGCCACGGCGCGAAAATGCGCAGCGGTTTCGTGGGGTTTTGCCGAATAAACCAACGCAGGCATGACCATCACCCCATCGACCCCGACACGGGCGGCTTCGCGTACGGTGTTGCGGGCGAACTCGGTGGTGAACTCGGCGACCCCGGCGATTACCGGCACACGGCCACGGGAGGCGTCCTTGGCCACTTCGATCACGGCGAGCTTTTCGTGGGTGCTCAGCGAGGTGTTTTCACCCACCGTGCCGCACACCACCAGGCCCGAGACACCATCGTCGACCAGGTTGCTGATGACCTGGTGGGTGGCCTCCAGGTTGAGGGAGAAATCGGCGTTGAACTGAGTAGTAACAGCAGGGAAGACCCCGCTCCAAGTGATGGATTTGCGGCTCACGTTGATTGTCCTTGTTGGTTTGCGGTGGGGATAGGTTGGACGGATCAGCGGCGATGCGCTTGAGGGTTTTCCCCGCCGCAAGGGACGAAATCGGCACAGTTGGCCGGGGATTCATTAGTTGTCGGGAGTAGGGTTTCGGCAGTCCGGGCCTCTCGCTGGCAAGGCCGGCTCCTACAAGGGGGTGAGGTGCGACTGTGCCGATTTCGTCATCAAACCCTACGAAAACCTACAAGCGCCAAACCCGGCAACGCGCCACGCTTTCAGGCAACTTGAACAGGGGGCGTCATGAAGCAGATCCGCATCGTCGATTCACATACAGGCGGCGAGCCGACCCGGTTGGTGGTCGCCGGCTTCCCGGACCTGGGTACCGGCTCGATGGCCGAACGTCTGGCACTGTTACGCCGCGAACACGATCAGTGGCGCCGGGCGTGCATGCTCGAACCGCGTGGCAATGAGGTGCTGGTTGGCGCCTTGCTCTGTGCGCCGCAAAGCGATGAGGCCTGTGCCGGGGTGATTTTTTTCAACAATACCGGCTACCTCGGCATGTGCGGCCACGGCACCATCGGCCTGGTGCGTTCATTGCACCATATTGGCCGGATCGAACCGGGCCTGCACAAGATCGAAACCCCAGTGGGCATCGTCGAGGCCACCCTGCATGCAGACCTCTCGGTCAGCGTGCGCAATGTGCCGGCCTACCGTTACCGTCAGGCCGTCGCCGTCGAGGTACCAGGGCATGGCACGGTGGTGGGTGATATCGCCTGGGGCGGCAACTGGTTTTTCCTGATCAGCGAGCACGGTCAGCGGATTGCCGGGGACAATGTCGAGACGCTGACAGCCTACACCTGGGCGGTGCGACAGGGGTTGGAAGCAGCGGCAATCACCGGCGCTGAAGGCGGCCTGATCGACCATATCGAGTTGTTTGCCGATGACGATCAGGCCGATAGCCGCAATTTTGTGCTGTGCCCTGGCAAGGCCTACGACCGCTCGCCGTGCGGCACTGGAACCAGCGCCAAACTGGCGTGCCTGGCGGCAGACGGCAAGCTCGCACCCGGTCAGGTCTGGCGTCAGGCCAGTGTCATTGGCAGTCAGTTCAGTGCCCGCTATCAGTGGGTCAATGATCAAGTGGTGCCGACGCTGCGCGGTGATGCTTACATCAGCGCCGAAGCCACGCTGCTGATTGATGAACGAGACCCCTTCGCCTGGGGCATCGGTTCGTGAGCTTCGATGTCATTATTGTCGGCGCTGGGATCGTCGGCGCCGCGTGTGCCCACGAGCTGGCCGGGCGCGGGTTGCGGGTACTGGTGCTGGACAATGCCAGCGGCGGCGCAACGGCAGCAGGCATGGGCCACTTGGTGGTGATGGACGACAACCCGGCGGAGCTGGCCCTCAGTCACTATTCGATCAGTTTGTGGAATACCCTGCGTGAGCGCTTGCCCGGGCACTGTGCCTACCGCAATTGCGGCACCTTGTGGTTGGCCAATGATGCCCAGGAGCTGGACCTGGCACGGGCCAAGCAGCAAACCCTGGCCGCGCAGGGGGTGGCCAGTGAGCTGGTTGACAGCACCACCCTGGCAAGCCTTGAGCCGATGCTGCGTCGCGGTCTCGGTGGCGCCTTGAAAGTCCCCGGCGATGGCCTTCTCTATGCCCCGGCCACCGCCAATTGGCTGCTGCAGGACAGCCCGCGTATCGAGCGCCGACAGGCCACGGTAACGGCCGTGGAGGGTAGATGCGTGGTCCTCGATGACGCTCAACGCCTGTGCGCGCCGCGGGTGATTGTCGCCAACGGTCTGGGCGCGAAAGCGCTGGTGCCGGAGCTGGCCCTGCGGCCGAAAAAAGGTCATTTACTGATCACCGATCGCTATCCGCCGCAGGTCCGTCATCAGCTGGTCGAGCTGGGCTATGCCGCCAGCGCTCACAACAGCGATGGCACCTCGGTGGCGTTCAATGTTCAACCACGTCCGACCGGGCAACTGCTGATCGGCTCCTCGCGACAGTTCGGCACCCTCGACCCGGTAGTGGAGCATCCGATCCTTGCGCGCATGTTGCAACGCGCCATCGACTATTTGCCCGCTCTGGCCACCTTCAATGCCATTCGGGGCTGGACCGGCTTTCGCGCCGCCAGCGCCGACGGTCTGCCGATTCTCGGCCAGCATCCACAGCGGCCGGGCTTGTGGCTGGCGCTCGGCCATGAAGGCTTGGGAGTCACCACCGCGCCAGGCAGTGCGCGGCTGTTGGCTGCGCAGATGTTTGGCGAGCACCCCGCTATCGACCCAACGCCGTACCTGCCTGAACGCCTGCTGATGGGGGCTGCGGCATGATCATTTATCTGCAGCATCAGGCCCTTGAAGTGCCGGCAGGCATCAGCGTGGCGGCTGCGCTGGCCTACGCAGGCAACGCCGCCAGTCGCCAGGCGTGCAGTGGCCAGCTGAGGGCACCTTTTTGCGGCATGGGCATCTGCCAGGAGTGCCGGATGACCATCGATGGCCAACGTCAATTGGCCTGCCAGACCCTGTGCCGTGAAGGCATGCAGGTGGAGTACTCGTGATGAAATGTGAACTGGTGATTGTCGGCGCCGGCCCGGCAGGCCTGGCGGCGGCGCAGGCTGCCGCTAGCCGTGGCTGCGATATCGTGATTATTGATGACAACCCACGGGCCGGCGGACAGATCTGGCGCAATGGTCCGCAGCACGCGCCTGGGGCAGCTGCGCTAGCGCGTTTACAGATGCTGCAGCGGCCCTCGGTGCGCTACTTGCCTGCCACCCGCATCATCGCCTCGCCAGAGCCCGGCTGCCTGCTGCTGGAGAATGCCGAGCAGGGCTTGCTGCTGCATTACCAGCGACTGATCCTGTGCTGCGGCGCCCGTGAACTGCTGCTGCCGTTTCCCGGTTGGACCTTGCCCGGGGTGACGGGCGCAGGGGCCTTGCAGGCGTTGGTCAAGAACGGCATGCCGGTGAAGGGCGAGCGAACGGTAATTGCTGGCAGTGGCCCGCTATTGCTGGCCAGCGCCGCCACCGCACAACAGGCAGGAGCCAAGCTGTTGCGGGTGCTGGAGCAGGCGCCAATGGCCAGGTTGCTGGGTTTCTCCGCGCAGTTGTGGCGCTGGCCGACCAAGGCCGTGCAGGCGATCAGCCTGGCCACTTCCTCGTACCGTGCAGGCGCGCTGGTGCTGGAGGCGTTCGGCGATCAGCGTTTACAGGCCGTGCGGATTCAACAAGGTGAGCGCGTAGAGGAAATCGAATGTGATCGCCTGGCCTGTGGCTTCGGCTTGATCCCCAATACTCAACTGGCCAGTCATCTCGGCTGCCAGCTCAAGGGTGATGCAGTCGGCGTGGACGCACTGCAACGTACCAGCCGCCCTGGCCATCTGGCCGCCGGGGAGTGCACCGGTGTTGGTGGCAGCGAACTGGCGCTGCTCGAAGGTGAGATTGCCGGTTGGATGGCCGTCGGCGAAGAGCGTAAAGCCCGTGAATTGCTCTCCCGCAAGGCGCAATGGCAGCACTTTGCCGATCACTTGCGCGACTGTTTCGTGCTGACGCCAAAGATCATGGAATTAGCCCGCGCCGACACGCTACTGTGCCGTTGCGAAGACATTCCACTGAGCGAAGTCTGTGGTCAACCCGGCTGGACTGCGGCCAAATTGCAAAGCCGTTGCGGCATGGGGGCCTGCCAGGGGCGGGTCTGCGGTGCGGCGGCCCAGTTCTTGTTCGGCTGGACGCCAACCCCGCCACGGGCGCCCCTGGTGCCGGCACGAATCGGTACACTGCTGCTTGAAGGGACTATCCAGGAGCCTTGAGCTATGCGCCTTGCTGCATTGAACACCTTCTGCGACGGCATTGGCGCGCAGCGCCCGGAGAGCATCGATGCGCTGCTGGCCGGGGTCGCGCCGATCCTGCCGCTGCTCGATGACATCCCTAACACGGTGTTCTTCATCAAAGACCTCAAGGCCCGTTACCTCAGCGCCAACCTGACCCTGGCCCTGCGCTGCGGTTTCAAGACAGTGCAACCGCTGCTGGGCAAAACCAGCACCGAGGTGTTCCCGGCCCAGCTCGGCCCGCGTTACACCGAGCAGGACCAGCGGGTGCTGGAACAGGGCCTGACTCTCCAGGACCAGCTCGAACTGCACCTGTATGGCAGTCGCGAACCTGGCTGGTGCCTGACGCACAAACGGCCATTGCGCGGACGTCAGGGCCAGGTGATCGGCATGGCCGGGATCTCCGTGGACCTGCAAGCGGCCCGCGCTACCCACCCGGCGTATCAGCGCCTGGCGGCAGTCGATGGCTACATTCGTGAGCGCTACAACCACCCGGTGGCGCTTGAAGACCTGACCCGAATTGCTGGCATGTCAGTGGCGCAACTTGAGCGTTACTGCAAACGCATCTTTCACCTCACGCCACGACAGATGATTCACAAGGTGCGTTTGGAACATGCCCATCGCCTGTTGCAGACCGATACACCGATCACCGAAATCGCATTGCAGTGTGGGTACACCGACCACAGCGCCTTCAGTCGCCAGTTCAAGACCCTTACCGGCGTCTCGCCACGCCAATATCGTCAGGCGACTCAGGGCTGACCGCTTGTCGGTTGTTGCCTGGAGCTGTCGATTTCAGCAGGCGACGAATCGACTACAGCACAGATCAACCTGATCGTTTCCATTCCTGTGCAGGAGTAGGCGTCATGTCGTATATCGATGGTTTTGTCCTGGCTGTACCTACCGCTAACCGCGAAAAGTTCAAGCAGCATGCCGAGGAAGCCGCTGTGGTGTTCAAGGAGTGTGGCGCCATGCGCGTCATGGAGTGCTGGGGCGATGATGTGCCCGAGGGCAAGGTGACTTCGTTTCCGATGGCGGTGAAATGCAAGCCGGATGAGACGGTGGTGTTTTCCTGGATTCTCTGGCCATCGCGTGAGGTGCGTGATGCCGGGATGAAAAAAATGATGGAGGATCCGCGCTTGCAACCGGACCGGAATCCGATGCCCTTTGATGGGCAGCGGTTGATCTACGGCGGGTTCAATATTCTGGTTGATGTCTAGCAGTGGTCGGCCTGATCGCCGGACAGGCCAATCTCGTCGCGGCGGGTTGCCTCAACGGCCCTCATGCTGGCGTCGGTAGGCCCCTGGCTGCACCCCCATGGCCTTGCTGAAGGCGCGGGTGAAGGCCGCAACCGATTGATAACCGACGGCGGCGCCTACTTGCTCGACCGTGTTGTGCGCTTTGAGCAACTGGCAGGCATGGCGCATGCGCAGGGCCAGCAGCACTTGCCCCGGTGATTGGCCGGCCAGTTCGCTGAAACGCTTGAAGAACGCCGAACGCGACAGCCCGGTGCAGGCCGCCATGCTTTCAAGGGGCCAGGGCTGCTCGGGGTGTTCAATCAACTGCTCGACCAAGGCGGCAAATTGCGGGTGGCGGGCCAGCGCCACCAAGCCGCCCATGGGCAGGTCTGTGTGGACCTGTTGTCGCAGTACGTAGAGAAACAGTAAATGGCTCAGGCGCTCGAGCAACGTCGAGGAGGGCGCCGGCTGGCGCTGGCACTCGGCAAGGATCAGTTCGAACAATGCGGTGGCGGCGCTCAGGGCCGGATCGCCGGCACGCAGGATGATCCAGGCAGGCAAGCCTTCGATGATCAACGACGACAGCCCCGGCTGAAAATGAAAGAACCCACATACCAGGCCCACGCCGTCGCTGGCTTCGCTGTCCAGCGGCACCATGCTGATACGCGGTTGCTGGCGAGCCAGATCGGGGGCGGCGGTGCTGGACAAGCGGTACTCAAGGTCGCGCAGCAAGAACACTGCATCACCGGCCTCCAGGGCAACGGCCTGAGGCGCGTCTGCGATGTGCAGCCAGCAATGGCCCTGCACCACCAAGTGAAAGCTGGCCCGTGCCAGGCCCTGGGTGCTGGCGTGCCAGCCACCGCAGTAACGCCCGACATGGAACAGGCTGGTGTCTAGCTCAAGGCTTTCTAATAACCAATCGACAAGGGGGCTGGAGGAAATCATCTAAGGGAAAGACTCAGAAGCAAGTAATAACGACTCTAGAATATGGAAGGTATTTCTTATAACCAACAGACTTGTGCGACACCCTTAGTATGCAGGAGTCCACTCCATGTCGCGCGTTACTCTACACACGCTGCAAAGCGCCCCTGAAGCTGCTCGTCCGTTCCTGGAAAACGCGCAGAAGAACTCGGGTTTTATTCCCAACCTGCTCGGCGTGTTGGCCAACGCCCCGGCGGCACTGGAAACCTATGTCACCGTTTCGGCCCTCAACGGCAAGGCCGAGCTGAGCCTGGCCGAGCGCGAAGTGGTGCAACTTATCGCTGCCACCCACCACGGCTGCGACTTCTGTGTGGCTGGCCACACCGCCGTGGCCCTGAACAAGGCCAAGCTGCCACAAGAGGTCGTTGACGCCTTGCGTGCCCGCGGCGAACTGCCGCAGGAAAAGCTCGAAGCGCTGGCGGCGTTTACCCGTGAAGTGATCGCCACCCGCGGCAATGTCAGCGATGCCGGCTATGACGCCTTGCGCGAAGCGGGCTACAGCGAAGGTCACGCCTTGGAGGTGATTCTCGGTGTGAGTCTCGCCACCCTGTGCAACTTTGCTAATGTGTTCGCCCAAACGCCGCTCAATGACGAGCTGAGCAAGTACCGCTGGCAGCCTTCGGCATAACGATCCCTTGGCGCCAGCGCACGCTGGCGCATCTTTAAAGGAGTAAACAACATGCTCGAACCCGCATTGGTCACATGGCTGAATGCTCAGGCCGAAGCCCTTGATTTGGGCCACTGCGACCCGCAAACCGTGTTGGCACAGTTGGCCGCTGCGCAGGTGCTGCGCGTTGGCATTGATCAGGCCCAGGGCGGTAGTGGCGGCTCGGTGGCCGACGCTGTAGAGACCATCGCCAACGTTGCCAGCCACTCCCTGGCCGCCGCTTTCGTGTTTTGGGGCCAGCGCGCCTTTATCGAATACCTGCTGCACAGCCCAAACGCCGCCCTGCGTGAGCGCCTGCTGCCAGACCTGCTGAGCGGTGCCCTGGCCGGTGCCACCGGCTTGTCCAACGCGATGAAGTACCTGTCCGGGATTGAAGCACTACAGGTCAAGGGCCTGGCTGATGATCAGGGCTGGACTCTGAGCGGTCGTTTGCACTGGGTCACCAACCTGCGCAAGGGTGGTTTCGTGGTGGCGGCAGCGATTGAAGAGGAGGGCGGTTCACCGTTCGTGCTGGCGATCCCTGATCAGGCCGACGGGCTCATTCGCTCAGATGATCTGCAACTGATGGGCCTGCAGTCGAGCAATACTGCAGCGTTGAATTTTGAGCAGGTCGCCATCAGCCGTGACTGGCTGCTGCACGAAAACGCCAAACAGTTTCTGCCTGCTGTTCGCCCTTCATTTCTGGGGCTGCAATGTGGCATGGCCATCGGCTTGGCGCGGCGCTCGTTGGCTGAAGCGCACGCCCACCTGCAAGGCGCACGCTCGTTCCTCGGCGAAGCGCTGAGCGTGCTGCACGAACGCCTGGAAAACACCGTCAGCGAATTGAAAAAGGGCCTGCTAGACGAACGCTTCCTGAGCCAACCGGCGGCCTTGTTCAAGTTGCGCATCACCCTGGCCGAAACGGCTGCCGATGCCGTCCAGCTGGAGTTGCAAGCCAGCGGTGGCAAGGCATACCTGAGCGCCCATGGCGCCGGTTTTGCCAGACGTTGGCGTGAATCGGCCTTCGTGCCAATCGTTACCCCAAGCCTGGTGCAGTTGCGCGCCGAGCTGCAACGCCAGGCGTCGGCAGCATGACCGAGGTGTTACTTGAAGCCCGCGGGATCAGCCTCGGTTACCCGCGTGAACAAGGCTGGCAAAGCGTATTGGAAGAGTTCGACCTGCAGCTGGTGCCGGGTGAGGTGATCACCATTCTCGGCCCCAGCGGGGTTGGCAAATCGAGCCTGTTGCGGGTGCTGGCCGGCTTGCAGCAGGCGCGCAGTGGCAGCGTCAGTTTGCGCGGCGAGCCGCTGCAGGGGCCGCATCCACGGTTGGCCGTAGCGTTTCAGGACCCCAGCCTGTTGCCTTGGCTAAGCCTGGAAAAGAATGTCGCCTTTGGCCTGGATTTCGCCCGTCAGCCCAAACTCGCCGCCAGCGAACGCCGGGCGCGGATCGACCATGCCATCGACGCGGTCGGCCTGCAGCACGCCCGCGAGCAGTACCCGGCGCAGCTGTCTGGTGGCATGGCCCAACGTACTGCGTTGGCCCGTTGCCTGGCGCGTCAGCCGCAAGTCCTGCTGCTTGATGAACCGTTTGGTGCCCTCGACGAAGTCACCCGCGCCGACATGCAGCAACTGCTGCTTCAACTGATCGCCCGGCATAACACCGCAGCGATCCTGATCACCCACGATATCGACGAAGCCTTGCTGTTATCCGACCGCGTGCTGCTACTGGGCAACCACCCAGCGCGCACCCTCGGCCAATGGCATATCGACCTGCCGCAGCCACGTGAGCAGCGAGTCGAGGAGCTGGGCGCGCTGCGTATCGACATCCTCAAAACCCTTCGGCGGGCCAGCCGCACACCCGAACCTACTTCTGAACCTTTGCCGCTGCCCTCGGAGACTGCCCATGTGCCTGGACGACTTCACCCACACTCGTCGTGATTTCATCAAACTCAGTGCCTTGCTCAGCGCCGGTGGCGCCATGCCACTACTGAGCAGCTTGCACGCCCGTGCGGCCAGCGAGCCGGATGCTCCCGTGCGTATCGGCTATCTGCCGATCACCGACGCCACGCCGTTGCTGGTAGCCCACAACAACGGTCTGTTCGAAGCCGAAGGCATCAAGGCTGAACGCCCTGTGCTGCTGCGCAGTTGGGCGCAGGTGATCGAGGCGTTCATTTCCGGCCAGGTCAACGTCATTCACTTGCTTTCACCGATGACCGTCTGGGCACGTTATGGCAGCAAGGTGCCGGCCAAGGTGGTGGCCTGGAACCATGTCGGTGGCTCCGGCCTGAGCGTTGCCCCTGGTATCACTGAGATCAAGCAGTTGGGCGGGCAGAGCGTGGCGATTCCGTTCTGGTATTCGATTCATAACGTGGTGGTGCAACAGCTGTTCCGTGACCACGGCCTGACGCCGGTGTCCAAGCCGACCAGCGCGCAATTGGCTGCCAACGAGGTCAACCTGGTGGTCCTGCCGCCGTCGGACATGCCGCCGGCCCTGGCCAGCAAACGCATTGCCGGCTATATCGTCGCCGAACCGTTCAATGCCTTGGCCGAAGACCTCAAGGTTGGCCGCGTGCAGCGCTTTACCGGTGACATTTGGCGCAACCACGCCTGCTGTGTGGTGTTCATGCACGAGCATGACCTGAACAACCGTCCGCAGTGGTCGCAGAAGGTGGTCAACGCCATCGTCAAGGCCCAGCTGTGGACCCGTGATCACCGTGCCGAAGCCGCTGCCTTGCTGTCCAAGGCCGGTCCTAATCGTTACACCCCGCATACTCCGCAAGTCTTGAGTCAGGTGCTGGCACCGTCTGCCGAGGCGCGTGCGGCCTACATCGCCAGCGGCGCGATCCAGCACGCGCAGTGGGACGAGAAGCGCATCGACTTCCAGCCCTATCCCTTCCCCAGTTACACCGAGGAGCTGGTGCGGCGCTTGCAGAACACCCTGATCGAGGGCGACAAGGGCTTTCTCGCTGGCCTCGATCCGCAACAGACGGCGCGTGATCTGGTTGACGACCGCTTTGTGCGCAATAGCATTGCTACGGTGGGTGGACTCAAAGCCTTTGGTTTGCCGGAAAGCTTCGAGCGCAATGAGGAGTTCGCGATCTGATGGTTAAGCATGTAGTGCATGGCGCCTTGGGGGCTGCCGGCTTGCTCGGCTTGGTGTTGCTGTGGTGGTTGGGCGTGCATCTGTTTGGAGAAGCGGATGGCCTGTCGGCGCGCTTTTCTCCCGAGGCCACCTTGGCCAGCTTGGTCGAGCTGCTGGGGCAGGGCGAGGTCTACGAGCATGTCTGGGTTAGCCTCAAGCGCATCCTGATTGGCTTGCTGCTGGCGTTGTTGATCGGCGTGCCGCTGGGATTGCTGGTGGGCAGTTACCGTCACCTGGAGTCGGCGACTACTCCGGCGTTTCAGTTCCTGCGCATGATCTCGCCGCTGTCATGGATGCCGGTGGTGGTGATGTTGATGGGCGTGGGCGACCAGCCGATCTACTTCCTGTTGGCCTTCGCCGCGTTGTGGCCGATCCTGCTCAACACGGCGGCGGGGGTGCGTCAGCTTGATCCGCGCTGGTTGCAGCTCAGTCGCAGCCTCAGCGCTACGCGTTGGGAGACCTTGTGCAAGGTGATCATCCCCGGTGTGATCGGGCATGTGCTGACCGGCGTGCGTTTGGCCATCGGCATCCTGTGGATCGTGCTGGTGCCGTGCGAGATGCTCGGGGTCAGCGCCGGGCTGGGTTACTTCATCCTCGACACCCGTGATCGCCTGGCGTACTCGGAGTTGATGGCCATGGTGCTGCTGATCGGTGTGCTCGGGTTCATGCTCGATGCCCTGGCCCGAGGCCTGCACCGGCGTTGGGTGCATGCCTGAAGTCGGCGACGTGCTTGCACGCAAAAAGGGGCCGCATTAGCGGCCCCTTTTTTCTGCACATCAGGCAACCGGAATCAGCGGGTCGGCCGCGGCCAGTGCGCCGGCGCGATCGGCGACAGGCGGGTAGATCCAGGTGGTGTTGATCTGGGTCTTGAGCGCTTTAGCCTCTTTTTCCAGCAACTTGACCTGACGGTCCCAGCCTTCGGTGTACACCGCGCCCCAGGCGCCCAGGTCCAGGCAGGTGACGTATTTGGGTTGGCTGTAAGGCATAGGCTCAACACCGAGCAGGTCTGCCGCCACGTTGTTGCCGCTGTAGCGGCCCAGGGCAATGGCATGCTGGCAGGACATCACGGCGAAGTTGCCCAGGTCGTCGGTGGCGGCATAGGCCACGTCTCCGGCGGCATAGACATGCGCCTGGCCTTTGACCTTGAGGTTGCGATCGACATGCAGGCGACCCTGCGGGTCACGCTCGGCAGGCACCTGTGTAGTCAGCGCGTTGGCGCGCACGCCGACGGTCCAGATCACGGTTTTGGCCTCGATGCGCTCGCCATCGGCCAAGGTCACGCCATCAGCATCGACCGCCGCCACCGAGGCATTGACCCGCCACTGTACGCCCAGAGCCTCGCTGGCTTCGATGATCGCCGGGCTGATGCCTTCACCCAGGGCAGCACCGATCTTGGCGCCACGGTCGACAATGATCACCTTGACGTCAGTCTCGGCGCCGAGGATGGCGCGCAAACGGCCGGGCATTTCGGTTGCGGTTTCAATCCCGGTAAAGCCGCCACCGGCAACTACCACTGTGTTGCGGGCGTTCGACTGCGGTAGCTGGGCCAGCGACTTGAGGTGTTGTTCCAGGCGAGCGGCCGATTCGATCTGATCGACATCGAAAGCATGCTCGTTCAGGCCATCAAGGTTGGGGCGCCATACGCCGCTGCCAGCGGCCATGACCAGGCGATCGTAGTGGATCTCGGTGCGCTGGCCCTGAGCGTCGGTGTAGCTGACACGCTTGCCAGCAACGTCGATCTGCTCGGCGGCGCCCTGAATGAAAGTCACCCCCACGGCGTTGAACAGGTCACCCAGCGGCGCTTTCATCTGGTGCACCTCAGGTTCGTAGAAGCGGGGACGTATGCGCAGTTCGGCTTGCGGTGCAAGGACGCTGATGGCGACATCGTTGCGGCCATGCTGGTCGAGCAGGCGGGCCGCGCTCAAGGCGCTCCAGACACCACCAAAACCTGCGCCGACAATCAGAATGTGCTGTTTCATTTTGCTGCTCCACATAGAAGAGATTGTTGTTTGAACGGGTGCTCACAGGCGTTGCAGACCGAGAACCTGTGGTGGCTGTTGGCGGGGTGAAGGGAGATCCTTGGTTGCGCCGAACAACTACGACTCTATTGATCGTAGTTTATTCGTGCAAGTCATTTATCCTGTCGATCAACGAAGGGATCCGCGTAACCTTGCCTTGGGACCGCTCTGTTTCTAGGTTTTCCCAAGGATTGGCAGCTTTTAATAAAGGCTGAAAGCCGACAAGCGGCAACGGCGGGAGACGGCTGGATGCCGTTCAGGTCAAAAACACTGTTAATATTTACGACAAAGTTAGTCGGAGATTGTCATGTCACTGTATAGCGCAGGGGTGGAATACGGTATCCACTGCCTGGCCTTTTTGGTCGATGAGTTGGGTGATAGCCGTGAAGCCAGCGTGCGTGATCTGGCCGAGCTGCAAGGGGTGCCTCAAGAGTACCTGGCCAAGGTTTTCACCAAGCTCGCCAAAGCCAAGCTGGTGGTTGCCACCGAAGGCGTGCGCGGCGGTTTCAAACTGGCCCGTCCAGCCGATGAAATCACGGTGCTGGATATCGTCACCGCCATCGACGGGCGCAAGATGATTTTCGAATGTCGGGATGTACGCGACCGCTGCGCGTTGTTCAACGGCTCGCCGCCGCAGTGGGCACAGGACGGGACCTGCTCAATTCATGCGGTGATGCTCACGGCGCAAAAACGCATGGAAGAAGCGCTGGCCCAACAGACCATCCTCGACATTGCCCGACGGGTGGGGCGCAAGGCCCCGGCCGAGTTCGGCGAACAGTTGGCCAGCTGGATGAACGACCGTCGTGCCGGCAAGGCCACGGGTGCCGAACAAGGGGATATCCCGCTGGTAGATGTCAGTGAGTAGCCTGGGTTCAGCCCAGCTACCGCGCCGTCCCGTTGCGCGGCTTGTAGAATAGAAAGTCGCTGGTTTCTGTGGTTTTCACATACGTACGCGCCCAGTTCGGGGATACGTTGCGGTCATGAAAATACAACGCGCCATGGGTGCGATCATCCAGCTGCCGGTTCAAGGCCTTACGGGCGATTTCCTTGGCAATCGAATAGCGGGTTTCCTCCTGGACTGAGTCAGGGCGCCCGTCACACCACCAGGAAAACTGACAATTACCGCTCTCTGAACCTTGTTTGACCACGCCGCAGACCGTGTCCGGGAAGCCCTCGTGGCCGAGGCGGTTCATCACCACACTGGCCACCGCTTCCATGTCCGGCGACTTGCCACCCTTCGATTCCCAATAGATGCTGCGCGCCATGCAGGTGATGGCATCATCCAGGGCGGCCTGGCCGGCGGGGTCCACGGCCTGGACTTCGGTCTGGCTGATGGCTTTACTTTTGGGCGCTGGTGGTGCATCTGGTTGTACCACCGCTTTTTGCTCCAACACTTGAGCTTTCTCCTCAGCCACCTTGGCCTTGGGCTCAGCGGCCAATGCCTGCGGCGCTGAGAAGGCCAGAAAAAGGCAGGTTACAATCGTGGCAAGGCGCATGTGGGGACCCTTGGCAGGAAAGGGAAGTAGCACTTCCCGTTACAAGGTCGACCACGCCGCGCTCAAAACATTCCAGCTGTTCGACGACGGGTGACATCGCGCATCATGGGCGCAGTCCGTCCAAGGGAGATCTTCATGCGCGTCCTGTCATCCGTTCTGCGTCTTGCCAGCCTGCCGGTAATGTTGGCGTTTGCCGTTGCCGCCCAGGCCAGTGAGCCTGCGCAGTTGATTGATTCGATCAACAGCTACCGCAGCCAGGCTCAGCGTTGCGCCGGGCAGGCATCGCTGGAGCTGCCGCCGCTGGCCAGTGATCCGCGGCTGGTGTTGCCGGTCAATGGCAGCAGTGATTTGCGCGAGGCACTGGCCCAGGCCAGCTACCCGATGGTTAATGTCCAGGCCATTACCCTCAATGGCCCTCGCGATGCTCAGGCGGCCATGAAAGCGGTGCAAGAAAGCTTTTGCCAGGTCGTGCTCAACCCGCAGTTCGTTGATATCGGCGTCAGCCAGCAAGGGCGTGAATGGCGAATTGTGCTGGCGCGACCGCTGTTGGCTGGACGCCTGGGCGACTGGCAGGCGGAAGGCCAGCAGCTGTTGGCGCTGATCAACAGTGCCCGTGGTCAACAACGCCAATGCGGCAACCGGGCTTTCAACGCCACTACACCGTTGGCCTGGAATGCGGTGTTGGCAGGAGCCGCCGAGGCGCATACGCGGGCCATGGCCAATCAGAACTATCTCGATCATGTCGATCGCGATGGCCGCACCCCGGGTGACCGGGCGGAGCTTGCGGGTTATGCCGGTCAGGTGAGCGGCGAAAACATCGCTGCCGGCCAGGACACCCCGCGTAAGGTGGTCGATGGCTGGCTGGCCAGCCCCGGCCATTGCGCCAATGTGATGAACCCGCAATTCAGCGAGTTGGGCGCGGCGTACGCAGTCGATCCGAAAAGCGACGCCGGGATTTACTGGACGGCGATGTTCGGTGCACCGTAAGTACGTTTTTTAGCTGTAGTGCAGGTCGGTGCGCTTGAGCAATTGCTTGCAGCGCTCGGACAGATGCACCACGCGCAGGTGCTTGCCGTTGTTGCTATAGCGTTCACGCAGGGTCTTGAGCGCGGCAATCGCCGAGTAGTCGACGAAGTTCAGGTGCTGGCAATCGAGGGTCACCTGGGCTGGGTCGTTGGCCGGGTCGAACTGATTGAGAAACGGCGTGGTCGAGGCAAAGAACAAGGTGCCGTGGACCCGGTACAGCTTGCTGCCATCGGTTTCCAAGTGGCTATCGGCGTACAGTTCGCGCGCTTGCTGCCAGGCGAAGTTGATCGCGGCGATGACGATACCAAACAGCACGGCCGTGGCCAGGTCGGTGAGTACGGTGACCACGGTCACGGCGATGATTGCCAGCATGTCGCTCGCCGGCACCTTGTGCAGCACCCGCAGCGAGGCCCAGGAGAAGGTCTGCTGCGCGACCACGAACATTACCCCGACCAGCGCCGCGAGCGGGATTCGCTCGATCAGCGGCGACAGAAACAGCACGAACATCAGGATCATTACCCCGGCCACTACCCCGGACAGGCGGCCGCGGCCGCCGGAACTGAGGTTGATCGCGGTCTGGCCGATCATTGCACAGCCGCCCATACCGCCGAACAAGCCAGAGGTCATATTGGCCACACCCAGCGCTACACACTCGCGATTGGGGTAGCCGCGGCTTTCGGTGATTTCGTCGGTGAGGTTAAGGGTCAGCAGGGTTTCTAACAACCCCACCAGCGCCATCAGGATCGCGTAGGGCGCGATGATCTGCAGGGTTTGCAGGTTCCACGGGATATCCGGCCAGGTCAGCATCGGCAAACCGCCGGCGATGTGCGCTAGATCACCGAGGGTGCGGGTTGGCAGGTCGAGCAGATAAACCCCGGCACCCACGCCAAGGATCGCGATCAACGCTGGGGGCACGCTGCGGGTCAGGCGTGGCAACAGGTAAACGATTGCCATGGTCAGTGCCACCAGGCCGGCCATCAGGTACAGCGGTGAGCCACTGAGCCAGGCACCGTCATGCTTGAAATGCTCCAGCTGTGCCAACGCGATGATGATCGCCAGACCGTTGACGAAGCCGAGCATCACCGAATACGGCACCATCCGTACCAGCTTGCCCAGACGCAGCAGGCCGAAGGTGATCATGATCAAGCCGCCGAGCAGTACCGTCGCCAGCAGATACTGCACGCCGTGCTGTACCACCAGCGCGACGATGACGACCGCCATAGAACCGGCCGCGCCGGAGATCATTCCGGGGCGGCCACCGAGCAAGGCGGTTAATGTGCAGATGATGAACGCGCCATAGAGACCCATCAACGGATTCAGGTGCGCCACCAGCGCGAAGGCGATGCACTCGGGCACCAGGGCGAAGGAGGTGGTGAGTCCTGCCAGGACATCGGTGCGTATGGAGCTTGTTTTCATGACCTACCCGAAGCGCGGAGCGGCAGCGCTAGGCTGCTCGCGAAAAAAGGCTAGGATGCTACGTAAAATCATCGGTGCCGACCAGTCATACGGAGCTGACAGAAGGTGAAGTTTTTAGCGCTAAGCAGCCAGCGAAGCGAATATCCCGAACCTGTTGCAGCAGATCGATTAATACTCCTTGCCGGCGATGAGGCGCGTAGCGGCCCTGAATCAGGCCATCGCTGCCAGCATCAACTCCAGGTTCTGCACCGCAGCCCCCGAAGCACCTTTCCCCAGGTTGTCGAACACTGCGGTCAGCAGCACCTGCCCATGGGCTTCATTGGCAAACACTGCCAGGCGCAGGTCATTGCTGTCATTGAGCGCTTGTGGGTCAAGCATTGGCGCTGCTTCGCCATGCTCCAGCGTTGCCACCTGCACATAACGCGAACCGTGGTAGTGCGCGTGCAGGCAATCATGCAAGCGCGCAGCGCTCACACCGGTAGGTAGCAGCCGCGTCTGCAGGGCAATGGTCAAGGCAATGCCCTGACGGTAACTGCCGTAGCTGGGCACAAACACCGGCCGATGGGACAGCCCGGCATGCTGCTGGATTTCTGGCACATGCTTGTGATCGAGGTTCAAGCCATACACCAACACCCCTTGTGCCGCTTGCGACCCAGGCGTCTCGTGACGCTCGACCGCCGCGCGGCCACCGCCGGAATAGCCCGACACGGCGTTTACCGTCAGCGGATAGTCAGCCGGCATCAAGCCTGCAGCCACTAAGGGCCGCAACAAGGCAATCGCCCCGGTAGGGTAGCAACCAGGATTGCTCACGCGCTTGGCCAGGGCGATCCGCTCAGCCTGCTGTTGGTTGAGTTCGGGCAAGCCGTACACCCAGCCGGCGCTGATGCGGTGCGCTGAGCTGGCGTCGATTACCCGCACCTTCGGGTTGACGATCGCTGCCACCGCTTGGCGCGCGGCGTCATCAGGCAGGCACAGAATCGCCACATCGGCACCGTTGATTGCTTCGGCGCGGCGCTGTGGGTCTTTGCGCTCGGCGTCGGGCAGGGTCAGCAAGCGCAGGTCATCGCGCCCGTGCAGGCGGGCATGGATCTGTAGGCCGGTGGTGCCTTGGTCGCCATCGATAAAGACTAGAGGCTGGTGCATGGTGTTCTCAACGAATCAGTACGGGAAGTGCCTATGCTCGCGCCAATCTGGACGAAAGAAAATTTGAATATCATGATGTTGTCATTCATAAATACTGAATGATAAAAACCCATGCGTGAAATCAGCCTCGACCGTCTGCGTACCCTGGTGGTGATTGCCGACCTCGGCTCCTTTGCTCAGGCCGCCCGCGCCCTCAACCTGGCGCCGCCCACCGTCAGTCTGCACATTGCTGACCTTGAGGCGCGCATCGGCGCACCGCTGCTGACGCGCAAGCGCGGACAGATCCATCCCACAGCAATTGGTGAAACCTTGCTTGAGCGCGCCCGGCGCTTGCTCGCCGATGCCGAACAGGCGTTGGATGAAGTGCAACGCCAGGTGCAGGGCTTGAGTGGACGGGTGCGCCTGGGTGCGTCGACCGGGGCTATCGCCCACCTGTTGCCGCAAGCGCTGGATATTCTTGGCGTGCGCCACCCAGGCATCGATGTGCAGGTGCAAGTACTGACTTCACGGGAGTCGCTCGGCCGCCTGCAGGACGGTACCCTCGACCTGGGCCTGGTGGCCTTGCCGCAAGCTACGGTCAAGGGCGTGCAGATTCAACCGTGGCGTCGCGACCCGATCATGGCCTTCATTCCTTGCAGCTGGACACCGCCATCGCGTATCACACCAGCCTGGCTGGCCACGCGCGCGCTGATTCTCAATGACAGTACGACTCAGCTGTCACGCGTGACCAGCGAGTGGTTCGCCACGGCAGGCCTGCAGCCCGACGCGCGCATCCAGCTCAATTACAACGATGCGATCAAGAGCCTGGTGGCCGCCGGTTACGGTGCAACCTTGCTACCTCACGAAGGCAGCGCGCCGGAGCCTGATTCACGCTTGTGCATGCGCCCGCTGCGCCCTGGGCTGTGGCGTCACCTGGGGATTGCCAGTCGACAAGGGCAGGAGGAGCAAAGCACCGGGTTTGTTTTGCAGGTGCTGGTCGAGTTGGCGGCGCAGGGCAGCCGCTAGACCAGGCGCACCGTGGTGCCGCGCTGCTGCCCGGCGCGCTCGCCTAAACGTTCCTGAACAAAGGCCTGCGCCTTGCGTTGCAACTGGTCAAGGTGGCGGTCGCGTTGCTTCTCGGCGTCGACCATGGCCCGCTTGCCATGCTGCTTAAGCAGGTAAGTGTGGATCTGCTGCACTTCCAGGGTGCGGTAGATCGGCGCGACGTCGAGCATTGCCACTTGCCCCTCGCTGGCATGGTCGCGGGTGTTCATCAGCACCTGAGGGCCGCGCGCCGCCAGCACGGTAAAGCCCATGGCCTCGAAGTAGCCCACCTTGTTCACCGCGCACGCCAGTTCTGCATGCGGGTAGCGTTCGCACACCTGCGCCAGCATGGCGCGGGCGATGCCCAGACGACGGTAGCGGCTGTGCACGGCAAGGTAGGCCACACTGCACGCCTGGGGATCGCCCTGTACCGGCAGGTACAGGAGAAAACCGGTGACGGTCTGTGGGTCGCGCGGGTCGCACGCGACAATCAGTTCAACGGGCAGGTCGCGGGTTCCAGCCATGGCCTCCAGGTACAGGTGCACCTCAAAACCGATACCGTATTGGTAGAGGCTGTACAGCGGGTTGCTTGGGGTGATGCCGATCGCGCTGATGTCGGTCAGGTTGTCGACCACCAATTGCAGGATCTGGCTCTTGATCGACTCCTCAGGCGGGGCGACAAAGTGGGTGAGGGCGAACATTGGGGGGCAAACTCCAAACGAAAGACGGCCGGTGACTTGGCTTTGCAGGCAAGTCTACAGGTCTGGTGTGGAAGCAGGCTAATGTCGGACAGGTTGCGAGTAACTGTATGGGGGCTGGTCTTGCCAGCGATGCAGCCACCGCAGGGCAGCTGGCATCGCGCCGATATGATCGCCGACAAGGCCGGCCCCCACAGCTAACCCTGCTTCTTGATAATCGCGTCAGCGATGCTGGCCGGGGCTTCGGCGTACTTGGTGAATTCCATGGTGTAGCTGGCCCGGCCCTGAGTCATTGAGCGCATCTGAGTGGAATAGCCAAACATCTCGCCCAACGGCACTTCGGCGCGTATCACCTTGCCTGCGGGGGTTTCGCCACCTTCCTGGATCATCCCGCGGCGGCGGCTCAGGTCACCCATGATGTCGCCCTGGTATTCCTCAGGCGTCACCACCTCGACTTTCATCACCGGCTCCAGCAACACCGCACCGCCTTTTTGCGCCAGTTGCTTGGTGGCCATGGAGGCCGCGACCTTGAACGCCATCTCGTTGGAGTCAACGTCGTGGTACGAGCCATCAAACACCGTGGCTTTCAAGCCGATCAGCGGATAGCCAGCGAGCACACCGTTCTGCATCTGCTCTTCGATGCCTTTTTGAATCGCCGGGATGTACTCGCGGGGAACCACGCCGCCGACGACTTCGTTGACGAACTCCAGACCTTCCTTGCCTTCCTCACCCGGTGCGAAGCGGATCCAGCAGTGACCGTATTGGCCGCGCCCGCCGGACTGGCGGACGAACTTGCCTTCAATCTCGCAGGTGTTGCGGATTTTCTCGCGGTAGGCCACCTGAGGCTTGCCAATGTTGGCCTCGACCCCGAATTCCCGGCGCATGCGGTCAACGATAATGTCCAGGTGCAGTTCACCCATGCCGGAGATAATGGTCTGCGCGGTCTCTTCATCGGTACGCACGCGAAATGACGGGTCTTCCTGGGCCAGTTTGCTCAAGGCGATGCCCATTTTTTCCTGGTCGGCCTTGGTTTTGGGTTCGACCGCCACGGAAATCACCGGGTCGGGGAAGTCCATGCGTTCAAGGATGATCGGTTTGTTGATGTCGCACAGGGTATCGCCGGTGGTGACATCTTTCATGCCGATCAAGGCGGCGATATCACCGGCGCACACGGCCTTGATCTCGGCACGCTGGTTGGCATGCATTTGCACCATTCGCCCGACCCGTTCCTTTTTGCCTTTGACCGAGTTGAGCACGGCGTCGCCGGAACTGAGTACACCGGAGTAGACCCGGGCGAAAGTCAGGGTGCCGACGAACGGGTCGGTGGCAATCTTGAACGCCAGGGCCGAAAACGGCTCGCTGTCGTCAGCGTGGCGTTCCAGGTGCTTGTCCTCGTGATCCGGGTCGGTGCCGTTGATGGCGGGGATTTCCGAAGGTGCTGGCAGGTAGTCGATGACCGCATCGAGCATCAGCGGCACGCCCTTGTTCTTGAACGACGAGCCGCAGATTGCCGGGACAATTTCATTGGCCAGGGTGCGCTGGCGCAGGCCGGCTTTGATCTGCTCATTGCTCAGCTCTTCGCCATTGAGGTAAAGCTCCATGAATTCGTCGTTGGCTTCGGCGGCCGCCTCGATCATGTGCGCGCGCCATTCCTTGGCCAGCTCCAGCATCTCGGCGGGAATATCTTCTTCGCGATAGCTGGTGCCGTTGTCATCTTCGTTCCAATAGATGGCCTTCATCTTCACCAGGTCGACCTGGCCGATGAAGTGTTCCTCGGCGCCAATGGCCAACTGGATCGGAACCGGATGGTGGCCCAGGCGTTGGTCGATCTGTTTGACCACCTTGAGGAAGTCGGCGCCCTGGCGGTCCATTTTGTTGACATAGGCCATGCGCGGTACATGGTATTTGTTGGCCTGGCGCCAGACCGTTTCCGATTGCGGTTCCACGCCGTCGGCGCCGCTGAACACCACCACGGCACCGTCGAGTACGCGCAGGGAGCGCTCCACCTCAATGGTGAAGTCAACGTGGCCGGGGGTGTCGATGATGTTGAAACGGTATTTTTCCGGGAACTGCTTGGTCGAGCCTTGCCAGAACGCCGTGGTCGCCGCCGAGGTGATGGTGATCCCGCGTTCTTGCTCCTGGGCCATCCAGTCCATGGTCGCGGCGCCGTCGTGCACCTCGCCCATTTTATGGTTGACCCCGGTGTAGAACAGGATGCGTTCGGTGGTGGTGGTCTTGCCCGCGTCAACATGGGCAACGATGCCGATATTGCGGTACAGCTCAATGGGGGTGGTGCGCGCCATGATGGGTCACCTGTAGATATGTGCGTCAAACGATAAAAGAGGGTATTCCCAAGGTAGCAGAAGTGCGCCGCTCTGCACGTCGGCGCATGGCTGACCAGGGATCATCCATGGCCTGAGTAACCATCGGTTGTAATGGCATAGCTGCTTGACGCTTAATCGTTCTATCCGCTTGCCGATAGAGTAAGACCATGTCGCTGGAACGCCCTGTACATGACTGGTGCCAGAGCCACCCTTTGATCGCCGATCTGGTGGCGTTGCGCCCGACCAGTTGGTTCAACCCACGATGTGCGCCGAGCGCTGAGGCACTGGGCGATGTGCCGTTGACTGCGCAGGATGTGCGCGAGGCCAGCGAGCGCTTGCAGCGTTTTGCACCGTTCATCCAGTCGGCGTTTAGCGAAACGACGGCCAGCGCCGGCATCATTGAGTCGCCCTTGTTGCCGCTACCGGCGCTGCAGGCTGTACTGCGTGCCGAACATCAGTTGCCCGAGGCTGGCGCACTGTGGCTCAAAGCCGACAACCTGCTGCCGATTTCCGGTTCGATCAAAGCCCGTGGCGGCATCTATGAAGTGCTCAAGCACGCTGAAGACCTGGCCCTGGCCGGCGGCCTGCTGCAGCCGGGTGATGATTACGCCAAGCTCGACAGCGAGGCGGCGCGGGCGTTCTTTGCGCAGTACAGCATTGCCGTGGGCTCGACCGGCAACCTTGGCTTGTCGATTGGTATCATGAGTGCGCGCCTGGGCTTCAAGGCCACGGTGCACATGTCGGCGGACGCTCGGCAGTGGAAGAAAGACCGCTTGCGCGCCCATGGTGTCGAGGTGCGCGAATACAGCGCCGACTACAGCGTGGCGGTGGAGCAGGGGCGTAAGGAAGCTGAGGCCGATCCGCGCTGTCATTTCGTCGACGACGAGAACTCGCGCAACCTGTTTCTCGGTTACGCGGTGGCAGCCGAGCGCCTGCAGCGCCAGATGATCGAACAAGGTGTTGCGGTGGATGCCGAGCATCCGTTGTTTGTTTACTTGCCGTGCGGTGTCGGTGGTGGTCCTGGCGGCGTGGCGTTTGGCCTGAAACTGGTGTTTGGCGATGCGGTGCATTGCCTGTTCGCCGAGCCCACTCATTCGCCGTGTATGTTCCTCGGTGTTTATACCGGGCTGCATGATGAGGTTTCGGTGTATGACGTTGGCATCGACAACCAGACCGCGGCCGACGGCCTGGCAGTGGGGCGGCCCTCAGGTTTTGTCGGGCGGGCGATGCAGCGCCTGATCGACGGTTACTACACTGTCGACGATGCCACCCTGTACCGCTTGCTGGCGCAGATGCAGGCCTGTGAAGGCTATGAGCTGGAGCCGTCGGCACTGGCCGGGGTGCCAGGTATGGTGCAGGTGCTGCACGAAACCCAGGGCTATCGCCAGCGCTTGGGGCTGGATGAGGCGCGTATGCAGCGGGCCACCCACCTGGTCTGGGGCACGGGCGGCAGCATGGTGCCACGGGCAGAAATGGACGCTTATCTGGCCAAGGGCCGCATTGTGCTGGCCGGACAGTGAGCATGCTCAACCTGCCACCACGCCTCGGCAACCGTCTGACCGGGGCGCAGTTTGCCAACTTGCATACCTTTGCCGTGGCCGCGCGGCACTTGAGCTTTACCCTGGCCGCGCAAGAGTTGCACCTCACCCCGAGTGCGGTCAGTCACCGTATCGCTCGGCTCGAACAGGCGCTGGCGTTGCGCCTGTTTGAACGCCTGACCCGACGCATTCGCCTGACGGCCGAGGGTGAGCGTCTGTATCAACTGGTGCAGGGGCTGGTGGAGGACCTGGAAGAAGCCCTGCAAACGGACTCAGCTTCGACCGTCAGCGGCGCCCTGACGCTCTATGCCCGACCGTCCATTACCCAATGTTGGCTGGTGCCGCGGCTGGCGGGCTTCCAGCAGCGATATCCGCAGATCAGCCTGGATATCCGTACCGGCAATGAGGCGGTGGATTTTCGTGCCCGGCATATCGACCTGGCACTGCTTTACGGCGATGGCGACTTTCCGGGGCTGGTCAGTCAATTGTTGATGGCCGAACAGCTGGCGCCGGTGTGCAGTCGCCAATATGCCGAGCGCCATGGCCTGATTGATGCGCCGGAGCAACTGCGTCAATGCACGTTACTGCACGATGCCCTGGCCTGGGAGCATGCCGCCTTTGATGCCGAGTGGCAGCGGTGGGCACGACAGTATGATGCGCAGGCTCACCTGCCAAGCGCAGCCCTGACCTTCGACCGTGCGGATCTGTGTGCGCTTGCAGCGAGCAATCATGTCGGTGTGGCGATGGGTCGTCGGCAATTGGTGCAACCGTTGATCGATCAGGGGCTGTTGATCTTGCCATTGGGTGATTTTGAACCCGCAGCGGGGCAGGGCTATTACCTGGTGCATCCGCCGCGTGATCCGTTGCCGTTGCGGGTTAGGGTGATGATGGAGTGGTTGCGTGAGTGCGCTGAGTAAGGTGTCGGGCTTATCGCCGACAATGACCTCATTCACTCACAGGCACCGCTCTTCCACTGCCGGTAGGCCTCTCGCATGCACACCGCACAGGGCCGATACCCCGCCGCCCGCGCTGCCTCGACATCGAGAAAGAACACCCGGTGCTTTACATACCCGCCTCGGGCGATAGCCCGTAATGCCCCCGGGCAATCCAGTCGTCCATAGATCTTGCTGCGCCGGTGACCGCCCAGCAGACCAGGTTGCGCGCTCAGGTACTCAATGCCATCGGCCCCGAGCAGCCGCCAAGGCCCGTTGCTCATGCACACGCCTGGCGTTCATGGGCCAGCAGCCAGCGTTTGCGTTCGATACCACCGCCGTAACCGGTCAGCGCACCGGAGCTACCGATCACGCGGTGGCAGGGGATGGCCAGGCTGATCGGGTTCAAGGCATTGGCCAAGCCAACCGCGCGGGCCGCAGCAGGGCTGCCGATCATCGCGGCAATCTGGCCATAGGTTCGGGTGCTGCCCACAGGTATTTGCCGCAACGCCGCCCATACCCGCTGCTGGAACGGCGTGCCACCGCCATCGACCGGCACCGCGTCCAGTGCATGCAGATCGCCAGCAAAATAGGCGCGAACAGGTTCGCTCAGTTGCTTCAGATCAGTGGTTTCATGCAGGGTGAAACGACCCCCAAAACGCGTCTGCAGCAAGCGCAGCAAACGCTTTTGCGGTTCGTCGAATTCCAGGCCTATCAACTGCCGACCGTCGCTGACGATCAGTACCTGGCCGATGGGTGCTGGTAGCGCAATGCGCTCCAGCAGAAGCTCACAAGCGGGCATGCGGCAATCCTCGTCCGACAGGTTTGTCTGGTCACTTTAAGGATTGCACCGCGTTGCGTCACCCCGCTGCTTGCGTTTGAACTCAGAACCAGCGGTCGTTACGTTTACGTCCACGGCTCAACGCCGGCAGGATCAACCCGGCAAGTAAACCTGCGCCGGCAATGCCGCCACCGTAGACCATGTAGCGCATCAGCACTTGTTTGTTCTCATCGCCCAGGCGCGCCTGGGTGCTGCGCAGCTCCGACTGGGTGTCGCTGAGTTCGGCATTGAGCGCCTTGCTGCGTGCTTCTAGTTCGTCGATCAGGGCTTTGCGCGAGTCCAGAGTCTCCTGCATGCCTTGCACGCGGGCTTTCCAGCTGTCGTCGATAGTCTTGAGCTGCTGGCTCAATTGCGTGACCTGCTCGGTCAGCTGTGGCAAACGCTCGGCCTGGCCGGGAACCGCTTGCAGGTCGCTGCTGGTGATCCAGACGATATCGCCGGACTCTCCGCGTACCTGGCTGTAGTTGCCCTGGGTGCTGAGCAGCGTAACCTTCTGCCCGGATTTGAGGTTACCGACGATGCGGTGGCCATTGGTCGGGCCGCTGCGCACAAAGGTAGTGAGGCTATCGCTGACCCAGCGCTCGCCCGTGTCTGGCGCTTCTTCGGCCTGCAAGGGGCCGCTCAGGGCAATCAGGGCACCGATCACGCCAAGGGAAAGTCTGTTGCGCGGGCGCAGCACAGCAGGGGAGTCAGGGGTAAGCGCCGCAGGCACAGGACGAGAGATAGGCATGATGGTCTTCGCGTGAAATGAAAAATGAAAGCCCGATGACTGGGCCGGTGAACGTGGGCGTGCACGCAAGCCGCCAGCTGAAAGACCACTTTTCTGCAGGCAGGTTCACTGGGGAGGGTAGGAAAATGGGTGCAAATGTTGCGGGCACATGCTGTGCCCGCACTCAGGGGAGGGTAGAAATCAGGTCACGACACGGTAGCAAGGCACGTACTCGGCACCGCCTGGCAGCTTCATGCGGTGCTGGGCTACGAAGGCTTCCAGCAACTTGCCGAGCGGATACAGTACGGCCGCATCACCATGAATTTCGTAAGGGCCTTTCTCTTCGATCAGGCGGATACCCTTGTCCTTGACGTTGCCGGCAACAATCCCGGAAAACGCCCGGCGCAGGTTCGCAGCCAGCTCATGGGCAGGCAGATCGCGGCGCAGTTGCAGGTCGGCCATGTTCTCGTGGGTCGGATCGAACGGGCGTTGGAAGCCTTCTTCGATCTTCAATAGCCAGTTGAAGTGGAAGGCGTCATTGCGCTCGCGGCGGAACTGCTTGACCTCCTTGAGCCCTTCGACCATTTGTCGGGCCACTTCGGCCGGGTTGTCGATGATGATCTGGTAATGGCGCTGGGCGGTGTCGCCGAGGGTGGCCAGGACGAAGGCATGCAGCTGTTGCAGGTACGGTTCGGCGCTTTTCGGCCCGGTGAGAATGACCGGGAACGGCAGGTCGATATTGTCCGGGTGCATCAGGATGCCGAGCAGGTACAGGAACTCTTCGGCAGTACCGGCGCCACCGGGGAAGATGATGATGCCATGGCCGACACGTACGAACGCTTCAAGGCGCTTTTCGATGTCCGGCAGAATCACCAACTCGTTGACGATCGGGTTGGGCGCCTCGGCGGCGATAATGCCAGGCTCGGTCAAACCCAGGTAGCGGCTGCCACTCATGCGCTGCTTGGCATGAGCGATGGTTGCGCCCTTCATCGGGCCTTTCATCACCCCTGGGCCACAGCCGGTGCAGACATCCAGCTTGCGCAGGCCCAACTCGTGGCCGACTTTCTTGGTGTACTGGTATTCCTCGGTGCTGATCGAGTGACCGCCCCAGCACACCACCATTTTCGGCTCGACACCCGGGCGCAGGGTGCGGGCGTTGCGCAGCAGGTGGAAGACGTAGTCGGTGATGCCCTGGGAGCTTTCCAGGTCGATGCGCTGGCTGGCCAGCTCGCTCTCGGTGTAGACAATGTCGCGCAGGGCGCTGAAGAGCATTTCGCGGGTACTGGCGATCATCTCGCCATCGACGAAGGCATCGGCCGGCGCGTTCAGTAGCTCCAGGCGCACGCCGCGATCTTGTTGGTGAATGCGCACCTCGAAGTCCTTGTAGGCTTCGAGGATGGTTTTGGCGTTGTCGACATGCGCGCCGGTGTTGAGAATGGCCAGCGCGCACTGGCGGAACAGGGTGTACAGACTGCCGGATCCGGCTTCACTCAGTTGCTGTACTTCACGTTGAGACAGTGTTTCCAGGCTGCCTTTTGGGCTGACAGATGCATTGATAACTTCACGTTGGGGCATTCTGGGTTTCCTGTGAGCGGGTAAACGTCCATCTTCAGAACACCACCATACCGACAAATTGTCGCAGCAACGAGTGCCTTTATGTTCAGGCGCCTTGCGCTGCGCGCGGATCCGCCTTCCAACCGACTGCCGCTAAGGCTTCGAGCAGTGCATTGAGGATAGCTTCTTCGACGGCATCGGCTGCGGCGCAGAACAGGGCAGAAATGTGATCGTTGTTGACCATCTGCACCGTAGTGGTGGGCACTCTCGCCGATGTGCGTGCTCGGCAGTGACATGCTGGCCCCAAATGTCATTGAGGACGCCGTCATAGGTTTCCAGCACCGTTGGCATGCACCAGTAAGTGCGCTGTTTGCCCAGCTCGCGCTCGGAGGCCACCAGCGCATCGCGGACCACACCCACGCTGTGAGTGTTGGTGTAGGCAATGGCTGTGGTCAACAGGCCGGCTTCACGTATCCATTTATTTTCACAACTACTTCCGCTCGGCCACTGGTGAAGATGAACTGCAACTGCAACTGGTACTGAAGCTGGCGCTGGGGCAGATGTTGGCCGTTTCCCTGGGCGCCAATCAGCGCTTTGAGACTGCCCACCTGGGCCAGATGCAGCTGTATGCGCCCTGGTTGCTGGCGCTGTTGTGTCAACACTGGGTGCTGCAGAATCCGACCTTGACCAATAACACCCATGCCACACCCGTGGAGCGTGCGCTCGAGCACTTCGGCAGCGATAGGTTGTCGGCCCGCGAGCTGAAAATCGCCCGCCTGGTGCTGCGTGGTAACTCCAGCAAGGCGATTGCCAAGCGCCTGGCCATCTCGCAGGAAACGGTGAACGTGCACCGGCGCATTCTGTACGCCAAACTGGGGGTTTCGTCGCAATCAGAACTGTTCAGCCTGTTCTTGCAGCGGCTGAGTCAACACGAGTCACAGGAGTGAATGATGGTGCGGATACTGGGCAAGGCTTCATCGATCAACGTACGTAAGGTGCTGTGGACCTGTGCGGAGCTGCAACTGGCGTTCGAGCGGGAAGACTGGGGCTCGGGGTTTCGTTCGACTCAGGAAGAAGCCTTCCTGGCGCTCAATCCCAATGCCATGGTTCCGGTGATCGAGGACGGCGATTTCGTACTGTGGGAGTCCAATACCATCATTCGTTACCTGGCCGGGTGTTACGCGGGTGAGTGGTTGTATCCATCCGCGCCGCAGGCACGGGCGCGGGTCGACCAATGGATGGATTGGCAAGCCACCGATCTCAATGGTTCGTGGAGCTATGCCTTTGTCTCTCTGGTACGCCAGTCACCTGCGCATCAGGATGCTGACACGCTGGCCGCAGCGTGCCGCAATTGGAATCGGCAGATGACCCTCCTCGACCGTCAGCTTGAACGCACTGCTGCCTATGTCAGTGGCGAGGCATTTTCGCTGGCTGATATCCCTATTGGCCTGTCGGTCAACCGTTGGCTGCAGACGCCGCTGGAGCGTCCGCCGCTGCCCGCCGTCGAGGCGTACTACGAGCGTTTGAGCACGCGTGAGGGCTACCGTCTGTACGGGCGCAACGGCACTCCCTGACCGTAGCTACTGGTCCAGCGCGGTGAGGATCGTATGGGCCAGTTTTATCCGTTCAGCATTCGGGTAGTTCTTGTTTGCCAGCAACACGATGCCTATTTGTTTGGAGGGCACGAACAGCACATAGGCGCCGAAACCGTTGGTTGAGCCGGTCTTGTTTAGCAGGGTGTTGGCTTGCAGAGGCTCGGCCGGTTTAAGCCAGGTTGTTGGGTGTGGCTCAAGGGCCATCGCGGAAGAGTTCCCTGCCAACAGCTGGTCGAGACTGGTCGGGTAGTCATACATTTCCCAGCCCAGACCTTGGGTCATGGCGCCGACCCGGTAATAGCCGGTCTGGGTGGTCGCGATGGCGCGCTGTAACGGCGCGCTGAGGCGCTGCGGCTGCATGTTCACTTCGAGGTAGTGGAGTAAATCAGTGGCGCTGGTTTTCATTCCGTAGGCCTCGGCATCCAGTGCTCCCGGGCCGACCCGCAGCGGTTGATCATCTTTGTAACCTTGAGCGTAACGGTCCATTTGCGCCGCGGGTATTTGCAGGTAGGTGTGCTGCAGTCCCAGTTGTGGCAGCAGCTGGTTTTGCATCAGCTCAGTGAACGATGTGCCCATGCTTTTAGCCGACAAATAGCCGAACAAGCCCAGGCTCGGGTTCGAATACAGCCGCTGTGTGCCGGGGGCATAGGCGGGCTTCCAGTGCGCGTAGTAACTGAGCATGCCGTCCTGGTCTTTGACCTGGTTAGGGAACTGCAGGGGGAGGCCGCCGGCGCTGTAGGTGCCCAGATTGAGCAAGGTAATACCGTCGAAAGGTGTTTTAGCCAAGGCTGGCCAGTGTTTGCTTACCGGGTCACTGAGTGACATTTTGCCGTTGGCCTGGGCGTAGCCAGCGAGGGTGGCGGTGAACGTTTTGCTCACCGATCCGATCTCGAACAGGGTATCGGCGTTGACGGCCTGGCCAGTCTCCTTTGTCGCTACTCCGTAGTTTAAGTAATGCTGTTGACCCTTGATACTGATAGCGACGGCCATGCCAGGGATGGCTTGTTGCTGCATCAGTGGACGTACGACTGCGTTCACTGTCGACGCCAGTTCGGCGTCAGAAAGGGGAGAGGCGAAGGTCTGACTGGTATACAGGAAAAGTCCTACAGCAGCCAGAATCGCTGGATTGGCCTTGATTGTATCGGGCATCATCGGGCAAGGTTCCATGTACGGTGATTGGTGTGGGCCTGTCTGCAGCAGGGAGCGCTAATCTAGGTGCTTTGCCTGCTTGGGACAACCGATGATATTTCGCAGCAGTCATTAGAAAAATTATGGAGTAGGTATGGTCCGACCACATCTGCCCTTGAATGCCTTGCGGGCTTTTGAGGCTTCGGCACGGCACTTGAGTTTCACCCGTGCCGCGATCGAGTTGTGCGTGACTCAAGCGGCAGTCAGCCATCAGGTCAAAAGCCTCGAGGCCCAACTCAATGTCACGTTGTTCAAACGCTTGCCAAGGGGGTTGATGATGACCCGTGAAGGCGAGACCTTGTTGCCGGTGCTACGCGAAAGTTTCGACCGCATCGCCCAGACCCTGGAGCGCTTCGAAGGCGGGCATTATCGCGAGGTGTTGACGGTGGGGGCTGTGGGTACGTTCGCGGTGGGTTGGTTGTTGCCGAAGCTGGCGGATTTCCAGGCCCGTTATCCCTACATCGATCTGCGTCTGTCAACCAACAACAACCGTGTCGATGTCGCCGCTGAAGGGCTCGACTATGCCATTCGTTTTGGCGGCGGTGCCTGGCACGGTACCGAGGCATTGCCCTTGCTTGAAGCGCCTTTATCGGTGCTCTGCACACCGCAGATTGCTGAGCAACTGCATACGCCGGTTGACCTGCTGCGGCAAACCTTACTGCGCTCCTACCGTACTGAAGAGTGGCAGGAGTGGTTCCAGGCCGCAGGTGTACCCAGCGCATTGCAACCCGCGCGCACGGTGGTTTTCGACTCTTCGCTGGGAATGATGGAGGCCGCGCAGCAAGGCGTTGGCGTGGCCCTGGCTCCGCCCTTGATGTTCGAACGGCTGTTGGCCTGCGACGCTATTCGCCAGCCCTTTGCTATCAGCATCAGCACCGGCAGTTACTGGCTGACGCGTTTGCAGTCGCGGCCTGAAAGCACCGCGATGCAAGCATTCAAGGCATGGCTACACAGTGCTGTGGCGACACCTGGTGGCAACCTCAAGGCTCAGTTATCTGACGGGTGATGGTCGGATCACTGATCTTGTCATCATCCATCAGCAGTAATGCCTTGGAGAGGATGATCGATAGCAGTGTGTCACCTTCAAATGGCAGGTAGTGCGGCATGGCCTGGGTACGTGCCTTGGCGTCGGGGACAATGCACAGGTACTGATCATTCGGCTGCATCAGGATGTTGGCCGAGCCCAGGTGGATTTTGTAACTACGCAATTTGCCGGTGATTTCCAGAAAGCGTCCGTGCAAGGACCATTTGCCTTTGAGGCGGGTCATGCGCGGCAGCAGTTTTTCCAGCAGTTGCTTGCGGGTTTGCGCTGTCGCACCCAGTTCTGCAAGCGCCTGGTGTTGCCAGTAGCTACGCAGGCGGCCGTCCGGCCCGCCATCGGCCCATTGCGGGTCATTGGCCAGCGACGCGACGCCGACAAACAGGTCAACGTCGCGCATGATTTCGCTCAACACCAGCGGCGGCACTTGGGTCATAGGCAGTGGCGCTGCGTCTTCGGCATCACGCCAGTGTTCGGGGGTGTAGCCACCGCCAGCGGCAGGCGCGGTACGTTGCTCGGCATCGATGGGGTAGAAGCGCACCTGGTCAGTGCTCAGGTGCAGGAACGTGCCCGACTCGTTGGTGTCGACCCCATAATTGTCACCCACGCCCTCGATCCAGAACTCGGCCCGCAGGCCCCAGGTCGGCAGCTCGCGGCTGGCCGCAGGGTAGTTGTCGTCAATCAGCAGGCGTAGCTGGTTGCGCCAGCCACGGCCGGTGGCCAGGGCGTGGAACTGGTGCTGACGCAAAATGTGGGCAGCGAAGCGATTGGAGTAGGTCGCGGTGTAGCGCTCGGCGTCGGTCAGCAGGTAGACCTCACGGTGCGCTTGCTTGAACGGTTGGGTGATGTGCAAGGCTTCGATGCGTTCGCGCCAGGCAACAACGTCTTCCAGGGTACGGCCGATGGGGTGCCACAGACGCACTTCAGCCTCGCGGGAGGGATTGACGATGCTGCCATCGAGCGCTTGCAGGCAACCGTCGCTGAATATCAGTGCATGGGTTTGGCCGGATTCGCTGATCGTCCAGATCAACCGGCGCGCCAGGGTGCCGATAAGCGGGTGGTCGAGATAACGTTCCTGCCACTCGGAGAAGGGCCAATGTTTTTCCAGCAAAAACAAACTGTCCAGACGCGCCGCCTGGGCCGGGAGCATGGCGCTGATGTCTTTGACTGCAGCCTGGAGGTCTTTGAGTGCTTCTGTGTGTTCGGTTTTGACCTTGGCGGGCACCGACTTCTGTGGCGTACCGTCGGCGTGGAACCAGTTCAGCGTTGCCTGCTTGCCATCGACCCTGACCTCGGCGGTGAAGGCGCCCTCGGCAAAGGTTTCCCGGCGTACGCCAACCTGCTCCAGGCCGTAGGTGGGGACACCGAGTTCTTCGATCTGATCGCGTGGCAGTTGCAGGGCTTGGGCGGCACGGGTGAAAGCTTTTTCTATTTCTTTTTGTGCGTTGCTGAGTTTGACCCGCGCCTTGAGCACGGCCAACTGACCGACCGCTTCATGGGTGGGTATCGATGCCAGGGCGAACACCGCCGCATTGCCCACCTTGGGGGCCCGCGCGCCAATGCCGCGGACTTTGCGGTAGCCACTCAAGGCCATCCGGGTCAGGGCGCGCGTCAGTTCGCTGTCGGCGAGCATTGGCGTCATCCACAGCAAGCCGCGCAAAACGGTGGCATTGCCTTCGCTCATGCGCGCGCGATCATCGACGCTGTTCCAGCGGTCAAACAACAGCGCCCCGGTGCGGCCGCTATCAACGCAGGCGAACCAGCGCAACAGCGCGGTGCGCAGCGGTGCTTCACCGACCCTGTGCAGTAAGGACTGGGCGTGCTTGAGCCACTTTGCCGCTGGCCGCGCCGAGGTGGCAGTAGCGGCGTGGCGTAACAGGTCCAGCCACTGTTTTTGACTGTCGGCCGGTAATGTATCGACGTCGCTGAAGGCCAGCTGTGTCCAGTGTTCGCAGGATACAAGCACCTGCCAGACGCCGTCGCCCAGCAGCGGATCGAGCTTGGCTGCCAGGTGTTCGCCATAGTTGCCGAGTTTGACGGCGTTACCGTACTGGTCGGGATCGGTGCATTGGCTGCGCAATACCCTGAGCAAGTTGCGCAGGGGTTCAGGCAGTTGAGGTAATGGCTCGGGACCGATCCAGTTGATCACCGTAAGGGTCGGCACGACGTTGTAATAGGCGAAGCGGTAGCCGGTGATCCACTGCAGCACCGGGACGGCCAGTTGTTCGAGCACTTCATCGCTTTGTATCAACAGACTGACCAGCGTTGGCATGATCCCATCATCGAAGCTATGGGCAAAACCATAGGTGATGCTGGCACTGCTCAGGCCGCCGTCGTAGGCAACGATCCGTTCGATCAGCGCCAGGACCATGCGCACCCGCTGTTGCGGTTGTGCCAGCGCGGCAATGGCCGGCAGTTGGCCCAGGGCGCAGAGTATCTCCTCGGGGCGGCCATGGATGTTCTGCAGCAACGGCAGCAATTCGCTGATCAGCTGGTGTTCGTGGCGCAGCTCGCTAGTGACCAGCAGCGGATAACCGTCCGGGCCGATGTGTTCAACCACGCCAAGGTCGGCTTGTGGGACGTCGCGGACAAACGCCTGGAGTTGTTCGAGTGCCATGGTTCAGCCTCCTACCAGCGGTGTCAGTTTGATGAAGTTGACCACGCTGTCATGGCGGATGGTCAGGACTTCGTCGAGGCTTTCGGCCTGCTGCTCATCAAAGAGAATGACGAAGCCATTGCGCTCGAACGCCTGGTAGGCGATGTCGACCTGTTTGCGCCAGTCCACCGGTTCATGCTCAGTGGCCTTGCGCGCACCGTTGAGGGCGATTTCCAGTGGGTCGGGGATGACCAGGCGCTGACGACGGCAGGCGTCCTGAGTCTGCAACTGGACTTCCTGATGAATACGCTCACGGATTAACTGGCGTACGGTGATGCAGTCGCTCGGAAAGTGCAGGGCGAACGTTTCAAAGACTTCCCCTGAGACGGATTCGTCGCAGACGGTGAGCGTTGCCATGGGAACTCCTTTTCTGGCAGGCGGCTTGGCGGACGGGCGCAAGGGTAGCAGGCCCAGCGTCGAATTTCGACGTGACTACGGCGCTTGTTGCGCATCCATTCGTGCTCGCAAGAACGCCCCTGGCGGCAAGCCGAACTGACGGCCGAACGCTGCTATAAAAGCAGACAGCGAATCGTAGCCACAGGCCAACGCCACATCGGTAACGCGCTCACCACGCTCCAGTGCCGGCAGCGCACTGAGCAGGCGCATGCGCTGGCGCCACAGGCGGAAACTCAGGCCGGTTTCACGCTGAAACAGACGGCTCAGGGTTTTTTCCGATACGCCGTTTTGCACAGCCCAGTCACTCAGGCCGGTTGATGCATCGGGTTGGGCCTGCAGGTGGTTGCACAATGCGCGTAGGCGAGGGTGCTGGGGCAGGGGCAACATCAACTGTTGTTCGGGCGCTGTCACCAGCTGATCGAGCAGCACCCGTACCAGGCGCCCGTCGGCGCCGTTGCTGTCGTAGTGCACTGGCAGTTCGCTGAAGGTTCGGATCAACTCGCGCAACAACGGATTGATCGCGATCACTCGGCACTGCTTGCTCGACCAACTGGCGGGTACGTGTTCCAGGTAGAGGCTGCGCAGGCAGGTATCGCCAGGGCAACTGACCCGATGCTGGACCTGTGGCGGAATCCACACGGCGCGTTGCGGTGGCACCAGGTAGAAGCCGTTGTCGGTGTGTACCTGCAGCACGCCACCAATGGCGTAAGACAGTTGCCCCCAAGGATGCGTATGGCGGTAGCCCAGGACGATGTTGGGCAACGTCTGGACATGGCCGTAGACCGGGCGCGGCAGCCGTTGCAGATGCTCAAGTGCTTGCGGCTCGAGCAGGGGGGGGTGTCCGTTTGGCGACACTGGCGGGGTTCTGGCGTTAGTGAAGTTGGTGCAAAGACCTTATCGTCTGCCGCGCCACTATAACAAGTCAGGATCGACCATGAAGTACCTACGGATGCTGTTCGACAATTTCACCCTGGCCCTGCTCGGGGTGATTCTGGTTGCCACCTTGCTGCCGTGCGAAGGCAGCGGTGCGGTGTTGTTCGGTTGGTTGACCAACCTGGCCATCGGTCTGCTGTTCTTTCTGCACGGCGCCAAATTGTCCCGCGAGGCAGTGGCGGCCGGGGCTGGGCACTGGCGCCTGCATTTATTGGTGTTTGCGTGCACCTTTGTCATGTTTCCGGTGCTGGGCATGGCACTCAAACCGTTGCTATTGCCACTGGTGGGAGACGAGTTGTACCTGGGCGTGCTGTATCTGTGCGCCTTGCCCGCAACGGTGCAGTCGGCGATTGCCTTTACCTCGCTGGCCCGCGGCAATGTGCCAGCGGCTATCTGCAGCGCGGCCGCTTCGAGCCTGCTGGGGATTGTATTGACGCCTTTATTGGTGGTGCTGCTGATGGGCGTAGAGGGCGACAGCGGCTCAAGCCTGGATGCAGTGCTGAAGATTGTTTTGCAGTTACTGGTGCCTTTTGTCGCCGGGCAATTGGCGCGGCGCTGGATTGGCAGTTGGGTGGCGCGCAATGCGCGCTGGCTGAAAATCGTCGACCAAGGCTCGATTCTGCTGGTGGTCTATACCGCGTTCAGCGATGCGGTGGTCAGCGGCCTGTGGCATTCGGTGGCGCCTTCGCGCCTTGCCGGTTTGGTGCTGGTCTGCTGCCTGTTGCTGGCGCTGGTACTCTGGTGCACGGCAGCCCTCGGGCGTTGGCTGGGGTTCAATGTCGAAGACCGTATCACCATCCTGTTTGCTGGCTCGAAGAAGAGCATGGCCACTGGCGTGCCGATGGCTCAGGTGCTGTTTGTCGGCGGCGGAATTGGCGCGATGATTCTGCCGTTGATGATCTTCCACCAGATCCAGTTGATGGTCTGCGCGGTGTTGGCCCAGCGCTACGCGGCGCGCGATGAACTGGGCCAGGATCGGACCGGGGGCAAGTACATCTGAGTTCTGCTCAGTCGTGACAGCAATGCGGCTTCTCGGCGTCGACCCCCTCATAGCGGTCGTGATGGCGCACCCAATCCATGGTGCCTTCTTCGTTGCGACCCTTGGGCATCAGGTCGAGAAGGTTATAGGCGCCGACCAGGATGTCCAGGCCGCGGGCATAGCTTGAGTAGGTGTGAAAAATCGTTCCGTCGGCATCGCGATAAAACACGCTCAAACCGGGTAGTTCGGTTTCGTTGCCCGTGTAGGGTTCATAGTTGTATTGGCTACTGCCGTCGTCACTGACGCTGACACCGAACGCCTTGTTGAAGTCGCTACCGTGGGAAGAGACCCAGGGGAATTTCCAGCCCATGCGTTGCTTGAACGCCTGGAACTGGGCGAACGGTGCCTGCGACACGGCAACCAGTGAAACATCGTGATGGGCCAAGTGCAGGTTAGCGCCGTCGAAATGGTCGGCAAGGTACGAGCAACCGGGGCAGCCTTCGTTCCAGCCATCGGCGAACATGAAGTGATAGATCAGTAGCTGGCTGCGCCCGGCGAACAGGTCAGCCAGGCTCAATGGGCCGTGGGGGCCCTCGAAGCTGTAGTGCTGTTCGAGGCGAACCCAGGGCAGGGCACGTCGGGCCCTGCTCAGCTCATCGCGCTGATGGGTCAGGGCCTTTTCATGCAGTAGCAACTGCCGTCGGGCACTGAGCCATTCGCTACGGGAAACCACTTGCGGGTTGCGGTAGTTGTCCATGGTCACGCTCCAGCGGGGGAATGTACTGATGGTCGTCCGGGTGAGGAACGAATCGACAGGATTGGCTCAATTGACGTGGCGGGCTGATGAACGGTAGGGCGTGAGCAAGTGAATCGATTCAGCTGGCGATTGGCCATTCTCAACATTGCCGCTGACATTGGATGGGCCTACTATTCATAGGCTTATGAAAAATAAGCCTAAGCTTATAACAAAAGAATGGAGTCCGTGATGATCCCATTGGATCGAATCCTGATGAGTGGCCTGCTGCTGTTTTCCATGCCTGCCGTGCACGCCGCAGACGGTCAGAAAATCTTCAATCAAGGCGGGCAAAATCCTGCTGCAATGGCTTGCCTGGGCTGTCATGGCGCAGATGCCAAGGGCATCGCGGCGGCGGGTTTTCCGCGCCTGGCCGGGCTTTCGGCCGCGTACCTGAGCAAGCAACTGCATGATTTTCGCAGTGGCAGTCGCCAGAACCCGATTATGCAGCCGCTGGCCAAGGCCCTCAGTGATGAGGAGATCCAGGCGGTGACCACCACTCTGGCCGCTATGCCCAGCGACGCGGTAGCCGACACCCGCCGGCAGCAGATGGCCGCTGACGCCACGCAAAAACTGGCGTTGTACGGTGATTGGAATCGCAAGATCCCCGGGTGTGTGCAATGCCATGGTCCCGGTGGCGCCGGAGTGGGCGAACATTTCCCGCCATTGGCCCATCAGCCTGCCAGTTATCTTGTGGCGCAACTCAATGCCTGGCGTGACGGCAGTCGCAACAATGACCCGAACCAGCTGATGGTGCATGTAGCCAAGGCCATGACTGACGAGGAAGTCAAAGCGCTGGCCGAGTACTTCGCCCATTCCGCCAGCCAGGAGGTCAAGCCATGAAGCCACTTATGTTCACAGCGCTGGTCCTGGCCTTGGGGTCTGCCCACGCTGCGCCCATTGCCATGGAAGATCAGTCGCAACTCAAGGTGCCAGCGGCCAACAGCGCGCCAGGATTTGCCCCGCCGGCGGAAAGTGAACTGCCGGACAACGCCTTTGGCAAGATGGTCCGCCAGGGCCATGCGTTGTTCGTCGATACTCGGCGGCTGTTGCCCGACAAGGTCGGTAATGGTCTGAACTGCAGTAACTGCCACCTCGATCAGGGTCGTTTGGGCAACTCGGCACCGCTCTGGGGCGCGTACCCCATGTACCCGGCTTACCGTAAGAAAAACGACAAGGTCAACACCTTCGCCGAACGTATCCAGGGGTGCTTCCAGTTCAGTATGAACGGCACGCCACCTGCGGCTGACAGTCCAGAAATGACTGCGCTTTCGGTGTATGCCTACTGGTTGGCAAGCAAAGCACCGATTGGTGTAGAAACCCCGGGCCGTGGTTATCCAGAGGTGGCGCAGCCGGCCCAGGGCTATGACTTCAAGCGCGGCGAGCAGGTGTATCAGCAGCAGTGTGCGATCTGCCACGGCGCCGACGGGCAGGGGCAGAAGGTGGCAAAGGATTATGTGATGCCGCCGCTGTGGGGCAAAGACTCGTACAACTGGGGCGCTGGTATGCACCGGATCAACACCGCGGCCTCGTTTATCAAGTACAACATGCCTCTGGGCAAACCGGGCAGCCTGAGCGATCAGCAGGCCTGGGATGTTGCTGCATTCATCAACCGCCATGAGCGGCCGCAAGATCCGCGTCTGGTGGAGGGATCGATCGAGAAAACCCGGGTCAAGTACCACGCCAATGATGGGGTGAACTTGTATGGGCAAAAGGTTGAGGGGGTGTTGATCGGGCAAGGAAGCTTGTAGCAGCAGTGTAGGCGTGGGCTTGCTCGGTGATCGGACACGCCCGCCCTTTGCTCCAATACCCACAATATTTATGTTCCATGGGAACTATCTACACTAGGATTTCTCTATCATGGCAGCGGTCGACCGCTGGCGGGGCATTGTAAGCTGACCGCCGCCTGATTAGACTGCGCCGAATTTCGTACGCAAAGCCCTTGTTAAGGACGTATATGATCAAGAAATGCTTGTTCCCGGCAGCCGGTTACGGCACTCGCTTCCTGCCTGCTACCAAAGCCATGCCCAAGGAAATGCTGCCGGTGGTAAACAAGCCACTGATCCAGTACGGCGTTGAGGAAGCATTGGACGCTGGACTGAACGAGATCTCCATTGTTACCGGCCGCGGCAAGCGCGCCCTGGAAGATCACTTCGACATCAGCTATGAGCTGGAAAATCAAATCAAAGGCACCGACAAGGAAAAGTACCTGGTCGGTATCCGTCGCCTGCTCGACGAATGTTCGTTCTCTTACACCCGCCAGACTGAAATGAAAGGCCTGGGCCACGCCATTCTGACCGGCCGCCCACTGATCGGTGACGAACCGTTCGCGGTGGTGCTGGCAGACGACCTGTGCGTCAACCTTGAAGGTGACGGCGTCCTCAAGCAGATGGTCAAGCTGTACAAACAATACCGCTGCACCATTGTTGCGATCATGGAAGTCGACCCCCAGGAAACCAGCAAATACGGCGTGATTGCCGGCGATCTGATCGGCGATGACCTGTACCGTGTACGCAACATGGTCGAAAAGCCAAAACCTGAAGATGCCCCGTCGAACCTGGCGATCATCGGCCGCTACATCATGACCCCGGACATCTTCAAACTGATTGAAGAAACCGAGCCGGGCAAGGGCGGTGAGATCCAGATCACCGACGCACTGATGAAACAGGCCCAGGATGGCTGCGTTATTGCCTACAAGTTCAAGGGCAAGCGTTTCGACTGCGGCGGAGCCGAAGGCTACATCGACGCCACCAACTTCTGCTTCGAGAATTTCTACAAGACCGGTAAGGCCTATTAAAAGCTTCAAGCGGTAAGCTACAAGCTGCAAGTAGATCGCGAACGGCTTTTACTTGTAGCCTGTAGCTTAAAACTTGCAGCTTGAGAGCATCGAGATGGCCTACGATTTTGATCTGTTCGTGATTGGTGCCGGCTCCGGCGGTGTGCGCGCTGCGCGTTTTGCCGCAGGATTTGGTGCAAAAGTGGCGGTTGCTGAAAGCCGTTACCTGGGTGGTACCTGCGTCAATGTAGGCTGTGTGCCGAAAAAACTGCTGGTCTACGGCGCGCATTTTGCCGATGACTTCGAGCAGGCCGCAGGCTTTGGCTGGTCCCTGGAAGACGCCCAGTTTGACTGGGGCCAGTTGATTGCCAACAAGAACCGCGAGATCACGCGGCTTAACGGCATCTATCGCAATTTGCTGGTCAACAGCGGGGTGACCTTGCTGGAAGGCCACGCCAAGCTCACTGGCGCCCATGAAGTGGAGGTCGATGGTCAGCGCTACAGCGCCGAGCACATTCTGATCGCCACGGGTGGCTGGCCGCAAATCCCTGACATTCCAGGCAAGGAACTGGCGATCAGTTCCAATGAGGCGTTCTTCCTCAAAGACCTGCCCAAGCGTGTGCTGGTGGTCGGTGGCGGCTATATCGCCGTGGAGTTTGCTGGCATCTTCCAGGGCCTGGGGGCGAAAACGTCGCTGCTGTATCGTGGTGAGCTGTTCTTGCGCGGCTTTGACGGCGCAGTGCGTACGCACCTTAAGGAAGAACTGGAAAAACGTGGCATGGATTTGCAGTTCAACAGCGACATCCAGCGCATTGAACGCCAGGACGACGGTAGCCTCAAGGCCACTCTCAAAGACGGCCGTGAGCTGGTCGCCGATTGCGTGTTCTATGCCACTGGGCGTCGGCCGATGCTCGATAACCTGGGTCTGGAAAACACCGGCGTGGAGCTCGACCCGCGCGGGTTCATTCGTGTCGATGACCTGTACCAGACCACCGAACCGTCGATCCTGGCAATTGGCGATGTGATCGGTCGTGTGCAATTAACACCCGTGGCCCTGGCCGAAGGCATGGCGGTGGTCCGGCGTTTGTTCAAGCCCGAGCAGTACCGCCCGGTGGACTACCAGAACATTCCGACGGCGGTGTTCAGCCAGCCGCCTATCGGTACTGTCGGCCTGACCGAAGAGCAGGCGCTGGAGCAGGGTCACAAGGTGCAGATCTTCGAAAGCCGCTTCCGGCCAATGAAGCTGACCTTGACCGAGGTTCAGGAAAAGACCTTGATGAAGTTGGTGGTCGATGCTGACACCGACCGTGTGCTGGGCTGCCATATGGTTGGCCCGGACGCCGGCGAAATCATCCAGGGTCTGGGTATTGCCCTGAAGGCTGGAGCGACCAAACAGCAGTTTGACGAGACCATTGGCGTGCACCCGACGGCAGCCGAAGAGTTCGTCACCCTGCGCACGCCCGTTTCGCGTTGAGTCACGCTCCTGCGAGCACGCCTCGCAGGAGCAGTGTCATTTCCTACAAGAGCGGAAACGAAAGCGTTGTTCCCGTCTGACTACAGCTGACATTCACCGATAGCGACATTCCAGATACTGATTGGGCAATGCGTAGCCGCATCCAATCAGGTCAAGGCCTGGTTGTTCCCAACAACAAAGGACGGAATGTCACAATGAAAGCTTCAAAAAAATCACTTCTAGCACTGGGTTGCAGCCTCCTGCTCAGCGCAGGGGTGGCCCAGGCCGATGGCCAGATGAGCTTCAGCGGTACTGTTCTGGGTGGCACATGTGAAGTCAATGGCGGCCATAACAACGTTGCGGTCAGCCTGCCATCTGTGTCCTCTACTCTGTTGCGAAATCCTGGCCAGACTACTGGCAATACGCCGTTCGAATTGAGGCTGAGTAACTGCCCGGCCGGCTTGAACCGGGTATCCACCTATTTTGAACCCGGTCCTACCGTTAACCCGCAAGGGCGACTGATTGTTGATACAGGCGGCAGCAACAACGTTGAAGTGCAACTGCGCAACCACAACAACGTCGCGATGAACCTGGCTGCCGCGCAAGGTAGCCAGAACTCCCAGATCGTCGATATCAACAGCGGCCAGGCGCAGCTCAGCTACTCGGCTGAGTACTACTCCTTAGGTGGCACCACCCCAGGGTTGGTAAACACCCGCGTGCAATACACCCTGATCTACCCGTGATACTCCCGGCAGCTCCTGCAGGGCTGCCGTCTCCTTGTTCTCGTCGCTTCAGGAAAACACCGATGAAACCAACCTGCCTGCCGTTTTGGCGCGGGTGGCTGCTGGCTGCCTGTCTGTTCAGTGGCGCAGTCAGCGCCAACGTGGTCATTTCTACCACCCGAGTGATTTATCCCGCCCAAGAGTCGGAAGTCACGGTGAGTCTGAGCAATAACGGGCAGCACCCCTCGTTGGTCCAGGTGTGGATCGATGATGGCGCAGAAGACGTCGCCGTAGAGCATTTGCAGGTGCCTTTCAGCCTGACTCCGGCGCTGTTTCGCCTCGAACCAGGCAAAGGCCAGACGCTGCGGTTGTTTCAGGGCGCGCACGCCTTTGCTGCAGACCGCGAAAGCCTGTACTGGCTCAATGTCCTCGATATAGCACCCAAAGCCCAAGGGAATGCTTTGCAGCTGTCCCTGCGCTCGCGGATCAAGTTGCTTTATCGCCCTCAGGGGCTGCCGGGCAATGCCAGGGAGGCCGTGCAACTGTTGAGTTGGCGCCTGTCTGAAAAGGACAACGCATGGCTGCTCGAGGCACATAACCGCAGCCGCTTCTACGTCAACCTCAGCGAGTTGGCCGTGCAACTTGGCGGGCGTCAGTACCAGGCAAGCAGCAGCCATATTGCCCCGATGTCGACACAACGGTTTGTCGTCCAGGGTTTGCAGCATGCCCCCCAAGCGTCGGCCACTGTGCACTTTGCCAGTGTCAATGACTATGGCGCGGTACTGCCCATGCAACAGCCTGTCGAGGTTGTGCGCAGGCCCTGAGCGCTGGAGTCGAGATCAATGAGCGTGTTTGCTGCCAGCCTCCAACGGCTGCCGGTGCGGCTGCTGCTGTGCCTGGTCAGCGCGTCGACGAGCGGTTGGGCTGAGGCGTCTGGATTGGAGTTTGATTCGCGGTTCTTGCACGGTGAAACGGGCCCTGGCGCCGATGTCAGCCGCTTCCAGCACGCTGATGCAGTCCCTGAAGGCGAGCAAGTTCTGGACCTGGTGATCAATGAGCACTGGAGCGGACGTTGGTCGGTGCCCTTGCGCCGACAAAGCCAGGATCTGCAAGCCAGCCCCTGTTACACCAAGGTTCTGCTTGAGGCCCTGAGTATTGACCAGGCAAAGCTTGCAGCGTCTGTCCGCGAGCAATTACAACAGGCTGATCGCTGCTTGCCATTGTCGGCCCTGGGCCTTGAGGCCAGCGAACAACTGGACTTTTCAGGGTTGCGGCTAACCCTGCAGGTGGCCCAGCAGGCAGTGTTGTACAGTCCGCGGGATTACCTGCCGCCGACACAATGGGACAGCGGCGTGCCTGTGGCCTTCATCGATTATCAGGTCAATCTGTTCAGCCAAAACAATCGTCACGACGACCAGGATTGGAGCCAGGCGTTTTTCGGGCTGCGCAGCGGCCTCAACACGGGGGGCTGGTATTGGCGCCATGAAGGCAACCTCCAGGCCGGGGACGACGTAGAGCGTCGTTATCAGCCTGTGGCCACTTATGTGCAACGCGACGTCGCCCGGTGGCAGGCGCAATTGACACTGGGCGACGCTTACAGCCGGGGTGAGGTGTTCGACAGCATCGCCTATCTGGGACTGGGGCTTGGCAGCGACGAGCGCATGTTACCAGCGTCGCAACGCGGCTTTGCGCCGACCGTCACCGGCATTGCCCACAGCACCGCGTTGCTGACCATACGCCAGCGTGGGGTAGTGTTGCATGAGGCGACTGTGCAGGCCGGACCGTTTGCAATCAGCGACCTGTACGCCAATGGTTTAAGCGATGACCTGGAAGTGACGTTGCGCGAAGCCGATGGCACTGAGCGCACCTTTATCGTGCCCTATCAAGCGGCACCGCTGGCCTTGCGCCCCGGTGCCAGTCGCTTTGATTTCAGCCTCGGCCGTTGGCGCGATGGCCTGGGTGGCACTGGTGCGGAACATGTTCAGGGCAGTTGGCAGCAGGGCTTGAGCAATCGTTTTAGTGTGCATGGCGGCATGCTTGGCGCCGACGGCTACCAGGGCGCAGCGCTGGGGGTTACCGTGAATAGCCATGTGGGGGCAGTGGCGTTAACGGCGCTGCAATCGCGTGCGGGGCTCCGCGCGCAGGGTCAAACCAGCGGTCAGGCGCTGCGACTGAACTGGCGTCAGGTAATGGCCTCATCATTGACCGATCTGAACGCCAGTCTGACCAGCAGTAGTCACGGCTACATGGGGTTCAACGACTTTGCCCGCAGCCAGCGTGATTTCGGCGTTGACCGCTACGATCAGCCGCGGGCACGCCTGCGCGCAAGCCTCACCGTCAATCAAGGCCTGGGCGAGCAGGGTGGGCGCTTGCACCTGCAGGCCACGCGCGCGCAACGTTGGGGACAAGGCGGGAGCGATTTGAGCTATTCACTCGGTTATTTCCATCGGCAGGGTGTATTGGGCTATGGCATTACCGCCACGCGTGAGCTGTTTGCCTCGATGGGAAGCCGCAACCAGTTCGTCCTGACCCTGAGCATGCCATTGGGCGAAACCCGCCGTAGTTCGTTGATCAGCAACCTCACCAGTGATGGTAATGGCCAAGCATCGAGCAACACTCGGCTCAGTACCACGGCCGGTGAACATGGCCAGTGGGGTTACGGCCTGGGACTTTCCACGCGGCATGATCCGCGTGGTGACAGCGCCGGCCTGGCTGCCAATCTGCTCTACCGCGGTCCGGTAGCTGAAATCAGTGGTTCGTTAGCTCAGCACAGCGACTACCGCCAGGCAGGGGTGGGGGTTCGCGGCGCGCTGGTTGGTCATGCCGGCGGGCTGACCGGTGCGCAGTCTCTTGGTGAGAGTTTTGCCATCGTGCATGCGCCGGATGCGGCGCGGGCGCGGCTCAAGCAGGCCCCGCAGGTACAGCTCGATGCGCGTGGTTATGGCGTGCTGCCGCAGTTGACGCCCTACAGCATCAATACTGTGGAGCTGGACCCTAAAGGCACCTCGCAGGACGTCGAGTTGCAAATCAGCAGCCAGCGTGTGGTGCCACGCGCGGGTGCGGCCCCCTTGCTGTATTACCCGACCCGCAGCGGGCGTAGTGCCTTGATTGACGCGCGTCGAGCGGACGGCAGCATCTTGCCCTTTGGTGCTCAAGTCCTGGATGAACGCGGCGAGGAACTGGGGATGGTAGGCCAGGGGAGCCGCTTGCATGTACGCGGTATCAACGAGCAAGGGCGTTTGCAGGTGCGCTGGGGAGAAGGCCAGCAACAACACTGCTCACTGTTCTATCGACTACCAGGCAGCAAGCCTGCCCCCGGAGCGCCGACAGCGTTGAGCGCCACCTGCGACACAGCCGTTGGCGATGAATTATAGGTACCTGGTTATGAGGGTTCACGCTATCTGGCCCGGTACTTATAGCCAAAACCAATCAACAACATGAGCTTTGCCAATGAGCATTGAGCGAATGTATTAGCTACGATTCTCCCATCAGATTTTTCAACCCCCTGAAGGAGAGTCACTTATGCCTATCATCAACAGCCAGGTAAAACCGTTCAAAGCCACTGCTTACCACCAGGGCAAGTTCGTCGAAGTGTCTGAAACCGACCTCAAGGGCAAATGGTCCGTGGTGTTCTTCTACCCAGCCGACTTCACTTTCGTCTGCCCAACCGAGCTGGGCGACCTGGCCGATAACTACGCCGAGTTCAAAGACCTGGGTGTGGAAATCTACGGTGTGTCTACCGACACCCACTTCACCCACAAAGCCTGGCACGACACCTCGGACACCATCGGCAAGATCCAGTACCCGCTGATCGGTGACCCGACCCACGTCATTTCGCGCAACTTCGACGTGCTGATCGAAGAAGCCGGTATCGCTGACCGTGGCACCTTCGTGATCAACCCAGAAGGGCAGATCAAGATCGTCGAACTGAACGACGGTGGTGTAGGCCGTGACGCCAGCGAACTGCTGCGCAAGATCAAGGCTGCCCAGTACGTTGCCGCTCACCCAGGCGAAGTTTGCCCGGCTAAGTGGAAAGAAGGCGAAGCCACTCTGGCGCCATCGCTGGACCTGGTCGGCAAGATCTAAGACCGTGAACCAGCTGAGGGCGGTGGCCTGCCGCACCTGATGTTGTCACCGCCCCGCAAAACGCCCGGGCGCTTTCGCCCGGGCGTTTTTATTTCTACCGTTTGAAAAAGGAATCGCCCGTATGTTGGACGCCACGCTTAAAACTCAGTTGAAAACCTACCTGGAACGGGTCACTCAGCCGATCGAGATCGTTGCTTCCCTCGATGACGGCGCGAAATCCCGTGAATTGCGCGACCTGCTGGTGGAAATTGCCAGCCTGTCCAGCCTTATTACGTTGCGTGAGGACGGCAGTGACAGCCGTCGCCCATCGTTCTCGCTCAATCGCCCGGGAGCGGACATTAGCCTGCGCTTTGCCGGCATCCCCATGGGCCACGAGTTCACCTCGCTGGTGCTTGCCTTGCTGCAGGTCGGCGGTCATCCGTCCAAGGCCAGCGTGGAGGTGATCGAACAGATCAGCGGCCTAAAGGGTGAGTTCAACTTTGAAACCTACTTCTCGCTGTCATGCCAGAACTGTCCGGACGTGGTCCAGGCGCTGAACCTGATGGCGGTCCTCAACCCCAATGTGCGCCATGTCGCCATCGACGGCGCGCTGTTTCAGGCCGAAGTCGAATCACGTAAGGTCATGGCCGTGCCGAGCGTCTACCTCAATGGTGAAGTCTTCGGTCAGGGACGCATGGGCCTGGAGGAGATCATCAGCAAGCTCGACACCAGTGCTGGTGAGCGCCAGGCCGAGAAGATCAACGCCAAGGACGCCTTTGACGTGCTGGTGGTCGGCGGTGGCCCGGCCGGTGCTGCAGCAGCTATTTACGCGGCGCGTAAAGGCATCCGCACCGGTGTCGCGGCTGAACGCTTTGGCGGCCAGGTGCTCGACACCATGGCCATTGAGAACTTCATCTCGGTCCAGGAAACCGAAGGGCCGAAACTGGCCATGGCCCTGGAAGAGCACGTCAAACAGTATGACGTCGACATTATGAATCTGCAGCGCGGTGAAGCACTGATTCCGGGCACCGACGGTGGTCTGCACGAAGTTCGCCTGGCCAGCGGCGCCTCGCTCAAGGCCAAGACCGTGATCCTCGCCACCGGTGCGCGCTGGCGCGAAATGAATGTGCCAGGTGAGAAAGAATACCGCAGCCGTGGCGTTGCCTACTGCCCACACTGTGATGGCCCACTGTTCAAGGGCAAGCGTGTGGCGGTGATCGGTGGCGGTAACTCGGGTGTGGAAGCGGCGATCGACCTGGCGGGTATCGTCGCTCAGGTGACGCTGATTGAATTCGACAGCCAACTGCGTGCCGACGCGGTCTTGCAGCGCAAGCTGCGCAGCCTGCCGAATGTGAAGGTGATCACCAGTGCGTTGACTACTGAAGTGTTGGGTGACGGTGAGAAGGTCAATGGCCTGCGCTACAAAGATCGCAACAGCGATGAGCTGCATGACATCGCGCTGGAAGGGATCTTCGTACAGATCGGTTTGCTGCCTAACACTGACTGGCTGAAGGGCACCGTGGAGCTGACCCCACGTGGCGAGATTATTGTCGATGCCCGAGGCCAGACCAACCTGCCTGGCGTGTTTGCCGCCGGTGACGTGACCACCGTGCCGTACAAGCAGATCGTGATTGCGGTGGGAGAGGGGGCCAAAGCTTCGCTGGCGGCCTTCGATCACCTGATCCGGACCTCGGCGCCGGCTTGAGGAACTAAATCGCGGGGCTTGCCCCGCGATTTTGCATGCCTACGCCAAGCGAACACCCACGCAAGCCCGCCGGTATTCTCCCGGCGTCACTCCGTAAGCCTGCTTGAACTGTCGGTTCAAGTGACTCTGATCAGAAAAGCCCAAAGCAAACGCCACGTTGAACGGCAGGCAGTCGTTCTTCAATAGCTCCCGGGCACGGCTCAGACGCCGTTGCTTGAGCCAGGCATGTGGGGGCAAGCCGGTAGCTTGGCGAAATACCCGAGCGAAATGAAACGGCGAGAGATTGACCGCGTCGGCCAGCTCTTGCAGCGACGGCGGGTAAGCCAGGCGACTGTCCATCAGTTCCTTGGCCCGGGCCACGGCGCAGGGTTCGTTGCCTGGCTGGCGGACACTGGCCACGCGCGCATGGCGTTGCACCAGCAGTAACACCGCCTCGCGCCAGGCGGTTTGTTGCTCCAGGGCACTGGCGCCTTGTTCCGCCGAACAGTGCAGCCAGCTGAATGCTTTGGCCAATTGCGGGTCGTGAAGTACGCTGGCATCGAAAATCGGTAGGCCATCGCGCTTGAGTTCCAGCTCATCGAGCACCCCGGTGATGCGCTCGCTGTCCGGGTAGAAGCCGCGGTATCGCCAGCCCTGTTCATGGGCCTTGGCTCCGGTGTGCAGTTCATCGGGATTGATCAGCACCATGCTGCCCACCGGCGCCAGGTGTTCACTGCCTCGGTGCCAGAAGCGCTGGGCACCGGACTCGATGATGGTGATCACATACCCCTCATGCACATGCGGGGCAAAGCGCTGCTGGAAATAGCGGGCATGCAGCAACTCAATATCGCCGAGCGCTGGAGCTTGCCAGAAGCGGGTCTGTTCCTGCGGTGCAAGGTTCATGAGGTGCCGTTCAACCACCAACGCAAGACAAAGAACATAGCCATGCTCACCAGCATGCTGATCAAGGTGCTGCGGGTCAACAGGACCAGCACCACCGCCACCACCGAGCCGAGCAGGTAGGGATTGGTCAGGCTCAGGTCGAGTTGATGGCCGGGCAAAAAGATAATTGGCCCGCAGATCGCAGTGAGCATGCCCGGTACGGCAAAGCCGAGAAACTGCCGCGCGTTGGAGCTCAGGCGCAACGGTAGGCGCGGCTCGAGAAACGCGTAGCGGTTGAGAAATACCAGCAGGCCCATGCCGATAATCAAGGCAAAGATCATGTGCGTGCTCCGCTGAATTTTTGGCAGATAAAACCGGCGCTCATGCCCAGCAGTCCGGCTGCCACCAGCCCGGTTTCCCAGTGCCAGAAGCTGAACAGCACGGAGCTGAACAACGACACTGCGACGCAGACGAGGGTGGGCAGATTGCGCACCAGTGGTGCGATCAGTGCGACAAAGGTGGCGACAATGGAAAAGTCCAGACCGAGCTGGTCCAGGTGCGGAATGTTCTGGCCGAGGATGATGCCGGCCAGGGTGAATAGGTTCCAGGCAATGTAGAAGGTCAGGCCTACGCCCAGCGCGTACCAGCGGTTGAACTGTTGTTGGTCATACTGGCTGGTAAGGGCAAAGAATTCGTCGGTGAGCAGAAAACCCAGGCCCAGGCGCCAGCGGGTCGGCAGTCCGGACAGTAGCGGACGCATCGACAAGCCATAGAGCAGGTGCTGAGAGGTCAGCAACAGCGTGGTCAATAGAATCGAAAACAGGTTGGCCCCGCCCTTGATCATGCCGATCGCCACGAGTTGGGCGGCACCGGCAAAAACAATGGCCGACAGGCCCTGGCCTTCCCACGGGCTAAGGTTGGCTTCGATGGCCATGGAGCCGGCCAGCAAACCCCAGGGGGCAACGGCCAGCGACAACGGCAGGATGGCAATGGCGCCCTGGATAAAGGCTTGGCGGGCGAACGGCGGATTGGACATGGAAGTCTGCGGCAGCTGAACAAGGTTGCACAGCATGCCAGAGCCGCGCGAAGCTGACTTGAACGATCTTGCTGTGCAGGCTCGCCTGCTCGTTATGTCTGGCTTCAGGGATGGCTGCTGAGCATTCGCTGACGGACCGTGAAACAGCCGTTCAGATCGACCGCTTTGTGCCAATAGAACTGACGCAGATCCGGGTTGCTGTTGCCTTGCAGCCGGTAGATTTCCGCTTGGTAGTCGCGTTGGCGGCCCCACTGCATGGCCAGGCCCTTCGGCTGTTCACGGTTGCACAGCAGGCGTTCGGCCGGTTGCGGAAAGTACGGCGCGTAGCGGGTGGCCATGCCCGGGATGTGATCGAGGTTCTTGGCAAACGCTGGGCTTTCACGGTAATCCGGGCACCAGGCCTCGATACCCAGCGCTGAGGGGGCGAAGCCTTGGCCAAGGCTGGTCTGCAGCAACGGGCAGGCAGTTGACGGAATCTGTTCGGCAGGCAAGTACGTCATGTAATAGAGCGCCAGACGGTAACGTGCCACCGGATGGTCCAGCTCAACTGCTTTTTTCAACAAACTCACCGCAGGTGCCAGGGTACGGCCGATGGCCTGGCCCTGTTGCGCCAAATCCTGGTCGGTGGTGCCGGCCTTGAGGCTGAAGCTGGCGTTCTGGTTGTCGGCCTGCTCCAGCAGGGTCAAGGCCTGGCGGTAGAGAAGGTCGGCATGGGGGTCGATACGCAGGCCATCAGCCATGGCGCCTAGCGAAGCAAGCATGCCGAGCAGGGCAGCTACCAGCGGTACGCGGCGCAGAGTGAAACCTCGGTGGAGCGGGTTCTGGTGGCTGGGCATCAAAGTAGTAATGTGGCGGTGATGTTCAGGGTTCAAGCCAACTGTCCGTAGTGAGGTTCGAAGGTGCCTGTTTAAGAGGTGGGCATTCTACCCGTTGTAGGGGCGGTCTCGAAAGCCATGAAACCGTCGAGCCAAAGCGCATGGAGATTGTAAAGCAGGCCTGTAGCAGCGATCACCAATAGCAGCGCACCGCTGGTCAGGCTGATCAGCCGCTGACGGCGCGGGGTTGCCAGCTTGCCGGTCAACAGGATGTACAACCCCAGAATGGCGAAGTCGATGATTACCCAGACTAGAGAAAGTAGTAACAGGCTGTGACTCGCATGAGCAGTGATCTGCATGAACTGTGGGAAAAAGGCCACAAAGAACACTATGTCCTTGGGATTGGACAAACCGATGGCAACGCCCTGCCAAAGGCCGCCCTGGCTGCTCACGGTCATGGTGGTATCGGCTGTTCGCTTCAGCGTCTGGCGCAGGCTGCTGACAGCCAGATAGCCGATGAACCCACAGCCCAGCGCACTCAGTAGCGTTAACCAGCGTGGCTCAATCACCACACTGGTGAGAATCAGGCTGGCGGCCATGGCAATCAGCACCAGCGAAGCGCCGTTGGTGCCCAGAACCGTCAACAGCGCCTGGCGACGACCGCGAGTGACGGCGGTGTTGATCACCAGCGCCACCACCGGACCTGGTGTGGCGATCAACAGCATCACAGTCAATGCATAAGTCAGCAGCAATGCGGTATTCATCAGGGGACTCGGCAACAAGAGGAGAGACGGGCATTTTTGCCAACCCCTTGAACCTTGTAAAACGCCTGTTGCTATGGCTTTCTATTAGTTTCACTCATGCTTGAGGTTAGCGATGTCCGAACGAATTCCTGCCCTGCAAGCCCTGCGGGCTTTCGAGGTAGCGGCGCGCTACGGCTCCTTTACCCGTGCAGCCCATGAACTGGCCTTGACCCAAGGCGCTATCAGCCACCACATCAAGACCCTTGAAGGCTTGTTCGACTGCGCGTTGTTCGAACGTCGAGGCCCGAAGCTGACGCTGTCCGAACCCGGTCGTACGCTGGCGCAAGAACTCAAAGTCGGCTTCAAAATCATCGACAGTGCCTGCGCACTGTTGAAGAAAGAGCGCAATGGCATTCGCCTCAAGGCCCCTTCGACGCTGACCATGCGCTGGCTGCTTGGGGTGCTTGAACCCTACCGTCAGTTCGCGCCGCAGAGCAGGGTGCAACTGTCGAGTGTATGGATGGACATCGATAGCGTGGACTTCTACAGCGAGCCCTATGACGCCGCGATCCTGTTGGCGGATGGGCGTTTTGGCCCCGATGTGGACAGTCTCAAGTTGTTTGATGAGTGGTTGCTGCCGGTCTGCAGTCCCAGTTATCAGGCACTGCTTGAACCCGGGGTTGCCGGTTTGCAGCGTGCTGAACATCTGCACTGTTCAGCGGATCGCCGTGACTGGCGCCGCTGGCTGGCTCGTGTCGGCGCGTCGCCGGCCGGGCTCGAGCGCGGGCAATTGTTCGATACTCTCGACCAAGGGATGTCCGCCGCCCAGCAAGGCGCGGGTGTTGCGGTGGTCGATTTGTTGCTGGCACGCGGAGAAATGGAGGCCGGACGTTTGGTCGCGTCGATGCCCCAAGCAGTGTCCACCGGCGAGGGGTACTACTTGACTTGGCTCAGGTCTTCTCTTCAAGCCAGGCAGGTACAGGCGCTGGGCGATTTTTTGCTTGCCAGGGTGCCGCAACTACCTTTGCTTGGAATTGACTATTTGTATGACTAATAGTTGTACCGAGCCTCGCGGGCATGTTCGGCAAACACCCGATCGGCCATGAAGTCGATGAACACCCGCAAGCGCGATGGCATTTTTCGCCCTGATGGCCACAGCAGGTAAAAACTGCCGCGTCGTTCCAGGTACTCATCCAGCACGGTGACCAGTTCACCTTTGGCCAATTGCTGGCGTACGGTGAAGTCTGGCAGGCAGGTAATGCCGCGATCACGCATGGCAAAGCAGACGCGGGTCTCTACATGGTTACAGACCATTGATACCGGAATGTCATAGTCGCGGTCCGACTGCTCACGACGCAGTGGCCAACGCTCCAGCTTGCCGCTGCTGGGAAAGCGGTAGTGCAGGCAGGTGTGCCGCGTCAGGTCATCGGGATGACGCGGTGTGCCGCAGCGTTGGAAGTAGCCCGGGGAGCCCACCAGCAAATGCTGGAAGTGACCGAGGAATTTCGCGTTAAGGCGCGAGTCTGACGGTGTGCCGCCGCGCATCACTACATCAAAGCCTTCACCGATGATGTCCACCATACGGTCGCTGAAGTCCAGGTCCAGCTCGACCTCTGGGTATAACGCCATGAACTCGCTCAACGCAGGCATTACCAGCGCTGTGACCTGGGGCAGGCTGATGCGCAGGCGACCGCGTGGTGTTTCAGTCGATTGCGACAGCTCAAGTTCGGTGGCTTCGATTTCGGCCAGGATGCGCCGGCTGCGCTCAAGAAAAACCGTACCTTCGGCGGTGAGCGTGATACTGCGGGTACTGCGATGAAACAAGCGCACCCCCAAGCGTGCTTCCAGGCGTGCCACCCGTTTGCCAATGGCCGAGGCACTGACCCCCAACGACTGGGCCGCTGCGACAAAGCTGCGGGCTTCGGCAACCCGGACAAACACCACAAAGCCGTTGAGGCTGTCCATCTGCAACTCCTATTGCGGACATTGATGTCCTGGATGTGCGGAATAGTACCCGTCTTTTTCCGTAGTGGTTGCTACCGGTAAGGTTTGCCCTGTCTTTCAACAGGAGTTTCACCATGACTCAGATGAGTTGCAGCGCCAGCGTCCCGACGATGGCCGATACGCTCGAACAACCGCTTCCAGTGAGTGGCTTGTTGGCATTGGCGATGACCGGTTTCATTGCCATCCTCAGTGAAACCCTCCCGGCCGGTCTGCTTGGACAGATCTCGGCGGGCATGCACATCAGCGAGGCGATGTCCGGGCAACTTGTTACGGTGTACGCCCTGGGTTCGTTGCTCACGGCCATCCCGCTGGTGACCCTGACGCAGGGATGGCGGCGGCGCCCGGTGTTGTTACTGGCCATCGTTGGCTTTCTGCTGTTCAACACCCTGACCGCTGTGTCGCAGTCTTATCCGTTGACATTGCTGGCGCGCTTTCTGACCGGGGTCGCTGCTGGCCTTGCCTGGGGGGTGATTGCCGGGCATGCGCGGCGCATGGTCAGCCCCACCCAGCAGGGACGAGCCATGGCGGTGGCGATGATCGGCGCGCCTGTGGCGTTATCGCTGGGGGTGCCAGCCGGCACCTGGCTAGGCGAGCTGATTGGCTGGCGGGCAACCTTTGCGCTGGTCTCAGCCTCGACCGTTGGCCTGATCGTCTGGGTGCTCTGCAAGGTGCCGGATTTCGAAGGGCACAAACCGGGGCAGCGCCCAGGTGTCGCTCAGGTGCTGCGCACGCCGGGGGTATTGACGGTGCTGTTGGTGATCCTCACCTGGGTCTTGGCCCACAACGTGCTGTACACCTACATCGTGCCGTTCCTGGCTGCGGCAGATATGGCCGCAAGTACCGGGTTGGTGTTGCTGACCTTTGGTATCGCCGCCCTGGCCGGTATCGCCCTGGTGGGCATGTGGATTGAACGGCACTTGCGCAGTATGGTCGTGCTCAGCCTGATTGGCTTTGCCGCCGTGGCCCTGGTGCTTGGCTGTAGCCGACAGTCGCCAATGCTAGTGTTCTTCAGCGTGGCACTGTGGGGGCTGACATACGGTGGCGCGCCGACCCTGCTGCAGACCGCCAGCGCCGACGCCGCCGGGGAGGGGGCCGATGTTGCCCAGTCGATGATTGTCACCGTGTGGAATCTGGCGATTGCCGCCGGTGGAGTGCTCGGTGGCGTGTTGTTGACCCAGTGGGGTGTGGGCAGTTTCACCTGGGTGCTGCTCGCCTTGATTGGCGCGGCGCTGTTGATTGCCGGGCGCGCCCGTCGGCACGGCTTTAAACCGGGCGTCCGGGTGGCTGGCTAAGGTAGAATCATCGTCTATCCAGTGGTTCAGAGGTTGCAGCGGTGGAGTTACAGCAGGGCTTTGTCCTGACCCGGCATTGGCGTGATACCCCGGCAGGCACCTGCGTCGAGTTCTGGCTGGCCACTGATCAGGGGCCCCGGCGCCTGCGCTTGCCACTGCAGACCTCAGTGGCGTTTATCCCTGCGGCCCACCGTCAACAAGCTCAGGCGGTACTGCGTGGCGAGCGTGGGGTGGAGTTGCGTCCGCTTGAGCTGCGCGACTTCGAACAACGCCCGGTATTGGGTTTGTATTGCCGCCAGCATCGGCAGTTGATTCAACTGGAAAAGCGTTTGCGTGCCGCCGGGGTGCAGGTCTACGAGGCTGACATTCGCCCGCCCGAGCGCTACCTGATGGAGCGTTTCATCACCGCCCCGGTCAGCTTCAGCGGCACCGTGGACGAGCACGGTGTGTTGCAGGATGGCCAACTCAAGCCGGCCCCTGACTACCGACCGACACTCAAGCTGGTATCGCTGGATATCGAAACCACCGAACGTGGCGAGCTGTATTCCATTGCCCTGGAGGGTTGCGGCCAGCGCCAGGTGTACATGCTTGGCCCGGCCAATGGCGATGCCGAAGGTATCGATTTTGACCTTGAGTATTGCGACAGCCGTGCGCAGTTGCTCGAACGCTTGAACCACTGGCTGGCGCAGCATGACCCCGATGCAATCATCGGCTGGAATCTGGTGCAATTCGACCTGCGGGTGCTGCAGGCGCATGCCGAGCAACTGCAGGTTCCACTGCGTCTTGGGCGTGAGGGCGAGGCGATGGAGTGGCGCGAACATGTCAGCCGCTCGCACTTTTTTGCCGCTGCCAGCGGTCGCCTGATCATCGACGGCATCGAAGCGTTGCGCTCGGCGACCTGGAATTTCCCCTCGTTCAGCCTGGAGAACGTCGCCCAGACCCTGCTTGGCGAGGGCAAGGCGATCGACACACCCTACCAGCGCATGGACGAGATCAACCGCATGTTCGCCGAGGACAAGCCGGCCCTGGCCCGCTACAACCTCAAGGACTGCGAGTTGGTCACACGAATCTTCGCCAAGACCGAGCTGTTGACCTTCCTCTTGGAGCGGGCCACGGTCACCGGCTTGCCAGCGGATCGCAGCGGCGGATCGGTGGCCGCCTTCTGCCACCTGTACATACCCTTGATGCACCGCCAGGGTTTTGTTGCGCCGAATCAGGGTGAGCGCCCGGATGAAGCCAGCCCCGGCGGCTTCGTCATGGACTCACGGCCTGGTCTTTACGAATCGGTACTGGTGCTCGACTACAAGAGCCTGTATCCGTCGATCATCCGCACCTTCCTCATCGATCCGCTAGGGCTGGTCGAGGGGCTTCGAGAACCAGGTGATGAGACATCGGTAGAGGGTTTTCGTGGCGCGCGTTTTTCCCGCACCCATCACTGTTTGCCGGCCATTGTCGAGCGGGTCTGGCAGGGTCGCGAGACGGCCAAGCGCGAGCACAATGCGCCATTGTCGCAGGCCTTGAAGATCATCATGAACGCGTTCTACGGGGTGCTGGGGTCCAGTGGTTGCCGCTTCTTTGACCCGCGCCTGGCTTCGTCGATCACCATGCGCGGCCATGAGATCATGCGTCGCACCCGCGAGCTGATCGAGGCGCAAGGTTATGCGGTGATTTATGGCGACACCGACTCAACCTTTGTCTGGCTCAAGCGTGCCCATAGCGAAGCCGAAGCCGAGGCGATCGGCCGCCGCCTGGTGCAGCAGGTCAACCAATGGTGGCGCGAGCATTTGCGGGCCACCCATGACCTGGACTGTGCCCTTGAACTGCAGTACGAGACGCATTACAAGCGCTTTCTGATGCCGACTATCCGCGGCGCCGAAGAGGGCAGCAAGAAGCGCTATGCCGGCTTGGTCCAGGGTGCCGACGGCCATGAGGAAATGGTCTACAAAGGTCTGGAGAGCGTGCGCACCGACTGGTCGCCGCTGGCCCGACAATTCCAGCAGGAGCTGTACGAGCGTATCTTTCGGCGCCAGCCCTACCAGGAATATCTTCGCGAATACGTGCGCAAGACCCTGGCCGGTGAGCAGGATGAGTTGCTTATCTACCGCAAGCGCTTGCGCCGGCCGCTGGCGGACTACCAGCGCAATGTTCCACCTCATGTGCGCGCAGCACGCATGGCCGACGAATTTAACCAGCGCCAGGGGCGACCACGGCAGTACCAGAATGGTGGCTGGATCAGTTATGTGATTACTGTGGCAGGCCCTGAACCGCTGGAGACCCGGCGCTCGGCGATTGACTACGACCACTACCTGACCCGGCAACTGCAGCCGGTGGCCGATGCCATCCTGCCGTTTGTGCAGGACGACTTTTCGGCGTTGATTGATCGGCAGATGGGGTTGTTCTAGCCCTATCGCCAGCACGGCTGGCTCTCAACTACATCCCGCGAATCAAGGCCAGCGCCAGCATCAGCCAGGCTGCCGCGGCCAAGGCGGTAACCGTGCGTACATGGTTCCAGCGATTCCACGTTGGGACATAACGATGCCAGGCAACTGCCGCCTCGGCACTGGCCGGGTCAAGGCGCGCCAGGCTCTGGTTTTTCGGTACGTTGAACGCCATCGTCACCCCCACGTTGCCCGCCAGGTACAGCGCACTGCCAATGGCCATGCACAGGCTGCCCGGCAGCGGCCAGCGCTGGTAGGCCCAGATCAGCAAGGCAATGCTGGTCAGCGCCGTGCCAAAAAACAGCGCCAGGAACAAGCGATTGAGCACTACCTGGTTAATTGACTGCATGGCCGTCACCGCACTCAGTTCCGGGATGCGCTCCAGGGCTTTCATGACGAAGTTGGAGAAGGCAAAAAACAATCCGCCCATCAGGCCACATCCCAGGGCAGTGGCAAGGATCAGCAACAGCAGCAAGGTATCGACAACGCTCATAATCCAGTCCTTCGGCAGGGGGAGTGGCAGGCGTGGCTGACAGCCATCAGCTATCCTCAGAGTCAGATGTCAGCCTATTCTGAACACGCTCAAGGCCTTACATGGAAATCGCAAGTTACCTTTGAGCTGTGCACGGATTTCGTCCTGTAGTTTAGGCTCACCCCTCGGATCTTTCGTCGCGATCTGTAGTCTTTGTTGCATGGAAACTGAAGGAGATGCGCATGCACGTACGGTCACTGACCCTTGCTATCCTATTGGCCGTTGCTGGTCCCGTCCTCGCCGACGACAAGCCCCTGGAACAGGACCTGTACAAGGCCCGTCCGCTAGTCATCATCGCGCCTAGCACCGCCGACCCCACCCTGCGCGGGTTGAATGAAGCCCTCAAGGACCCAGCCACCAAGAAGGCATTTGATGATCGCAACCTGGTGCTCTATAGCGTCGCGGGTATGGTTGGCAAACGTGACGACAAGTACCTCGAACAGCAGACCACCATGGCCCTGATCCGTGAGTTCAAGTTAAGCGCCAAAGACACGGTTGCGACCTTGGTGGTGCTGGTGGGCAAAGATGGCACACAGCAAAAAATAGAACACACCGGCACCGTCGAACCGAAGATGATCTTCGACGCTGTCGACGCTTTACCCGCCGCAGAAAAAGCCATCGTCGCGCCGACCGTGGCAGAGCAGAAGCAGGCCACCAGCACACCGGCTAAAGACGGGAAGCAGGCCAAGCCGGCAAAGCCTGCCAAACCCGCCAAACCGCTGCCATCGCCTAAACCACTGGAAGACTGAGGCAGTCAGTTGCCGGCTTTTACCTTGCTCCACACTCGGGTGCGCTGCGGGTGCCTGGAATGCTGCGCTTCAATCTACGCGGGTCCAGCAGCCTTGATCCTGGTCGGAGCGTACGCAGGCGTCGATAAACGCCATGCCGCGCACGCCATCTTCCGCTGTCGGGCACAAGCGCGCCAAGGGTGAACTGGGGCGTTGTTCGCGACGGGCCCTGATCAGTTCTGCAGCATCGCTGTAGATGTTGGCAAAGGCTTCGAGCAAACCTTCAGGCTGACCGGCCTTGATACGTGTGGCGTGCTTGGCCGCGTCGCTGAGCCAGGCTTCGCCACGGCGCAGCACCTGATGGGGTTGATCCTGATGACGTAGCTCCAGGCGCTCCGGTTCTTCCTGATGCCAGTACAGCGAGCCGCTGGAGCCGAACACCCGGATCTGCAGACCATGGCGATGGCCTGCGGCGACGAAACTGGCCCAGAGCATGCCGCGCGCGCCACCACTCAGGCGCAGTTTTACATGGGCGTTGTCGTCCGACTGCCGACCCGGCACCAAGGTGCTGAGCTCTGCCGAGACTTCGCTGACCTCCTGGCCAGTGACAAAACGCAACAACTGATGGGCATGCACGCCGACATCAGCCAGCACCGCGGAGCTGCCGGCCTGGCTTGGATCGGTGCGCCAGCTGAGGGCTTTGACCCCTTGCTGTTCCAGCGGATGGGTGCCAAAGGCGCTGGCATGCTCGACCTGCACCAGGCGCACGTTGCCAATGGCGCCTTGGGCAATCAGTTCGCGGGCTTCGCGGATCATCGGGTAGCCGCTGTAGTTGTGCGTCAGCAACTGCAGGGCTGGCCCTTGGCGCACCCGTTCAAGCAATTTCTTGGCGTCGTCCAGGCAGGTGGCCAGGGGCTTGTCGCAGATCACATCGATGCCTTGTTCGAGGAAGGCCAGGCTCGCCGCAACATGCACGGCATTGGGGGCCATAATCGCCACCGCCTGAATGCCATCCTCGCGCTCAGCTTCGGCCCGGGCCATCTGTTGGAAGTCGGCATAGGCACGCGCTGGCGCCACACCGTACGCTTGTGCGGCGGCCAGGTTGCGCTGGGCATCACGGGCAAACACTCCGGCAACCAGTTCGAAATGACCGTCCAGATGGGCCGCGTAACGGTGGGTGGCGCCGATGGTCGACTCCAGGCCTCCACCGACAAAGCCCAGGCGCAAGCGATGGGTTGGGTTGGCCAGGGTTTTCATGCGTTGGCTCCTTGATGTGTGCGCAATTGGCGGGCGAAGTGTTCGATGGCCAGCACATAGCCGTGGGTCCCAAAACCTGCCAGCACCGCCTTGGCCACCAGCGACACATAGGAGTGGTGACGGAAGGCTTCACGGCGGTGCACGTTGGAAATGTGCACTTCGATCACCGGCACTTCAGCGGCGATCAGCGCGTCATGGATGGCCACTGAGGTATGGGTCCAGGCACCGGGGTTGATGACGATGCCGGCAACGCGGCCGCGGGCCTGGTGAATCCAGTCGATCATCTGTCCTTCGTGATTGGTCTGCTGGAACTCCAGGGTCAATGCCAGGCGCTCGGCGGTCTGTAGGCACAGGCCGTGGACGTCGGCCAGGGTTTCCCGGCCATAGACCTCTGGTTGGCGCAGGCCGAGCATGTTCAGGTTGGGGCCGTTGAGCACGAGTAGGGTGTTCATGGATGCAGGTTTCCGTTCAATGAGGTGGCACGCAGGGCGTCATAGGAGGGTTTGTCCAGGGCGACGGCATCAACACGGCCGAGCTGGTCCAGGGGTGTGCGGTAGGTTTCTGGCGCGCTCCAGGCCGCGACAGCCGAGATCGCGGTGACCAGGCAGGTGATGCTGCCGATCAGCAGCGGCACGTTGTCCGAGCCGGGTGGCGCCACGGCGGTGAACAGTGCCGGGAGTAGGGCGGTGAACAGGTAGCCAATGTTCTGGGCAATGGCCATGGCCGAAACCCGGTAATGGGTCTGGAACTGCTCGGGGAAGAAGCTGGGGAAAATGGCGTTGTAGCCCTGGTAGATCATCCCCCACATCAACAGCGAGGCGGCAAACGCCAGCGGCAGGTTGTGCAGGCTGATCGCGTACAGATAAAGGAACGACATCAAGCCACAGCCCAGGGCGCTGCCGATGATCAGCGGCCGCCGACCGACGCGGTCAGAAAGGTTGCCGACAAACGGGATCACCAGCACCGCGACGATGTTGCCGACGACTGGAATCCACAGGTACACGCTTTTGTCGAAGCCCACGCCGTAGGCCGGTTGCACGGCATAGGCCGCGCCGAACACAGTGGTTACCACGGGGATGACGTTCATCAACGACACCCCTAATACCACCACCATGCCGCGCCAGCTGTACTTGAACGCGTCGCGAATCGGTGAGCGCTGGCGCACCTGGCCGCTGACTTTGCGGGTAAAGGCCTGAGGCTCTTCGACTTCGCGGCGGATGATGAATGCCGCGAGCAGCACTGCCGCACTGAGCAGGAACGGAATCCGCCAGCCCCAGCTGTTAAAGGCCTCCTCAGGCATGAAATAGGCCAGCGGCAGAAAGATCGCCGCCGCCAGTACCTGACCGGCCTGTACCCCTTGCAGGGTGAAACTGGCAAAGAAGCCGCGGCGTCCAGGCGGTGCGTGTTCGAGGATCATCGAGCTTGCCCCGGCGATTTCCCCGGCGACGGCAAAGCCCTGGATCAGGCGCAGCACCACCAGCATTGCCGGGGCCCAGTAGCCGATCTGGTTGTAGGTCGGCAGCAGGCCCACGGCGAATGTAGCCAGGCCCATGAGTAGCATGCACAGCAACAGCACGTGCTTGCGTCCACGGGTGTCGCCCCAGTGGCCGAGGACGAAAGCGCCGACCGGGCGCGCCAGGTAACCGACGCCATAAGTGGCCAGTGAAGCGATGATCGCCACGCTCGGATCGCTGGAGGGGAAGAAAATCTGCGGGAAGATCAGCGCCGCCGCTTGGGCGTAGATAAAGAAGTCGTAGTACTCCAGGGCTGAACCGACCCAGCCACTGGCCGTGGCTTTTTTCGTTTGCTGTGTCGCATGCAACCCATCTGGGTGCTTGGCCATGAGGTGTCTCCGTTTGTTGTTGTTATGGAGGTACGGCGGGTATTACAGCGAATCGGTGAGGACGATCTGGCCGCTGTCGGCGGCCTCGCGGATGGCCTCAACGATCTGCAGGTTGCGCAGGCCATCACGGACCGTGACCCGTGGTTGGGCTTGGCCGCGGATTACCTGACAGAAATGCGCCAGCTGGCGTTGCAAGGGGTCGACGTGTTCCAGCGGCGCGACGGCAGTGTTGAAGGGCTTCCACCAGGAGCGCTCCTCGCTACGTTCGTAGTACTTCAGGCGCATGGTTGGAATCGACAGTGAACCGCGGGTGCCGGCGATCACGTAGCAGTCTTCGTCGCCATAGCTTGGGTAATCGAGGTTCTCCCGTGCTGTCTGTTCCCAGCTGCGGGCGCAGGCGGCGCTGTCCGAGAGCAGGAAGGTGCCGAGGGCGCCACTGGCAAAGCGCAGGCTGATGGCCACGCTGTCTTCCACGGCAAAGCCACGGGTGGCGTTGGAAGCCTGGGCTTGCACAGCAACGATTTCACCGCACAGCGAACGCAGGTTGCCGATCTCGTGGACCATGTTGATCAGCACCGGCCCGCCACCGGCCTGGCGGCGCCATGGCGCGGCATCGAAGTAGTCATCGGGTTTGTAAAACAGCGCACTGCCCATCACCGCCACCAGATTACCGAGCAGACCTTCGGCGATCACCTCGCGGGCCTTGTCGAGAATGGCGCTGTGCGCCCGATGGTGACCGACCAAAAGCTTGGCCCCGCATTGCTCGGCAATGGCCAGCAGGCGCTTGCCCTCTGTCAGGCTATGGGCCACTGGTTTTTCGATCAGGGCGGCGACGCCTTGCTCAACGCAGGCCAATGCACCTTCCACATGCAGTGCATTGGGGGTGGCAAGAATGACCCCATCCGGGCGTTGCTCAGCGAACAGTTGCTGCAACGAGGGATACAGCGGCACCCCGGCGGCTGCGGCAAGCGCCGCTGCGGCCGGAGCCGGGTCGACCAGTGCGCACAGTTGGCATGCGGTGCTGGCCTGGATCAGTTCGATGTGACGACGGCCGATCAGGCCGGCACCGGCGACGGCGATGCGTAGGGTAGTCATGGCGCTCTCATTATTCTTGTAGGGCAAGGCAGACCGCGACGGCGGTTTTATGAGAGGCTAATAAAAAACTCTGGGAAGATAATCGGCCTGAATGAAGAATCAGAATGTTCTGTTAGCGAATAATGAGCCCCTGCTGCGCGACCTGCAGTTGTTCTGCGAAGTAGCTCGGCGTTCCAGTTTCATTGCCGCCGCCACCGAAATCGGCCTGTCCCCGGCGCATGTCAGCAAGCGCATCGCCACGTTGGAGACGCTTCTGGGGGTGAAGTTGTTCAATCGCACCACCCGGCGGGTGAACATCACCAGCGATGGCGAGGCGGCGTTCATCTGGGCGCAGAAGATCCTCGAGAATGTGGAATCGATGCTCGAGTCACTGTCCGCGGCGCACAGCGAGCCACGGGGCACCTTGCGCATCAGCACCAGCCTGCGTTTGGGTCGTGAGCATGTGGCGCCGATCCTGTCGTTGCTGCGCAAGCGCCATCCGAACCTGGACGTCTGGCTGGAGTTGATGGACCGCCGGGTGGACCTGATTGGCGAGAATTTCGATATTGATATTCGTGTAGGTGAGGTGCAGGAAAAGCACCTGATCGCCCATCGCATTGCTGAAAACAAACGGGTGCTGGCGGCCGCCCCCGACTACCTGGCGCGGCGTGGGCCGGTGCGAGTGCCAGCGGAGTTGGCGCAGCAGGATTGTTTATTGTTTCGCAGTCGCGACGATCGCTTTGGGGTCTGGCGCCTGGTCGGCCCGGGCGGTGCCGAGACGGTCAAGGTCACCGGGCCCATGGCCGCCAACCACAGCGATATCGTCCGGCAATGGGCGCTGGACGGGCACGGCATCATCATGGCGTCGTACTGGGATGTGGTCAGTAACCTGGAGGACGGTTCGTTGCTGCGAGTGCTGCCGGCGTATCACCAGCCTGCGGATGTCTGGGCAGTGACGGCGGCACGTTCGAGCAGCTCGGCCAAGGTGCGTAGCTGTGTGACGTTCCTGCGCGAACAGTTGGCTGAAGGGCCATATGCCTTGGCGGTGGGTGGTTGACCCAGGGACGTTCTTTGTAGCCGATGCCGCAAGGCCGCGATCGGGCGTGAAACGGCCGCGAAACCTGGCCGCAGCGATCCGCCAGGCCCAACCCAACGCAGGGCCCGAATTGCGACTGCGCTGCAGTCGATCACAGCCTCGTGCCTCGGCAGTGGCTACAACACGCAATAGTTCGCTACTTAGTCGCCAGCCTGGGCTTGCAGCATCAATTGGCCATCGACGTCGCGGACCAAGCCACTGGCCAGCAGCAACGGCAGCAGGCGCTTGTGCAGTTGAGGCTCGACAAAGGCGCGCAGGGTGTCGAGGTCAAGTGCGCCCAAGGGTGGTAATTCGGCTTTGGTGTACGACAGCCAGGCCTTTTTCAACACCATCAGAACGTCACTGCCAGCGGTCGTGGCAAAGCGTCGGTGTACTTTCTGGCCTTGCAGCTCGAAGGTATGTGCGTGCTCATAACCCGATTCATCACCGCCGCCGGCCAGACAGCGACTGCAACGGCAGGGACCGTCACCGAAGGCCTTTTCCAGGTAGGCGTTGAAATCCACCACAGGCTTGAGGCCCAGGCGCTTGTCGACTTCGAACAGGTCCGAGGTCAAGTGTTGTTCAGCGGTCAATGTGATTTTCCCTGAATAGTCTTGGCGGGGGCGCACAATACCAGTGTTTGCCGCTGCCGGATGTCGATGTAAGCGGGATTTTTCCGTGACAGTCCATTACCCTAGGCGCCCCCGTGCGTCAGCAGACGCCGATCTATCCGTCGTTGGAGTTCAAGCATGTACAACTACACAGCCACCGTGACCGTCAGCGACGATCTGCACGATGACGTCGAAGCGGTGGAAAACGTCGCGATTCGGGTCGGGCTCGAGGCCGTCACTGAAACCCTGAAGAAAGTCCATTTCGTCGGTGCTCTGGCCGCACCGGACAAGGCCACGCACATCTGCGTGACCCTGGACAGCGGCCTGAGTTACTACGGCCCGATCGTCAATGGCCATGCGGAGCTGGAAGGCGGCTGGATTGCCTTCGAGTGCGACATGCTCACCCCGCAGGAACTTGGCCTGTAACGTCTTTGCGTTAATTGCCTCAGGCCAGCACCGCCGACCACAGCAAACCCGCCAGGTACAAGGCAATGCCGAAGACGATATGCGCCAGCAAGCTGCGGGCACGTGCGGCGGGAGGATTTGGGGTTTTCGACGCGGCAAGGCCTGCGCCCATGCCGGGTTGCATGATCAGGAAGGGCGCCAGTACCGTGGCTATTCCCAGCGCCAGGGCGGGTAACAGGGTCGGCTGACGCACCCACTCCACGCCATTGAGCGCCAGCAGTAGCGCGGCAAACACAATGCCAATGGCGTAGTGCATGGACCAACCCAGCACCCGCTCGCCCGGTAGCGCCTGAGCCTTGGCGATGCTGGTATGGACGAAGCGCCCGCTTTGCATATGCCCGACCCAGCGACCGACCAGGGCCCAGTTCGGCCCGGGTGTACCCAGTACTCGCTGTTGAAACAGCGTCCACAGGTCGGCCAGGGCAGTGGCTGTCAGGCCAATCAAGACCGCGAGGACCAGTCCTTCGAGCATGAGCGTCTCCTGGAACATCACCCGTTTGCTGAATGATTGGCCCTCGCTGGCGTCAGGTCAATGCAACCGGGCCAGGCACCCCTCAAGAATATCCAGGCCCTCGTTGAGTACAGCAGCTTCGATGGTCAGCGGAGCCAGCAGGCGGATGATGTGCCGCGCCTTGCCACTGGGCATCAGCAGCAACCCGGCCTCTCTCGCCGATTGGAGCAGTTGCGCCAGCTGTGCCGAGGCCGGTGCGCCGTTGGCGTCGACCAGTTCAATGCCGCGCATTGCGCCGGTGCCGGTGAGGCGCCCCAGGTATGGTGAAAGTTGTTGCGCCTGCCAGCGCTGGTAGCGGCTGACAATGGCCGTTTCCTGCAGCTCACCCCAGCTGGCAAGGTTGGCATCGCTCATTTGATCGAGCGTCGCCAGGGCCGCTGCACAGGCCATTGGGTTACCTGAGTAAGTACCGCCGAGACCGCCTTTGGGCAAGTTGTCGAGTAGCGCCTTGCGCCCCAGAACCGCACCCAACGGCATGCCACCAGCAATGCTTTTGGCCAGCAGCAGCAGATCCGGTTCGATACCCAGGCGTGGGAAAGCGAAGCGCTGGCCGGTGCGACCAAACCCGGACTGGATTTCGTCGGCAATGATCAGAATGCCGTGGGCGTCGCAAACGCTGCGCAGCACGTGGGCAAAGGCCGGGTCCATGGCCAGGAAGCCGGCTTCACCCTGGACCGGTTCGAGGATCACCGCCGCCACTTCATTGACGTCGATTTCGACGCTGAACAGGCGCTCCAGGGCCTGCACCGCCTGGTCACTGCTGACGCCGGTATCGACACTCGGGTAGGGCAGGTGATAGACCGGCCCGGGCAATACACCTACTCGCTGCTTGTACGGTGCGACCTTGCCATTGAGGTTCAGGGTAGCCAGGGTGCGCCCATGAAAACCGCCGTCAAAGGCGATGATCGCGGTTTTGCCGGTGGCACCACGGGCAATCTTCAGGGCGTTTTCTGCCGCCTCGGCACCACTGTTGGTGAGCATCCCGCTCAGTGGGTAGGAAACCGGTACAAAGGCTGCCAGGCGCTTCATCAGGTCGATGTAGGGCTCATGCCCGGCGGCATTGAATGCGTAGTGCGTAAGGCGTGTGGCTTGTTGTTGGATCGCGGCGACAATCGGCGGATTGCAATGGCCCAGGTTCAACACGCCAATACCGCCAACGAAATCAATATAGCGTTTGCCCTGGGTATCCCACACTTCGGCATTTTTACCGTGGGACAGTGTGATGGGATGAACTACGGAAATGGACTGACTGATATGTTCGTGGCTCATGTGCACGCGGCCTCTGCAAGTTATGCCGCTATATAAACGGTTGCACTGTGCTGTGCACAAACGAATTAATCGATTGCTGTCATTCCTGTAATTCTGGATGTGAAGCAGGCTTCTGCAAGTGTTGTTGCGAAGAATTATCCTGTTTTAGGGTCATCTAAACAGCCGGAAAATTGTATTTCATTCCTTTATGGAATTATGTGCTTCTAAAAGGTCGTTTGTGAGGTCGACGCTGCGGATTGATACTGACCCACTGTCAGGGTAACTAACCGAGCGTTTTTAACCGCCCGTTACCCGAGTCCAGGAGGGCACTTATTTCGGCTTGGGACGGGCCGCCGACAACAACAACCGTCACCACCGCTACTCACAATTACTGCTCTAACCCTGCCGGCTGCGCCTGTTGTGCAGCGGCATACCCAGTTGAGGGTTGAACATGGCATCGCTACAACAAAAGAAACAGCGTTCGCTACAACACGGTTTGACATCCCGTCAGGTGTCGATGATTTCCATTGCCGGGATCATCGGTGCCGGATTGTTCATCGGCTCTTCCACCGCCATCGCCACGGCCGGCCCGGCGATTCTCATCTCTTATGCAATGACCGGCCTGTTGGTACTGCTGGTGATGCGCATGCTCGGCGAAATGGCCATCGCCAATCCCAATAGCGGCTCGTTCTCGACCTACGCAAGCCAGGCCATTGGCCCTTGGGCCGGCTTTACCATCGGTTGGTTGTATTGGTGGTTTTGGGTGCTGATCATTCCGGTCGAAGCGATAGCCGGGGCCGATATCCTGCATGCCTATTTCCCGGCGCTGCCATCCTGGCTGTTTGCCTTCCTGATCATGCTCGTGCTGTCGTGCACCAATCTGATCAGCGTGAAGAACTTCGGTGAGTTCGAGTATTGGTTTGCCTTGATCAAGGTGGTGGCGATCATCGCCTTCATTGTGGTGTGCAGCCTGGCGGTGTTTGGTGTCTGGCCCTTGGCGCAGCAAACCTCCGGGGTCAGCCATTTGTGGGCCAACGGCGGCTTCATGCCCAATGGCTTTGGTGCGGTGCTCGGTGGTGTGCTGGTGACCATCTTCTCGTTCTTCGGCGCGGAGATCGTCACCATTGCCGCCGACGAAACGTCCAATCCCAAAGAGAAGATTCGCAAGGCCACTAACCTGGTGGTCTACCGCATTGCGATCTTCTATATCGTCTCGATCTTCTTCATTGTTTCGCTGGTGGCCTGGAACGATCCGGGGCTCAAAAGTGTAGGTTCGTTCCAGCGGGTGCTGGAAGTACTGAACGTGCCGGGGGCCAAGTTACTGGTCGATCTGGTGGTGCTGGTAGCGGTAACCAGCTGCATGAACTCGGGCCTGTACACTGCGTCGCGGATGCTCTATTCGTTGGGTTCACGGGGGGAGGCTCTGCCGATGACCAAGCGCATTTCCGGCAACGGTGTGCCGACAGTGGCGGTGATTCTCTCAACCTTTGCCGGTTTTGCCGGCTGCTTGGTCAACTACGTGTTCCCTGGCAAGGTCTTTGGCTTTTTGCTTTCGACCACCGGCGCCATTGCTTTGCTGGTGTACCTGGTGATCGCCGTGTCGCAGCTGCGTATGCGCGCCATCAATGATCGCGAAGGCACGGAGCTGGCGTTCAAGATGTGGCTGTTTCCGTGGCTGACCTGGCTGGTGATCGGCCTGATTGTCACGGTGCTGGGTTACATGCTGATCAGCCCGGCCTACCGCTACGAAACACTGATGACCGCTGGGGTGACCCTGGCGATCCTGCTGATCTCGTTGACCCGACGAAAATCAGCAAGCCATGGCCTGTCGAAGCAACCGTTGCCTTCAGGTAAAGGCGCCTAGCCCGGCCCTGTGCGCTGAACAAAGTCCATGACCTGTTCATGGGCTTTTGCGTTACACAGCGGTACTATCGGCAGCGCTTTCCCTCTAACACAGACAACCAGGAAGCTTATGAACGATCACCTCCTTTCCCTACAGGAACTGGCCGCGCCCGAAGGCGTCTGCTACGGCTGCGGCTGCTCGCATGCCAGTGGCTTGCACGTGAAAAGCTATTGGGACGAGGATGCTGTGCACCTGGTCTGCCGGCACTCACCCGACAGTACCTTCCTCGGTTGGCCGGGGCTGGTCTATGGCGGCCTGCTGGCCATGCTGGTCGATTGCCACAGCAACTGGGCAGCCATGGCCTATCACTACCGCGCCGAAGGGCGTGAGCCGGGGAGCTTGCCACGTATCGACTGCGTAACCGGTCAACTGAGCCTGACCTACCTCAAACCCACGCCCATGGGCGTCGAGCTGTTGCTCAAAGCCCGGGTTGAAGGCGAAGTAGGGCGCAAGAGTCGGGTGATCTGCGAAGTCTGGGCCGGCGATGTGCTGACCGTGACCGCTGACTCGGTGTTCGTGCGGGTCGACACCGAGAAGCTCAAGCACAAGGCCCACGGTCAGGCTTGACCGCCCGGCAGGGGCGGCACTACTCAGCGCAGGGTGTCGACCATCTGCCCAAGGACATCCAGCACAGCGCTGGCCAATGCTTTTGAGCGCAAGCCATTCCAGCCGGTTTGTGGGTTGGGCGCGTCGTCATGGTCCTTGAATGGCATCTCCAGGGTCAGCGACAGGCAATCATAGGCCTGGCCGACGCTGTTGGCGCCCAGGGTCAGGTTGGCCTGGCCGGGCGCCGAACGCGGGTAGCCGTGGGCTTGCTGGAAATCGACAGTGCGCTTGCACAGGCTGTCGCGGAAGGTTTTTGCCAGGTCGGCCAGGCGTGGGGTGTAACCCGGATTGCCTTCGCAGCCGGCGGTAAACACATGAGGGATTTCCTCATCGCCATGCACGTCGAGGAACATATCGACGCCATGCTGTTTCATTTGCAGTTGGGCGAAAAACACTTCCGGGCTCTTGTCGGTGCTTGCGCTTTGCCAGGCACGGTTAAGGTCCTGGCCTGCAGCGTTGGTGCGCAGGTGGCCGTGCACGGCGCCGTCCGGGTTCATGTTGGCGATCAAATACAGGTCAGCCTGATGCAGCAGCGCCGCCACGCTCGGGTCATTGTGCTCCAGACGCTCGATCACGCCCTCCATGAACCATTCGGCCATGTGCTCGCCCGGGTGCTGCTGGGCGATGATCCAGATCTTGCGCTTGCCAGGCGCTCCGTCGCCGACGCGCAGCAACGGAATGTCCCGCCCTTCAACGCTGCGACCGGTAGCCAGCAATTCAACGCCAGGCAGGCGAGTAGCACGCTCGATCAGTTGATTGTGGCGCGCGCGGGGGTAGGGCTCGAAATAGGCAAACCAAGCCTGTGGCTGTTCAGCCTTCAGGTCAAAGCTCAGGGCCTTGCCGTCAAACTGGGTGGGCACCCGGAACCACTGTTGCTGATCGTAAGACGCTACCGCCTGATAGCCCTTCCAGGCTTGGTTGTAAGAAGACTGACCGGCGTTTTCCAGTACGAAGGTATGCACTTGGCCTGGGGTCAGGCCACTGGCCTTGAAGTGAAACCACTGAAAATGATCGCTGCGGCTGTCAGGACGAATTGCCAGGCGCGTACGGCTGGGGTCAGTGGCATCGTTAATCAGGATGTTGCCGGAATCAAAGTCGCAATCGATGTGCAGGGGGGATAGCGTCAGGGTCATCACCAGGCTCCTGTGGAGTTGTTGTAACCGTCACTCTACACGCCTGGCTCAGGACCAGAAACCGATCGCTGCCACTGCCGCCAGGGCCAGGCCGATCGCCACAGAGCAGCCGCCAATGGATAGCGCTGTACGGGGTTGCCGGTACCAGGCGTCATGGCCCAGCTGCCGGGCCGGAGCCAGAAGGGTGCGCCAGCGCAGTTCGGTGGCATGAAAAGCTTCGCGATGCGCTGGGGAGACGTCGAGCCAACGGCGAAAGTCAATCCGTTCGCTGGCGGTAACCTGCGGGCTTTGCAGGCGTACATACCATTGGCCCGCCACACTGGCCACCGCGTCACGTTCGGGGCGTACGCATTGCAGGGCTTGGTTCATGTGGCGCTCGACGGTGAGCGCAGGCAGGCCCAGACGCTCGGCGATGGCGGCAAAACTCAGTTGATCGAGGCGGCTGAGCAGGAACACCTGCTGAACACGGCGCGGCAACTGTTTAAGCTGCGCGAGCAAGGTATCGTCAGCGAGGTTCTGGGAATGGGGGTGATGCTCAAGGGGCAGCAATAGACGGGTCAAGTACAAGCTCCTTGCTGAATAAGGGGAGGGGGCGTCCTCCATGACGCGACAATAGCTTAGTAGTAACGAGATTGATTCTCAAGTGCTAATTCGGCAAAGCGCGTCTGCCTGCTTCACCCTGCGACATTCATTTGCTATCATCGCGGCCATTCAAGCAACACCCGCCTTCATTAGCCTGAAGAGCCCAAAAAAAAGACCCGGCAAAAAGCCGGGTCAAAAACCGTGATTAGCCTGATGAGGAGATAATCTGAGAGTCCGACCTAAGGGCTTTCAGTTTATCCAACCAGTCTCGCGACCAGTTGTGAGCAATAATAATCGTTATCATTTGCAAGTCAAATGAATTTTCTGCCATTCCGTAAAAAACTTTTACCGAATGCGCTCCCTCGCACTATCGACGGCTCTAGCGCCGTTATCCCGGCACTTCCCACGTTTAGCGCCTTGGCGCAGTTGCTCAAGGCCGCGGCTGAGCGCTTGGCGCGTGTTCTAACACTGTCCGGGCCATGTTGATCATGTGCATCACCGTCAGCGCCAGATCCCGGTGCATCCCTTGCAAGCTGTTGGCCGACTCGTGGGCGGTAGCGGCTGCGCAGCGCAGTAACTCGGCCGCGTGCTCGGTGGTCTGGGTCTCGTTCAGGCCTTCGCGCGGTACCAACAAGCATTCATGCAATGACACGGCAGGTGGCGCGGGGTTCAGGTAAAAATCCAGGGCGCGGCGGGCGGCATCGCTGTTGCTCAGCGTTTCGTTGTTCAGCGGAAGATCCCTTTCAGAGGAGGGCTTTTTCATGTGGCTGCCTGCCTTGTGAGTGAGCAATTAACGGTTTGGCTAAATACTAATACGATTTGTAGTTGTCTCTAATTTTTAAATACTACAATTTGTGTATTGAGTGCCAAAGGGCAGTCCGTATCGTGCCAGCGATGGATAATTGGACTGAACTGGTTAAAGCCAGAATGCGTGAACTGAAGGTCACGCAGGAACATCTCGCCGAACGCATCGGCGTCACTCAGGGCGCTGTGGGCCATTGGCTACGCGGCGAACGTGAGCCAAAATTGCGCGTGCTCAATCAGATTCTGGTCGAGCTGGGGTTTGCGCCGCTGCAAATTGTCTATCCCCATCAGCTGAAGGAAAGCAGTGGTGTTTATGAAACATCGAGCTTCCCTGCTGCGGTCACCGGCGCCGATGGCCATCGACACGAATTGTATTTTCGTTATCCGATCTTGAGTTGGACCGATCTGCAGCCTGAGCAGACGCCAGATTCCTGCGCCCAGCAGTCGAGCGACTATGCGGCACAAGGGCGAGGGTACTGGTTGCGAGTTGAAGGCGATGCGATGACCGCGCCGATGGGCTTGAGTGTGCCGCAGGGCATGTTGATTCTGGTGGACAGCGGGCTTGACGCTGAACCGGGCACGCTGGTCATCGCGCGCTCGCCAGACAGCAAGATCCCAGTGTTTCGGCAGTTGATCGAGGAAGGCGGTCAGGGCTATCTGAAACCGCTTAACCCGACCTACCCCAAGGCCTTGTTTACCCAACAGACGCAAGTGCTGGGGGTGGTGGTGCAGGCGCTGGTCAAGTTCTGACACGCCAGCGCCGCTTAGGGTGTAGCGATCTTCTGCAACTGCTGGCTGATCTGCTCAAACGCGGGCCGCAGCAGTACCTCAGGCTGTACGCAGCGCCGCTGCAGGGCTCGCAGGGACGAGCAATCGTCCTCGCAACAGGCCAGCAGTTCACCCAGCAACACCCCGAATGCCAACACCTCGATGCGCTGCAACGCCGCCGCCGTTGGGCCGCCATCGGCGGCATGGAACGACGCTGCACCAAAGTCGCCGAGCAGGCACTGGCCCTGCTCATTGGCGAGGATGTTGTGCGCATACAAGTCGCCATGGGTGATGCCACGACGGTGCAGGTGCTCGCTGACCGAGGCGATGGCAGCGGCTACACGTTTGACTGCTGACAAGCTCAGGCGGCGCTCGCTGGCGTAGGTATCACGGGTACACGCCTGCAGGCTCGGTGGCCCGGCGAGGTTGAACCAGCTCGGCTCGATCAGTTGCATCACCAGGGCCGGCAATTGCTCGGGATGGTTATCGATGCGTCCGGCCAGGCGTACCAATTGCGGGTGATCACCGGCGGCAATGCACGCGCGCATCTCGTTGAGCGGTGAGCCGTCGCTGGTCATCTGGCCTTTGAACAGTTTGACCGCCACCGCTGCGTCTTGCTGCTGCCAGTTGGCCTGGTAGATCACCCCGGAGGCGCCTTGACCTAGCACGTGGGCAAGGCTGATGTGTTGCCAGTCAATGCGCGGACAGTGGCCTGCGTCCTCGGGGGCGCAATAGGGCGCTGGCAACGGGTTGCCGGCGTAGGCCAACCAGGCCAGGCGCGGCAGTTGCAGGAGCCAGTCCGGGAGTGCTTGCAGGTGGTTGGCGGCGATGCGCAGCAGTTCAAGTTTGTGGCAACGGGCAAGGCTTTGAGGCAGCTCGCGCAGGCGGTTGCCAGCCAGCATCAGTTTTTGCAGATCCGGGCAATCGCCCAACGCCTCGGGCAAGGCGCTGATGCAGTTGTCGGTAAGGATTAACGCGCGCAAACGTCGGGGCAGGGCGGCCGGACTGACCTGCTCAATGCGATTGCTTTTGAACCCGAGCACTTCAAGGGCTGGGCAGTGGCCGATGCTTTCAGGCAACTGGGTGAAGCGGTTGTCTGAGCAAAACAACACCTCGAGCTTGTGCAGACGGCCGAGATCCTCAGGCAACTCACTGAGGCGGTTGCCGGTCAGGTTGAGGATTTCCAGGCTGTCAGCCAGGTCGAAGATTTCCTTCGGGAAATGCTCAAGCCCGCACTGCAAATTGAGACGGGTAACGCCTGCCAGTCGCCCGGCCTTGAGATCGTCGAGAGTGTGCATGGGGTGCAAACGGGCCCAGTGTAGAAAACGCGGCGGCCATGATAGCGACAATCGGCGCGGCGCATGCGACTTAAGTCCCATGGCAGACTGACCTTTGCGGTCCATACTCGATGCTCGCCCTTTATATATAACAACAAGTTCAGGGTTTTGAATCGATGACCTATCAGCACAGTTACGCTCACTCCATTGCCGATCCTGGCGCATTCTGGGCCGAGCAGGCCGAGCATTTGGCCTGGTATCGCAAGCCACTGATCCCCCTTACTGAAAACCCCGACGGCACCCATCAGTGGTTTGCCGACGGGCGTCTGAACAGTTGCTACCTGGCCCTGGATTACCAGATCGAACAGGGGCGCGGCGAACAGACAGCGCTGATCTACGATTCACCAGTAACCGGCAGCCAGCAAGCGTTCACCTACACACAATTACGCGATGAAGTGGCGCGCCTGGCCGGGTTGCTGCGTTCGCTGGGTGTGGAGAAGGGTGACGGGGTGATCATTTATATGCCCATGGTGCCTCAGGCGGCCATGGCCATGTTGGCCTGCGCGCGGATCGGCGCGGTGCACTCCGTGGTATTCGGTGGCTTCGCCGCCAATGAGCTGGCATTGCGTATCGATGATGCCCGGCCCAAGCTGTTGCTGACGGCCTCCTGCGGGCTGGAGTTCGACCGCGTCATCGAATACAAACCGCTGGTAGACCGCGCATTGCAACTGGCCAAACACCCACCGCGCCAGGTGTTGGTGCAGCAGCGCCCGCAAGCGTTGGCCAGCCTGGTCGAAGATCGGGATCTGGACTGGCAACTGGCAGTCGCCGGGGCAACTCCGGTGGCACCGGTCGAGATGGCCGCAGCCGATCCGCTCTACATCATGTACACCTCAGGCACCACGGGTAAACCCAAGGGCATCGTCCGCGAAAACGGCGGCAATGCGGTGGCCCTGCGCTTTGCCATGCGCCACATCTACGGCATGCAGGCAGGGGATGTCTGGTGGGGAATATCCGATGTCGGCTGGGTGGTTGGTCATTCACTGATCGTCTACGGTCCGCTGATGAACGGCTGCACCACTGTGTTCTATGAAGGCAAACCGATCCGCACGCCCGATGCCGGTGTGTATTGGCGGGTGGTCGAACAGTACCGGGTTAACGGCCTGTTTTGCGCCCCGACCGCCATGCGCGCGATTCGCAAGGAAGACCCCGAAGGCGAGTTGTTGCGCCGCTATGACCTGAGTTCTCTGCGTCAGCTGTTTCTGGCCGGCGAGAAACTCGATTCCAGCACCCATCAGTGGCTGGAGTCGACCAGCGGCAAGACGGTCCACGACCACTGGTGGCAAACCGAAACTGGCTGGCCGGTCACTGCGCCTTGCGTAGGTCTGGACGGTAGCGCGGCGCGCCCGGGCTCCAGCAATCGCGCGGTGCCGGGTTATCACGTGCGGGTGCTCGATGACGACGGGCACTTGCTCGATGCCAACCACCAGGGTGCCATCGTCATTGCCCTGCCATTGCCGCCCGGTTGCAGCCAGACACTGTGGGGCGATCACCAGCGCTACCTGGACGCTTACCTCAGCACTTATCCTGGCTACTATCACACGGGCGACGGCGGCTACCTGGACGACGATGGCTTCGTCTACATCATGGGCCGCACCGACGATGTCATCAACGTCTCCGGGCATCGGCTGTCCACCGGGGAAATGGAGGACCTGGTCGCCCGCCATCCGGCCGTCGCCGAGTGCGCGGTGATCGGCGTCCACGATGAAATCAAAGGGCAGGTGCCCTTGGCCCTGGTGGTACTCAAGGATGGTCAGGGCCTCAGCGAAGCGGCCTTGCAGAGCGAACTGGTGGCCAGTGTGCGCGAGCAAATTGGTGCCTTGGCGTGTTTCAACCAGGTAAGGGTGGTCAAGCGCCTGCCCAAGACTCGTTCCGGCAAGATACTGCGCGCGGTGCTGCGCAAGATCGCTGACCAGCAAGCCTACATGCCGCCCTCGACCCTCGATGACCCGGCCGTGCTTGGGGAAATCGAGGCGGTGCTGGCGGATTTTGCCCGGGCCGGGTGAGACCGCGATGGGTTACCGCTGCTGGCGCAACTGCCCAAGCCGGCTACGGGTACGCGCCAGGTCGCTCGCGCTGCCTCCAAGGCTTTCGGCCAGTGGCAACTGGCCGATCAGCACCAGGTGCTTGTCCTGGTCATAGAGCACATCCACCAGATTGATAAAGCGCTGCTGCTCGGCCACCGAGCAGTCTTCCAGGCGCGGCAGGCCGTCGATGATCCAGTGGTCGAAACGCCGGGCCAGTTCCAGGTAGTCGATGACCGCTGTGGGTTGTTCACATAGTTGGGCAAAATCGAACCCCAGGGTGTTCTGCTCTATGAGCCTGGCTTGCAGTTGGCGTTTACCGACTTGCAGGGGTATTGGCACGGCACTGAGCACCGGCAGTTGCAAAGCCTGACGTTGCGCTGCGCTCCCCGGGCAAAGGTAATGCCCCAGGGTGAAACGCTGCTGGCTGGCGGCAGTGGGAAGACTGCGGTAATCCTGCTCGCCACCGACCTCAAGCACCTGCATGCGGCTGTTGATTAACCGGATCACCGGCTCGAAACGCTGGTGGTAGAGGGGGTTGGGCAGCAAACCTGCGGGTGCGTAGTTGGAGGTCACCAGGAGGAAAACACCGCGCTCGAACAGGGCCTGGAACAGCCGGGTGATCAGCATCGCATCGCCAATGTCATGCACATGGAATTCGTCAAAGCACAGCACCTGGCAGTCTTCGAGCAGTTCATCGAGAGTGCAGGCCAGGGCATCTTGCTGTTGGCGGTGCTCGAACATGCCCTGATGCAGCCGGGCGAAGAAGTCGTGAAAGTGCACGCGGCGCTTCGGCGTCTGTGCCAAGGCCTGAAAGAAACCGTCCAGCAGCCAACTTTTGCCGCGCCCGACCGCGCCATACAGGTACAGGCTGCGGGCCCGGCCGCTGGCCAGGGCCGCGGCTTGGGTTGCCATCTGGTCGATCACCAGCCGTTGACCCTGGCTCAAGGTGTAGCCTTGGGCAGCGGCCTTGTGGCGAAAATGCTGACGAACGGTGGCAGCGCTGTCGGCGTCGGCCTGTGCACTGATGGCGAGTCGATGACGCAGGGCGCGCAGCGGTGATCGTATCCACGAGGGTGGCGGGGCAGACAAATCGGGCTCCTAGGGTATTGGATGGGCACGACGGGTGTGAGCGCAGGCGGCTTGATAGCTCAGCTGGCGCCCGAATTCGGTCTAGCGCCAGCCGTTGCCGGTCTATGGCGCATAGCTCACATAACGTTAGAGCCAGTACGTCACCGCCCACCAGCCCAGCCCGCCCATCACCACGGTGTAGGGCAAGGCCATCCACACCATCCGCCCATACGACAGGCGAATCAGCGGTGCGATCGCGGAGGTCAGCAGGAACAGAAACGCCGCCTGGCCATTGGGGGTTGCGACACTTGGCAGGTTGGTGCCGGTGTTGATGGCCACCGCCAGGGTCTCGAAGTGCTCACGGCTCATATGGCCGTTGAGGAACGCCTGTTTGACCTCGGTGATGTAGATGGTGGCCACGAACACGTTGTCGCTGATGGCCGAGAGCACGCCGTTGGCGATGAACAGCATGCCTGGTTGCTGGTCGGTTGGCAGTGTCAGCACCCACTGGATCAGCGGAGTGAACAGCTGCTGGTCATGAATGACCGCGACCACCGCAAAGAACACCACCAGCAATGCGGTGAACGGCATGGCGTCCTGGAACGCGCGGCCCAAACGGTGTTCATCGGTGATGCCGGTGAAGGCGGTGATCAGTACGATCACCAACAGGCCAATCAGCCCCACCTCGGCGATGTGCAAGCCCAGACCGATAATCAGGATCAACGCTGCCAGGCCTTGCACCAGCAAGGCGGCACGTTGCTGGGTGGTGCGCTGGGCGTCGTCTTCGGCCGCATAGGCAGCCAGTACCTGGCGTACATTGTCGGGCAGCAAGGTGCCGTAACCGAACCAACGCAGCTTCTCCAGCAGGACACAGGTCACCAGGCCTGCGGCCAACACCGGCAGCGATACCGGGGCGACCTTGAGGAAGAACTCAGCGAAGTGCCAGCCCATTTCATGGCCGATCAGCAGGTTCTGTGGTTCGCCGACCAGGGTGCAGACGCCACCCAGGGCGGTGCCGACGGCGCCGTGCATCAACAGGCTGCGCAGGAACGCGCGAAACTGTTGCAGGTCATCGCGCTGCAGTTGGGCGATGTCCTGATCACTGTCCAGGTCCGAGTCTTCGCGCGGGTTGTTGCCCGAGGCGACACGGTGGTACACCGAGTAGAAACCGACCGCCGCACTGATGATCACTGCGGTCACCGTCAGGGCATCGAGGAACGCCGAGAGAAACGCGCAGAGAAAGCAGAACAGCAAGGCCAGCAGCGCCTTGGAGCGCACCCCGAGAAGGATCCGCGAGAACACGAACAGCAGCAGGTCCTTCATGAAGTAAATGCCAGCGACCATGAACATCAGCAGCAGGATCACCGGGAAGTTGTGCTGAAGTTCATCGTACAGCGCCTGCGGCGTGGTCATGCCCAGTACCAGCGCCTCAGCGACCAGCAAGCCGCCAGGCATCAACGGGTAGCACTTGAGGGCCATGCCCAGGGTGAAGATGAACTGGATTACCAGCACCCAACCGGTCACCACCGGGCCGAGGGTGAACAGCAACAGCGGGTTGAGCAACAGGAACAGGCACAGCGTGGCCTTGTACCAGCGCGGCGATTGTCCGAGAAAGTTATGGGCCAGGGCGCCGGCCAGGGAGCGGGACATGAAAATGTATCCTAATAATTCAACAGGAGCGCAAGGTGCCGGATACAGGCCGTTAGATCAAGGTAAAAGTCCCGGTTTTGGCACAAGCGCGGTCTAGCTCGGCCCTTGGGCCTTGATATAGTCCTGCGATTATCCTGCCCCCTCAAGGAGAGCGCTGTGACCGACTACCAGGCATTCAAGGTCGAACTGAATAACAATATCGCCCATGTACAGATCAATCGCCCGGAAAAGTACAACGCGATGAACGCGGCGTTCTGGAGCGAAATCGTCGAGATCTTCCAGTGGATCGATGAGACCGATGCCGTGCGCGCAGTGGTGATCAGCGGTGCCGGCAAGCATTTTTCCGCTGGCATTGACCTGATGATGCTGGCTTCGCTGGCCAACGAGTTGGGCAAGGATGTGGGCCGCAATGCCCGATTGCTGCGTAAAACCATTCTGCGTTTGCAGGCTTCGTTCAATGCCGTCGATACCTGCCGCAAGCCGGTGCTGGCGGCGATCCACGGTTACTGCATTGGCGGCGCCATCGACCTCATCTCAGCCTGCGACATGCGCTACTGCAGCACCGATGCCCAATTCTCGATCAAGGAAATCGACATGGGCATGGCCGCTGATGTCGGCACCTTGCAGCGCCTGCCACGGATTATTGGCGATGGCATCTTGCGTGAGCTGGCCTACACCGGGCGCAACGTCGAGGCCGACGAGGCTCAGCGTATTGGCCTGGTCAACCGGGTCTACGCTGACCATGACGCATTGCTCGAAGGTGTCTTTGCCATTGCCGCTGAAATTGCGGGAAAATCCCCGATTGCCGTGGCTGGCACCAAGGAAATGCTCAGCTATATGCGCGATCACCGCATCGACGATGGCCTGGAATACATTGCCACCTGGAACGCCGCCATGTTGCAATCCACTGACCTGCGGGTAGCCGTGGCGGCCCATATGAGCAAACAGAAACCCGAGTTCGCCGACTGATTGCAGCGGCGGGCCCACGCAAGGAACCGGAACATGGCTGTGCGTTGGACCACCGCGGTACTGGACCCAAACCTCGCTGGCGGCTGGGCGGTCGCTCGCTGCAGCGAGGGCTTCCTGGTCGATGATAACGGCGCGCTGTTTGCGCGCGACTGGCTCAAGCGCCAGGATCTGGAGGTGCTGTTTGAGCATGGCATCGGCCATTTCGATGGCCAGCCGGTGTACTTGCTGGAACTCAAGGGGCCACAGGCCGTGACCGGTTGCAGCTGGCGCGGCTTGCGCCAGTTCATGCTCGAAGGTGACTTCGACACCTACAAGATCCTCGGTTATGCCGCACAGATCGCCACCTGGGCTCGTGAGCACCGCTTTTGCGGCAGCTGCGGCCAGGCCATGAGTCAGATTCAGTGGGAGCGGGCGATGTACTGTCAGCCCTGCGACCTGCGCAGCTATCCGCGCATCTCGCCGAGCATGATCGTGCTGATCACTCGTGGTGATGAAATCCTTCTGGCGCGTTCACCGCGTTTTGTCACCGGGGTCTACAGCACCCTGGCCGGCTTTGCCGAGCCCGGCGAGTCGGCCGAGGATTGCCTGGTGCGTGAGGTGCGCGAGGAAGTGGCGATCGAGGTCCAGAACATCCAGTATGTCGGCAGCCAGTGCTGGCCGTTCCCGCATTCGATGATGCTCGGCTTTCATGCCGAGTATGCCGGGGGCGAGATTGTCATGCAGGTGGACGAGATCGAAGACGCCCAGTGGTTCCGGGTCGATGCGCTGCCGCCGTTGCCGGCGGGGCGCTCGATTGCCCGTTACCTGATCGATCTGTACGTGGCGCGGCGCTTAGGCCTGGCCGAACCAGTGCTGCCAGGCTAGGCGCACGGTCAGCGCCAACACCACGGTGATGAACACCGGGCGGATGAACTTGCTGCCGCCGCTGATGGCGGTGCGGGCGCCGAAGAAGGCACCGACCATCAGCGCCGAGCCCATCGACAAGCCCACCAGCCAGTCGACCTGACCGGAAAAGATGAACACCGACAGCGCTGCAGCGTTGCTGACAAAGTTCATGCTGCGCGCCACGCCACTGGCCTTGACCAGGTCGATGGGGTAGAGCAGCAGAGTGCTGACGGTCCAGAACGCCCCCGTGCCTGGCCCGGCGACACCGTCATAGAAGCCCAGGGTCAGGCCCTGGGGCAGCTGCCATTTTTTCTTCACCGGTACATCGGCATCCAGCGGTGCCTTGGGCGTGCCGCCAAACAGCAGGTATACGCCGCAGAGGAAGACGATCACCGGCAACATCTTGTTCAGCCACTCAGCTGGCAGGTAATGCGCTACCACCGCGCCGATCAGCGCACCGACAAAGGTGCCGACCAGGGCGTGGCGCCACTGCGCCGGATGGAACAACTTGCGCCGGTAGTAGGTGAAACTGGCGGTGGCCGAGCCGAAGGTCGAGCTGAGTTTGTTGGTGCCCAGCACCAGGTGCGGCGGCATCCCGGCGGTAAGCAGGGCGGGAGTGGTCAGCAAGCCGCCGCCACCGGCGATGGCATCGATGAACCCGGCAACAAAGGCGACGGCGGCAAGAATGGCGAGGGTGGTCAGATCTACGCTAAGTTCGAAAGGCATGGCTAGGACTTAATCGGTTGGGCGCAGCAGGGGCTGCGCCCGAAGGCCGATATGGTAATGGAGATCGAGGTCGTCTGTCAGGCGCTCAGAACATCCACTGCAGACCAAGCGAATAGCCAGTCTGATCGCCCTCGCTGTGGGCAAAGCGGCTGTTCACTTCGGCAAATACGCCCAATTGCTCGGTCACCATCAACTGTCCACCCAGCTGTGCACGACCGAAATCCTTGTCGACACTGCCCATGTCGGCGACACGTATACGCCCATCGGCATTGCTGGTCAGGTCGATGTCCTCCAGGCGGCCATCGGCCAACTCACGCACCCAACGCACACTGGCATAGGGCTGCAGTGCCATGCCTGCGACGGAGAGGGTGCCGTGCAGGCGCCAGCCGAGGCTGGCTTCAAGGGCGTCGTAGTCCTGTTCCTGATAGTCCAGGGCGGTGCGCAAATCGTCGTCTTCACTGAAGTCGTCGATGCGATAGTGCATGTAATCCAGTCCGGCCACTGGGCCGGTCTTGAGCTCGCCCACACTGAAGTCATAGCCGCCGTCGAGCCGCGCGCCGGCGAACCAGGCGGAGGTGTCGCCGGACAAACGCTGGTCGAGCAACACAGGGCCGTTATTGGCCTGGATGTAGACGGCGCGCTTGCTGTCGAAGCGGGTATGGCCAGCGCTGATTTCGCCTCCGAGCCAGGTTGGGCCGCCATCGTTGAGCAAGGCGAACAGCCCGAGCTGCCAGGCATCGCCCTCAAGGCGTCCGCCATGTTCCAGGGAGTCGCGGCTGCGCTCGAAGCTCACGCTGGCGCCAAGGGTCAAGGCATCATTGAGCCGGTAGTCGCCCAAGGCATGGACACCCACACGCTTGGCGTCTGGATTGCCCGGTGCATCGAAGCCACTCTCGGGGGAGACCTCGCCTTCGACACCGACTTCACCGTCAAAACTGCCGGTTGGCCGGTTGCCAACCTGCAGAGCCAGCCAGCGCCGGTCATGCAGACGGGTCAGGGCCTGGTGCTGACGTTGCAGTTGGTCTTCCATCTGCCGCGCCATGGCCGCACCGGAGGCGTTGGAGGCGAGCAGGTCGGCGTTGGTCAGCTCCAGGACCAGGCGCGTGAGCAGCCGGGAGAAGTCGCGCAGGCGCTGGTCGATATGCGCCTGGCCGAAGGCGTCGGTCAGCACCTGTTGATTGTCCAGGCTCGGGTCGTGCCAGGTGGAGCCGCCGGGAATGGCCGAGTTGTCGGTTTGCTGGTAGCCGTCGAGGTCGCCCAATTCCCAGTTGGTCGCCTCGATGAACAGCACCGGGATGTTGAGGCCATTGAAACTTTCGCCATCGCTGCAACAGCCGGTACCGGCGGGGTAGTGGGGGTTCAGTCCGGGGTTGGTGAACAGCGGAATTTTCAGTTCCGAGGCAATGCGTAGCAACGTGTCGCGGTAGGCGCCGAGCGCTGGGTTGTCGACGCTATTGATCGCGGCATGGGCGTACATCTTGTCGCCGGTTATCAGGCTGTCGAGGTTGATCATGCCCATCAGGTTGGCGCGCTGGCGCTCATCAAGGCCGGCAACGTAGGCTTGCGAGCCGCGCAGGCCTTCTTCCTCGGCACCAAAGCCGACCACTTCCAGGCCGTTCTCCAGGGCAACGCCGCTGAGGTTGCGGGCGATCTCGGTCAACACCGCAGCCCCCGAGGCGTTGTCATCCAGACCTTGCAGGGTGGGGCGCCCGTAAAAGGTGTCGTAATGGGCACCGAGCACCACATAGGTGCTGTTGATGCCCGGTGCACTGGCAATGACATTCTGCGCGCTGCGGTTACCGGCCCAGGTGAAGTCCTGACGGCGGGTTTGGTAACCCTCGCTCAGGCGCGATTGCATCCAGTCGGTGGCACCGGCGAAGCTGGCCGTACCGCGATAGCGGCCGGGGTAATCGTTGATCAAACGGTCCAGGGTCGTGTCGGCGTACTCGCCATATTGGTAGGCGTTTGCGCCCGATGACAACACCACACATCCCAGACTTGCAGCGATGGCTAGCGGTTTGAACACGGCACGTTTCCTTATGTGTCGTTACGAAAAGCGCAGCTTATGCTGTGCAGCAGCGCACCAAGCAGGATGTGTACCGTTTTGTGCACCCTGGCTGAAATTGCCAGAGCTAAATTGTCGTGTTTAGATTCCTGTCACATTCTGCGACAACGGGCCGCACCCCGAAAATAAAGGGATACAGACGTACGGGGTGATTGAAGGTGGAACCTTGGCCGAGCCGCATGACAAAATGTCGCGCTTTCTCGACAGGCCTCGCATGCGAGGCGCAACACCTTCCCGAAAGGATGGTTACATGACTGATTTACTGACCCGGCGCCAGGTCATGGCCGGGATCAGCCTGCTGAGCCTTGGCGTTCTGGCAGGTTGCGACCCCCGCTCCGGTGGCGCGCTCGACTTCAAATACGGCAAGGACATGAGCAACAAGATCCTCGGCCGCTCGTTCAAACTCAAGGATACCCAAGGTAACGTCAGGACGTTGTCGAGCTTCTGGGGCTCAATGCCGATGGTGTTCTTCGGTTTTACCCAGTGCCCGGCCGTGTGCCCGACCACGCTGGCGCGCGCGGTACAGATCAAAAAACTGATGGGGCGCGATGCTGGCTTCTTGCAGGTGGTGTTCATCAGCCTCGATCCTGAGCGCGATACGCCAGAAGTGCTCGACGCTTATGTCAAAGCCTTCGACCCTTCGTTCGTGGCGCTGTCTGGCACCCTTGAAGAAACCGCCGCAGCGGCCAGGGAATTCGGTGTGTTCTTTGAGAAAGTGCCTGCTGGCGATACCTACACCATTTCGCACACGTCGACCAGTTACGTCTTCGACTCCCGCGGCCAACTGCGCCTGGGCTTGTCTCATTCGCTGAATGCAAAAGAGTGCGCAGAAGACCTGCTCACTGTCATGGAGGTGTGTTAATGCGCTGCAACCCTGTGAAACGTACCCTGGCCGCACTGGCCTTGATCGGTCTGGCTCTGCCGGCCATGGCGGAAACCACCGTGACAGACGCCTGGGTGCGCGCCACCGTGGCCCACCAGCAATCCACTGGTGCGTTCATGACCCTCACCGCCAGCAGCAACAGCAAGCTGCTGAGCGTGCAGTCGCCGGTGGCTGAGATCGTCCAGGTGCACCAGATGACCATGGACAACGACGTCATGGGCATGAAGCAGGTCGAAAGCGTTGACCTGCCTGCCGGCAAGGCGGTGAGTCTGGACCCTAACGGTTATCACGTGATGCTGATGAAGCTCAAACAGCAGGTCAAAGAAGGTGAGCAGGTGCCGCTGACCTTGGTGATCGAAGATGACAAGGGCCAGAAGCAGACCGTAGAGATCAAAGCGCCGGTACGTGCGTTGAATGCTGAAGCCATGCAAGGTCACGAACACATGCATTAATTGCCTGCTGGCAGGCGTATTAAAGGCTCTTCACCGATTGTTGGGGGAGAGCCTCAGCCTACCCCCAGGAACACCTTGAAAAACCGCTCATTTACAGTCGGCCAATACCACTTTGCAGGTGTTGGGCGTACCACCGGATCGACTGGCATAGCGCATGCAGTTGTGCAGGGATTTTTGCCGGGCAATCTGCAGGGTAGAGCCCCAGGCCAAGCCCCCTTCGCCGGCAGTGGGCAAGGCTTTGGCATGGCAGGCTGAACCTGCGTTTGCGGCCAGGTAGCGAGCCTTTTGCGGCTTGCTGGAACATCCCGCTGACACCGCCAGGCCGATGGCGAGCAGCGATGCAATGCCCCATGTCGAGTATCTGTACGTTGATTTTCCGCACATTGCAATTTACCCCTTCAAAACCAGCCGCCAGCTTCAGCGTAGTTGCTGACGCTTGAACGCGGCGCCCAATGTTGCCCCATTCGCTCGGGCTACACGAACTGTCATGAATGTTGAAGGATGATCAATCGTTTTACTGACGGCCGCATCGGTGGCCCTGAATCAACCTGCGAATGATTACTTCGCTGCCGTTTGAATGCGCCCCGTTTGTGGCCCCCAGCGGACGTTCAGCTGACCAATGTCAACCATGGCCAGCGCGCCCGATAGCTAGCCGTCTTTTGACTAATCAAGCCAGGCAGCGGGTTCAGTTCGTTCAGCCTGAGCAGGTTGTTCTGAAGATCGTCCAGGCCTGTGTGCTGTACAGCTCCCCAGTGTAGACATCCACGGTACCCTCCATGGTGGCTGGAGGTGAGCATCCCCTCCCTAATATGGGTAGCTCCCGCCACTAAATCATTCGCGATAGTTTGAGATGAGCTTTCAAACGTGACTCGAATAAGTCTACGAATCGCCAGGCCACAGCCGCCCACTACAGCAATTGAGAACACCTGCATGAGCTATCAGACCACCATCTATAGCTCGAGAAGGTTCCGTTGCACTCATCACACTGAACGAACCGGGGCGGTTCAACCCGCTCAGCATCGCTATGATTGACGAAGTGCGCGATGCGCTTACGACTGTGCGCAACGACCAATCCGTGCGTGCTTTGCTCTTGGGTGCTTCTTGGTTCCTTCAGGGTCGAGTCGGAACTGCCCGAACCTTGGCATTGTGTTTGGCGGGAGCGACTTTCTGCTGAAAAAGCCGAGCAGTGGGGATTGATACATGCGTGTGTGGAGGACGAAAGCCTGGCGGCTTCTGCCATGGAGATGGCACAGCAGCTAGCTCGCTTGCTGGCGCATGGTGTAATCGAAGCGCGGCAGATCTGCGAGGCGGCCAGCCGCAATGATCTGCGCTCACCGCTGGACTACGAGGTAGAACGTCAGGAAGTGCTTTTCGACCGGCCAACACTGGAGGAAGGCGTCAAGGCGTTCTTCGAAAAGCGCGATCCAGATTTTGCCGGGCGCGACTGAACAACCCACAACGCTGACTCCTCCGCCAACAGAAGACTCATTACATGACTCTCATGAAAACCCGTATCACTGAATTGCTGGGCATTCAGTACCCCATCATCGAAGGCGGCATGCAGTGGGTGGGCCGGGCGAAGTTGGCCGCAGCCGTCTCGAACGCCGGGGCCCTGGGTATGGTGACGGCCCGCACACAGCCCACACCGAACGACCTGCGCGATGAAATCGAGCGCACCCGCGAACTGACCTCGAAACCTTTTGGTGTAAACCTCACCTTGTCGCTGACCGCCACTGACGTGAACTACGACGGCTGGATCGATGCCATCATCCAGGGCGATATACGTATCGTCGAGACGGCCGGCAACAACCCAATGCCTGTCATTGCCAAGTTGAAAGCGCATGGAATCAAGGTCATACACAAATGCACGTCGGTACGGCACGCCCTGTCGGCACAGCGCTACGGTGCAGATGTCATTTCGATTGATGGTTTCGAAGCCGGCGGACATTGTGGCGAGGACGATGTACCTGCCCTGATCATGATTCCTGCCTTGGCCAAGGTGCTAAAGATTCCTTTCATTGCTTCTGGTGGTATCGCCAACGGGCGCAGCATGGCCGCCGCGCTCATCCTGGGCGCCGACGGTGTGAACATGGGAACGCGCTTCATGCTGACCCAGGAGTCAGCCATTCATGACGATATCAAAACTGCCTTGTTGGCAGCGACGGAGCACGATACCACGCTGATCAAGCGAACCCTCAAACGGACGGCGCGTTTTTTTACCAATCCCGTCGCACAGGAAATCGTCGCTTTGGAGCAGCGCCCATGTGGCGCGACTTACGACGACTTACAGCATCTGTTATCGGGCAGTCGCGGCGCAGAAGGCTTGGCGTCGGGTGATGTCACCGCCGGCCTTATCTGTGCCAGCCAGGTTATTGGATTGATCGATGACATTCCGACCTGCGCTGAATTGGTGAAACGCATGGTCGCAGAATGTCGGGAAGGACTGGAGCAGACATTGAATCGATTCGACCGATAATCGTGCCGATCAGATGCTTGGGCACACGAAGCTTGAAAGCACCGTCAGATACCTGGGAATCAAGGTCGATGATGCCCTGGAAATGGCGGAACAAACGGAAGTATGACCATCCCAAGTGACGGTCGATGTTGGACCGTCGCTATCCGACCCTCAAAATGGCCGAATTACGACCGACGGTCTTTTGTAATGCGCACAAATTTCCATTCGTGTGAGGCACTGAACGACAAGAGCTTCAAACTGCCGGATTTCGAACGGGTTGAGTGAGCAGTGCGCTGAAACGTACCTCAGTCGCGATCAGTAAATTTGCCAGTCGCACTTGGGGTATCCGGCCATTATTGCAACTCCATATGCCCATGTCCGTTTGACGAGCTGGAACCCTGTGCCTACGGTTCTTGCAGATGTTCAATCGTCAGACTCGCGCTTCAGACGGTTGGCTCAGTCGAAGTGCTCATGGAAGGATGCTCGTTATGATTTCACCACGTAATCTTTTGGCTTGTGTGCTGCCCTTGTGTGTGGCGCTAGGCAGCGCGATGCACGCACAAGCCAGCACGCCGGATTTACTGCTGACCACACCTGCAACACCTGATGCAGTAGCAAAAGGGATGCAGACTGATGGCTACAGCCTGGCGATCTCGGCTTACAACTGGGGTTATCCGCTGGTTCGCATGGAAAGAGTGGCACGTGAATACATCCGCGTTCCCTCACCCAAGCCTGACACCAGCTATCGCGCAGGTCTGAACCAGATCGGCTGGGCGACTTCGCTGGCGTCACCGTCCGCCAAGGACATGCCCACCGCCAACAATGACACCTACTACATGAGCGCGGTGCTGGATCTGACCGAGCCCTACGTGTTGACCGTGCCCGATACCCATGACCGTTATTACGTGGTCGATGTGTTCAACATGTGGCAGGAACTTGAACACTATGTGGGGCGGCGTACGACAGGTACCAAGGCCGGAAATATGTATTGGTGCCGCCGGGCTGGAAGGGCGAACTGCCAAAGGATGCGAAGCGTCTCGACGTCTCGACCAAAAAAATCTGGCTGTGGGGGCGCATTCACGTCAAGCAGGGTGAAGATGTGGCGCCGATCCTCGCTTTGCAGAAACAGTTCAGTGTGGTGCCGTTGAGCGGCAAAACCCACAAGGATGAAACGCTGCCTGCGTTGCCGCAGACCGGCGACGACCCTCTGGGTTTCTTCACCGAACTGGCTTCGGCGCTCAAGGACAACCCAGTCAAACCTGCCGACGCAGCCTTGTTTGCCCAGTTCGCCCGCATCGGCTTGACGGAAAAGGGCTTTTCACCCGACAAGCTCAATCCGGCCACGCGCAAAGGCCTTGAGGAAGGTTTGAAAGTTGCGCCCTACGTAGCGATTGCGTCGTTGGCCAGCACGTCGGAAGTGCGCAATGGCTGGAACTGGGTGACCGGTCTTGATAGCTTTGGCTTCAACTACCCGCTACGTGCCATGGTGGCTGGCCCCTATCTGGGCGGTCAGGGTGAACATGAAGCGATGTACCCACTGCGCTTCACCGACAGCAAAAACCAACCGCTCACGGGAGCCAATCAATACGAAATCAAACTGGCTTCGGCACCGCCAGTGAATGCCTTTTGGTCGCTGACCATGTATGACGCCAGCGACAAAATGTTGGTCGACAACGAGATCAGTCGCTACAAGGTCGGCCCTGATACGCAGGGGTTGAAAGTCGCGGCGGACGGTTCGATCACCATTCCCATTTCCCACAAAAAACCACAGGGAGAGAATGCCGTCAACTGGCTACCGGCACCCGAAGGCGGTTTCTACGTGATGTTACGCCTGTACCAACCTTCAGAGGATGTGCTCTCGGGCAAGTGGCAGCTACCACAGCTAAACAAGGTCAATTGAGCATCAGGACGTTTACGTTGAATCATTGGCCAATAGCATCGACGGAGCGTCCCCTATTGGCCGATAGCTGACGTTCAAGCATCCGCACTTCGTTGTGCTGCTTTCTCCCGGTAGAAGTCCAGAAGACCCTCGCGAGTCGACATCGACAAGGTTTCGCTCGCCTGGTAACTAAGAGGCGATCCACGCAACCCAAACTGGATAACGATAACGTCTCGTTCCTGCTCGCTCCGATTCGGACGGCTACCGTGCAGCGTTGCGCTATGCAGGGCCAGCCCGGCACCCGCTGGCACCTCAGGGCATATCGCGGTTTCGATATTCGTGCCGGTATGTAGGTGAGAGCCAGGTACTACCGCTGTACCGCCATTACTGGCGGACATGAGTTGTAGCGGGATCAGCAGCCGTATTGTGCGGCCGTCATGGCTGGCGAAGTAGCGATTGTCGGCGTCGCGGTGCCAGCCTACAGCGGGGCCAATTTCGCCGGGTTTACGGGTGAGGTTGCAGAAGTGGAAAACCACGTCATCAACGGCGCACTCGAGTAGCCTGGCGGCGCAGGTCCAGACCGATTGCAGAGAAAGTAGTCGCGCAAATCGAGGATCCAGCGCGATGAGATCGCCGATAATAAAGGGCTCGTTTTTCCACTGGCCGGGATCAACATCTGGATTGCGCTGGGGATGTTGATTACTAACGTCGCTGATGTTGACGCCAACAGACACTGCAGCCGTTTCACCGTCCCTATATCGGCTTACCACCTCACTGACAAGCGCACGGGCAAATGCCAGTTCTTTTTCGCATAGCAGTGCAGGTAACACCCCGTAGCCATAGGCGGCATACGTCACAGTCCTTGTGTTCAAACCAAACTCCGTCAGTCAAACAGTTGGTGTTTCAACTACGCGAGCCTATTACTGCGCAGACGGTAACGTCCATCGTTGTCTGCGTTTGGCATTCTACTGATGGGCCGCATCGGCGGCCCTGAATCAACCTGCGGTCATTACTTCACGGTAGTTTGATCTGCCTGCACCGTACGACGCAGCACCGCTGCTGTAGCCGTGCGCGCTTCCACTTCGTCCAGCAATGCCTCGATCAGCGCCAGGCTCATTTCCAGCGTGTGCTGTGAAGCCCAGAGCAAATTGCGTACCTCGGGCTCGACCAGTTCGCAGGCCTGGGCGTTGGCTTGGTAAGCGCTTTTGATGAGGATGGAGGCGTGGATCAGGGCGTCTTCAGAGGAGACACCGGCACGTACCGCGAACAGAGGTTCATGGCTGCCGTTGCAGGAGCCGAAGGTGGTGCTGGTTTGGGTGGTGAGGGGTGGGTCGGGGACTATTTTTGTCATTGTGTAGCTCCTTGATTGGTGGAGCCGCCACGTATCGCTACCAAACGAATGGGTGGTGGCTGTACGCAGGTTGGTAGACCGGGAATCAAGGAAACCGGCGCGCACGAATGCGCCCTACGCACAGCCGCCATAACACGAAACAGCGGGCACAAAAAAGCGCCAGCTAAATCGGATGGGACGCTTGTGCGCCTCGATTCTCACCCGGGCTACCAAACCCGGTCGCTGGATTTACAGCGACAGCGGGGAGGGTAGCGGGGTTGGAGGAGGGATTCAAGGGGCAAGGGTTGAAGCTGAATGAACCTGTCCTCACTAGAGGACAGAAAGGCCGTTTGCGGCCAGCAGCAACCCTCCAGTGCGTGTAGGCGCAGGCACCTCAGCCCGGTCAGGTGGTGCCCTTGGCCTGCTGTTCCAGGTGCACCTGCAAGGTCGGATCGATTTGCAGTGCGCTGGCCAGTTCGTCAAGGTAGGCCCGCTCTGCGTCCTGCTGATCATCCACCAGCATCATGCTGGCCAGGTACATTTCCGCGGCCATGGCCGGGTCCTGGGCCGACTGAGCCACCTCGACAGCATCGAGTGGCTTGCTGACTTCCTCATCCAGCCATTGCTGCAGTTGCGGGTCGCTGGTTTGACGTTTGATTTCAGCATAGATCAACTGTTCTTCTTGCTTGTCGATGCGACCGTCAGCCTTGGCTGCCGCAATCAGCGCGCGCAAGATTGCATGGCTGTGATCCTCGGCCTCGGGGCCGGACAATTGATCGACAGTACGCACTGCCTGTTGCGGGGCTGCCACCTGGCTACGCTGCCAGCTTTGATAGGCCTGGAACGCCATCATGCCCAACGACGCCAGGGCCGCGTAATGGGTGCCACCCGCGGAGCGCCCCTGGCTAGCGCCGCCAGCACTGCTGCTACCGCCACCACCACCACCCAACAGGCCGCCCAGTAAACCACCAAGGCCACCAAGGCCACCACTGCCACCCGTTGCACTGCCGCCGCCAAGCAGACCGCCGAGCAAGCCGCCCAGACCGTCTGGCGATGACATGCCGCCGCTCCCTTGTTGCGCTTGCGAGCCTTGCCCGGCCCGAAGTAATTGTTCGAGTAAATCACTGGTATTCATGGCTCCGCCCTCGGTCGGTAGTCGCTGCCCAGACAAGCAACGATAGCCCCCTCAAGGCGATTCGCCATGACCGTTTGGCCGACGGCAAAGCCGGGGCTTACCGAGCAGGCAGGTTTATGTGAGCATATCCACCCTGGCGGGCCCCCTGTCCCATGCCCCTGAGAGGCTGTATGTCGATTTTCAACAAAAGAACCCTGACGCTGAGCCTGGCCATCGTCAGCCTGTTGGGGCTGTCGAATCTGCATGCCGTCAGCAAACCCACCACCAAGCCGAAACCTGAAGTGACCGTCGCGGTGCTCGGCGGTAAGTTCAGCTTCAACCTGCCGGCAGGCTTCAACGCCAGCCCTCTGAGCGCCGATGAACAGAGCAGCGAAGGCGCCGACGCCGTGGGTACCCTGTATGCCAATGCGCAGGAAAAACGCGTGGTCATGGTGATCGAGAAACCGCTTCCCGAAGCTTCTCGCCCCGGCGACAACGACGATGCCTTCCTCGACGGCGCCGTCAGTGGCTTCGTCGAGCGCCAGAGCGCGGGGCTGCCGGACTTTCGACAAACCGGCGAATCGCGCCTTAACCGCAACGGTCTGGGTGTGCGACAAGTCGACAGTACGGCGACCTTGGGCGGCGGCAAAACGTTGAACAGCACCTTTATTGCAGGCTCCGGCGATCGCATGGCAGTCATCCAGGTCATTTCCCGCAGCGACGACGCCAGCGGTCATGCTGCACTGGTCAAGCGAATCGCTTCAAGTACCGGTCCCGATGAATGATTTGAACGCGTTGTTCGGCGTATTCAACGGAATTTTCCATTTATAAATTTTCTGCCTTGGGCGCACGGAAGGCCTTGCTGTAGCAGCCGGACGGGTCGAAACAGCAAACCTGCTTCTTGCCGGACGCAAGCATTTCGCAGGCATCACCAATACGTTTTGCGCGGGTCTTGAGTTGCTTGGCTGAAGTAATCCAGTGTATCCAGTCCACTCGTGCGAGGGTCGTCGTATTGTTCCAGACGTTACGCGCCTCAGGCGTCGCGGCCAGTGCCTGCTGAAAATCTGCTGGGATGTCAGGTTCGGGTTCCTTCTTCACAGGGGTTAGCTCTAGCGTGACGATATCGCCAACAGCCGCGCCTGCGGCTTCGAGTAACGCGCTACTTACCTGCAGCCAATGGCTCAGCTGACCATCCGGCTCAAGGGTTGCCTGGAAAGGGTGCCCATTGATTGTGCCTTCAACGGTCGTCCTTCCTCGTCTCGGAAGCTGTTCGCTCGCGTCTCGTGGCAGTACTACGAACGCCCACGACGTATCATTACCAGGCGTTGCCGGACGAAGCAGCGTTGCTTCGAATCGGGATTTCGCATCGATTGTTGTCATTGCAACGCCTCCAACGAATTCGCCAAACTCAGTTGTGGTAAGGATTCAGTGCAGATGGTCGACGCTAGCTATTCAAGGATATCCCATGCCACTTGCTGTCTACATCCTCGGGTTGACTTTATTCTCGCTGACGACATCCGAGTTCATGGTGGCCGGCATGATGCCGTCGCTGACCACGCCTTCGATACCTCAGTGGCGCAGATCGGCGACCTGATTGCTCTGTACGCCTTTTGCTTCGGGGCAGCTTTGGCCATCTGTGCCGACATGGTGGGCACCGAAATGCGCGGACGAACCGCGTCCATTGTCTTGGGCGGGTTGATGCTGGCAGCGGCACTCGGCGTACCCATGGCGACCTTGATCGACCAGCATATGGGCTGGCGTGCCAGTTTCTGGCTGGTGGTCATCCTTACTGTCCTTTGCGCGTTGGTAATCAACGTCAGCGTGCCGCGCTCGCAACCGTCCACCTCTGTCAGTCTCAGGGCGCAACTGCGTGAGTTCAGAAACGGGCATCTTTGGGCCGCGTACGCCACCAGCGCACTGATTATCGGTGCAACTTTCGCGGCGTTCAGTTATTTCACGCCGATTCTCACGCAGGTAGCTGGCTTTTCCACCGCATCCATCCCCTGGCTGCTGGGGAGCTACGGCGTTGCCAACATCGTGGGCAATGTCCTAGTGGGACGTTACGCGGACAAGTACACCTTTCCAGTCATGGCATGGGGGCTGTCATTACTGACCATTACATTGGTGGCTTTTGCGCTGTTTGCACACATCCCTGTTGTCAGCGTCGCGATGCTCCTGGTGGTTGGCCTGGTCGGCGTAACGATGAACCCCGCGATGGTTGCGCGCGTGATGAAGGCTGCCCAGCCTGGGCCGCTGGTCAACACTGTGCATACCTCCGTCATCAACGTCGGCTTGGGAATGGGAACCTGGCTCGGCGGCTTGGGGATCGGTGCGGGTTTTGGCTTGAGGTCGCCGCTATGGGGCGGCGTACTTCTCGCGGTGCTTGGGTTAATCAGCCTCATGCCTTATCTGGCGAACGTGATGCACTACTACCAAAGGAGTGAATCTTCCAACAAATAGTAATTTGAGGGTGGCGTCGAATGGTATTGCGCGAGCAGCCCATCTGCCGGGCGATGACCCGAATAGACAAACCCTGACGAATAAGAACACTGATTTCCACGTGTTGCTCCTGGGACAGCATGGGCAGCTCGCAAAAGCTGCATTTTGCCCAAGTGGGTCAGTTTTCAACCGGTAGGGTGGGTCAGTTTTGCATCGGTACTGACACTTACTGGGCGAAGATCTTGGTCCTCCTTTTCGGGCGGAGCGTGATCAGATCTGCGAGTCGCATGGCTTCTGGTTCGAGAACAAAGATGGTTGCTCTTACTATTTCTTTCCCACGACCACTGCGGTTGGCGTTCCTGGACGGGGTTGTCAGGATTTCAGAGGCGCCAGAACATCGCTTCAAGTCTACAAACTGAGGTGGTCGGGTAGCGCTCGACGGTGGCTTGGGAGCTGCAGCGTGTGACTTTTTCGAGAAGGGGGCTGCTGGACCTCAGGCTGGGGGCATCCTTTTCAAACCATCTAAAGCATGCCCTCAAATATGCCCCCGGGTGTCGCAGTCCTCTGGAAGTGGATGGATCTCCATGGACTATGAGAAGGCAGAAATGATCAGATTATCAGCCCGCTCGACAACGACTATAGACTCTCAGGATCGCCAAAAAACATCTGAATCCTCGAACGCAACCAGCGCTCGCCCGGATCATTGTCCTGAGACCCGCGCCAAGCCATGTGCAATTCAAAACTGCGCACCTCAAGCGGCGGATCTTCGGCACGCAAACCACCGGCAGCCGTCAGCGCCTCAGCGGTGTAGTCGGGCACGGTGGCGAGGATGTCGGTACCGCTGAGCAAACTCCCCAGGCCGTTGAACTGCGGCACCGCGAGGACCACATGGCGCTTGCGCCCGAGCTTTTCCAGGATCTCGTCCATAAAGCCGCCCAGGTCGCCAGCAAACGACACCAGCGCATGGGGGCGGGCGCAGAAGTCGTCGAGGCTGAGGCTGCCCGGCATGCTGTCGGCACGCAGCACCTTGGGTTTGCTACGGCGCAGCACTTTGCGTTTAGCGTTGGCCGGCAGGTCGTTGGTCCAGCTGACTCCGACCGAGATCTCGCCGCTGGCCAGCAAGGCCGGCATCAACAGGTAGTTGACCCGACGCACCACCAACACGATGCCGGGCGCTTCGGCGCGTACGCGTTTGAGCAATTGCGGGAGCAGGGCGAATTCGGCGTCGTCCGACAGGCCGATACGAAACACGGCGGTACTGGTGGCCGGGTCGAAGTCGGCGGCGCGGCTGACAGCGGTGGAGATCGAGTCCAGGGCTGGCGACAGCAGGGCGAAGATTTCAATCGCTCGCGCCGACGGTTCCATGCTGCGTCCGGTCCGCACGAACAGGGGGTCATCGAACAAGGTGCGCAAGCGCGACAGCGCAGCGCTGATGGCCGGCTGGCCGAGGAACAGCTTTTCGGCAGCGCGGGTTACGCTACGCTCGTGCATCAGGGTCTCGAAGACGATCAGCAGGTTCAGGTCGACACGGCGCAAGTCGTTACGGTTCATCGGCTCGGCTTCACTGGACGGTTGGGGCAGGGGTGAATCTTACGGGTAAAGGCTGTTACCCTGCACCGCATAATTTGATGCGGGTGGCATTACCATCAATCAATGACAGGCATGTTGACTATTAATGGCCACTGATGGTCTAACGCTAAAAGCCCGGATAGAGTTCAGGGTATTAGAGGTTCACTAGGCGAGGTTTGCGATGTCCCGCATGATCCGATTGCATAAATTTGGCCCGGCCGAGGTGCTCAAGATCGAAGAGCAGGCCGCGCCGCAGCCAGCCGCCGGTGAGGTGCAGATTCGCGTTGAGGCGATCGGTATCAGTTGGTACGACGTGCTCTGGCGGCAGAACCTGGCGCCGTCCCAGGCGCGTCTGCCGGCAGGCATCGGACACGAGATGGCGGGAGTGGTGATGGCGGTGGGCGAAGGGGTCGATGACCTCGCCGTCGGCGATAAGGTCGCCAGCTTTCCGGCCAGCAGCGCCAATGAGCACCCGGTCTACGGTGAAGTGATTGTGCTGCCGCGCGCCGCGCTTACCCGCTACCCGGAAATTCTCTCGCCGGTCGAAGCCAGCGTCCATTACACACCGCTGCTGATGGCCTATTTTGCCTATGTTGACCTGGCGCGGGCCAAAGCCGGGCAAACGGCGTTGGTCACCGATGCCAGCCATTGTGCAGGCCCGGCCTTTGTGCAAATGGGCAAGGCCTTGGGGTTGAAGGTGTTTGCTGCCACCAAGGACGCCGCAGAGCGCGACAACCTGATCAAGCTCGGTGCCGACAAGGTGATTGTCACCGAAGAACAAGACCTGCTCATGCAGATCAACAAATACACCGACAACCGTGGCGTCGACATGGTGCTCGATGGTTTGGGCGGTCCGCAGATGTCGTTGCTCGGCGATGTTCTGGCGCCGCGTGGCAGCCTGGTGCTGTATGGCTTGCAAGGCGGTAACCAAACGCCGTTTCCGGCTTGTGCGGCGTTCCAGAAGAACATTCAGTTCTTCGTGCATTGCATCGGCAATTTCACCGGTAAGCCGGAGCTGGGTATCAGCCAGGACCAGGTGGCCTTGCACCGAGCGTTGCGCGATATCAACCAGTTCACCGCTGACAAGCTGCTGACCCCGCAGATCATCAAGGTCTATCCCTTCGAGCGCGTGGTCGAAGCCCATCGCTACATGGATGAATGCCCATGCGGCGGGCGTTTGGTGCTGGAGATAGGTACGGCCTGAGTGATCACCCGCAAAACCTGCGCACACTAAAAAGCCCGCCAGTAATGGCGGGCTTTTTAGTGCATGGAGCCTGGGCTTAACGCTGTGGGTTCAGCACCAGATTCATATGGCGGTTTACATCTTTGTACAGCAGGTAGCGGAACGGGCCAGGGCCGCCGGAATAGCAGGCTTGCGGGCAGAAAGCGCGCAGCCACATGAAGTCACCGGCTTCAACCTCAACCCAGTCCTGGTTCAGGCGATATACCGCTTTACCTTCCAGCACGTACAGGCCGTGCTCCATTACGTGGGTTTCAGCAAACGGAATCACGCCGCCTGGCTGGAAGGTGACGATGTTGACGTGCATGTCGTGGCGCATGTCGGCCATGTCGACGAAGCGGGTGGTCACCCAGGCGCCGTCGGTGCCAGGCATCGGGATCGGCTCGATGTCCTTCTCGTTGGTAACGAAAGCTTCCGGCAGGGCCAGGCCTTCAACGACCTGGTAGTGCTTGCGGATCCAGTGGAAGGTGACGTTCTTGGCGCTGGTGTTACGCAGGCTCCAGTCAGCTGCTGGCGGAATGAAGGCATAGCCGCCTTCTTTGAGGGTGTACGGCTTGCCCTGCAGGGTGATGTCAACTTCGCCTTCAACCACGAACAGTACCGCTTCAGCGTTCTTGTCCAGCTCAGGACGCTCGCTGCCGCCTTCCGGGGCCAGCTCGACGATGTACTGCGAGAAGGTTTCCGAGAAACCGGTCAGCGGACGGGCGATGACCCACATGCGCATCTTGTCCCAGAACGGCAGGTGGCTGGTGACGATGTCACGCATCACGCCCTTGGGGATTACGGCATAGGCTTCGGTAAACATGGCACGGTCTGTCAGCAGCTCGGTCTGAGCCGGGTGCCCACCGTGAGGGGCGTAGTAAGAAGATTTCGACATGGACAGTCTCGACTTGTTGTTGTGTCCCCGTGCCTGGCAGCGCCGGCCGGCGCTGCATGGGGATGCATTGACACGATATAGACAAGGTCGTGCTATCCACAAATTAAATGTTGAAATACCCGGTATTTAATTATTGAATGCCGAGCCCGTTATGCCTTGGCTCGGCATTCGCCGCCAAAGGGTCAGGGAAGGACCGACACCGGGTACACCGCATCCGCCACCTGCAGCGGCTTGGGAATCAGGCCCAGGCCCTGAAAGGTGTCGGCCAGTTTTTGTTGCTCGGCAGTGATACTGCTGTCGATCGCAACGGCATTGTAGTTGCGCCGTTCGCTGGCCACTTGTAACACATCGGCGCTAATCCCCAGCTGTGGCGCCAATAGCGCGGCGACCTCATCGGGCTTGTGATTGGCCCAGTCGCTGACCTTGGCCAGTTCTCTGAAGAAGGTCTTGAGCAGCGCCTGGTTGTGGTCGGCAAAGCTGGCCGATGATAGGTAGAAGGTGCGGTTGTTGGACAGACCGCTGCCGTCGCGCAGGTTTTTCAGGCCGGGTTGCTGTTCCGCTGCTGCGAGGAACGGGTCCCACAGGGTCACGGCCTGCACACTGCCAGACTGCAACGCAGCCACCGCGTCGGCGGCGTTGTTGACGTAGGCCGGGGTGATGTCTTTGTAGCTCAGGCCGGCATCCTGCAACGCCACGGCCAGCAGGTACTGGGCATTCCAGCCGCGACCGGTGGCCACGCGCAGGCCTTTGAGTGCCTGGACGTTGGCGATCTGGTCCTGCTCACGCACGACCAGGCCAATACCGCGCGGGTAAGGTTGTTCGGCGGCAAGGTACACTACCGGCTTGCCCGCCGCCTGGGCGAACACTGCCGGTGCATCGGCGGCATGCCCTAAGTCGATGGCGCCAGTACTCAGTGCTTCAAGCAGTTGCGGGCCCGCAGCGAACTCATACCAGCTGACCGTCACGCCTTGTGGCGCCAGGGCTTTTTCCAGAGCGCCGCTGCCTTTGAGGATGTTGATGCTGTTGAATTTCTGGTAACCAATACGCAAGGTCTTGGCCGGATCGGCCGCGGCGCTATGGCCAGGTATCAGCAGCGCGGCGAAGGCGGCGAGCAGGCCGCCGGTGAGTAGTCGGCGCAGGGGAGAGTGGGGCTGTTGTGACATGGGCGGACTCCAGCAATTCAAAGGCAAGTGGTGTCCGGAAATATAAGAAGCCCGGCGTAGCGCTTCAATTTGTTTATTCCGTTTTGTTAGATTGATTTGTTATTTTTATATCCTTTTGTTTGTTTTGTGTTGCGTCTTCAGCGTCAATACTGCACGCCACCTATCACGCACCGAGGTCATCTGTGAAATACGCAATAGCCCTGTTACTGAGTTTGTCCGCACTGCTGGCCCAAGCCGTGGAAGTCGGCGAGCACCTGGCGCCGTGGACCCTGCTTGACCAACATGATCAGGCCTATAGCCTCAACGACCAGGCCCGCACCTTGCTGGTGGCGCGCAACATGGACGGCGCCAAGCTGGTCAAGGCGGCGCTGGCCGATCGTCCCAAGGGCTACCTCGAAGCGCGCAACGCGGTGTTCGTTGCCGATATCCAGCGTATGCCTGCGCTGATCAGCAAGTTGTTTGCGATTCCGGCGATGCGTGATTACAGCTACCGAATCATGCTCGACCGCGACGGCAAGGTGGTCGCGCAGTATCCGGGAGCTGAGGATAAGGTGCTGTGGCTGCAGCTGGAGCAGGGCCGTGTGGTAGTGCAGAAAGAGTACGCCAGTGCCGATGAGCTGCGGGAGGCCTTGGCGGGGTTGTAGCAACATGACGGCAGCGGTCACTCACGTGTGGCCGCAATGTGCACCAGTTATTGACCGAGCGACAGCTGCAAGGTCGACTTCACCCGTTCCAGCACGACAATGGTGCGAAACCACTTCACATTCGGGTTGTCGTGGAACAGCCGATGGGTCAGCGCCTGAAACTCACTCATGCTCGCCACCGTCAGCACCAACATGAAATCGGCATCGCCGGTGACGTAGTAACACTGTTGGATCTCGGGCCCGGAGAAGGCCTGTTTCATCAGTTCAAGGTCTGCTGACTGGGTGCGGTCGGCGTGCACCTCGACCATCAAGGTGATCACCTGGCCGACCTTTTCCGGGTCAACAACGGCCACGTTTGCCTGAATGACTCCGACTGACTTCAGCCGCTGGATGCGCCGCTGCACCGAGGCCGCAGACAAATGCACCTGCTCGGCCAGTTCCCGCAAAGGCTGGCTGTTGTCTTGCTGTAAGGCGTTGAGCAGGGCGAGGTCGAAATCATCCAGCGCAGGGTTCATGTGCAAAATTTTCTCATCATCAGGGTGAAAAACGAGGGCACTTATCGGTCGCTACGCAATAAATTATCACTTACTGAACATGCCCGTGAAGGACTCTCGATGCGCTCCTCAACCGTCAACGCCCCTCTCGGCGTACTGCTCAATGTCCTGGCGTCGGTGTTGTTTGCCGTGATGTATGCCTACACCCATCTGCTTGAACCGCTGCGCGGTGAAGAAATCTACGGTTGGCGTATTTTGCTGACCGTGCCCTGCCTGACCCTGATGGTCCTCGCCAGCGGCCACTGGCACGAAGTGCGGCGACTGTTTGTGCGGCTGTTGAAAGAGCGCTGGTTCTGGGCGGTACGGTTGCTGTCGGCAGCGTTGCTCGGCGTGCAGTTATGGCTATTTATGTGGGCACCGATCAACGGCTATGGCCTGGATGTGTCGCTCGGCTATTTCCTCATGCCGTTGACCATGGTGGTGTTTGGCCGCTTGGCCTTCAACGACAACATCAGTCGCCTGCAACTGCTGGCCTGTGCGCTGGCGGCGCTGGGCATCATCAACCAGATCGCCATTGCCCAGGCCATCACCTGGCCGGTGCTGGTGGTCGGCTTGGGCTACCCGCTGTACTTCTGGCTGCGCCGGGTCAGTGAGAGCAACAACATGGGCGGGCTTTGGTTTGACATGAGCTTGAGCCTGCCGGTGAGCCTGTACTTTGTGCTCAAGGGTGGCGTCGTGCTGGGCGTTGTCGCCAGTGACTCGAACTTGCTGTGGCTGGTTGCCGGGCTGGGGGCGATCAGTGCATCGGCCCTGGCCTTGCAAGCGCTATCAGGGCCGCGCCTGAACCTGACCTTGTTCGGCCTGCTGATCTATGTCGAACCGATCCTGTTGGTGCTGGTTGCGATCCTGTTGGGGGAGACCATCGCCGCAGTGCAATGGCCTACCTATATTGCCATCTGGCTGGCAGTGCTGGTGTTGGTGGTGGAGGGCGGCCGGAGCCTGAACAGCAGTCGCGCTTATTCGCCCAGCCGCTGCTCGCGTGAAGGCGGGTAACCGAAATAGGCGCTGTAGCATTTGCTGAAGTGCGAGACCGAGACAAAGCCACAGGCAATCGCCACGTCCATCAGCGGCAGGTCGGAGTACTGCAGCAGGCGTCGGCTCTTGGTGATGCGCAGCTCCATGTAAAAGCGGCTGGGGGAGGTACCCAGTTGAGCCTGGAATAAGCGGTCGATCTGGCGTCGCGAGCGACCGCTGTAGGTCGCCAGTTGATCCAGGCTCAGGGTTTCTTCCAGGTTGTTTTCCATCAGTTCGACGATGGTCCGCAGCGGTGCGCTCATGGATTTTTTCGAGCTGCTGTCGACCCGGCGAAAGCGTGCGCCGGAGAACGCCAGGATCTCCTCGACCCCCGCCGCCAGCGCTTCGCCCTGGTGCAGCTTCAGTAGCGCCAGCATCATTTCCAGTGCACCATTGGGGCTGGCTGCGGTCAAACGGTCGCGATCGACAACATAGCTTGCCGGGCTGATCGTGCTTTGCCCGCTGCGCTCGGCCAGGCTTGCCCGCTGCTCCGGGTGAATGGTGCAACTGTAATCGGCAAGCACCCCGGCGCGGCCGAGAAAGTACGCTCCGTTCCACAACCCGCTGAGGGCCAGGCCATGGCTGGCAGCCTCGGCCAACAGACGGTCCAGCTCCGGATACTTAAGCGGCGTGCGCAGGCCGCCGCACACCACCAGCATGTCGAAATGATCCAGGGCATTTCGCTCCAGGCCTACGGCAAAAATCTCCAATCCCAGGTCACTCATTACCCGCTCGCCGGCCAGTGACAGAGGCGTGATGTCGAACAGGTTGTTCTGCAGCAGGTTGGCAGTCACCAGCACGTCCATCGCCACGGTGAAGCTGGCCATGGAGAAGTTCTCCAGCAGCACAAAACCGACCCTGTAGGCAGGAGTGGAAGCCGTTTGCGGATGTTTTAAGTTCAGCATGTTGGTCGTGCTGGATTTACGGCTGAACTGACGTGGGGTGGGCAATGTGTGCTCCGCAGGGCAAGGTGGTTTACCCGTCGAGTTTACCCAGAAGTTAATCGCCAGTGGTGATCGCCTGGCGCTGACACAGCGGCCACATGTGCGGTAGCCGCTGCCGAGGCACGAGGTTGCGATCGACTGCACAGCAGTCGCCAGGCATCGTTGAAGCTGACACCTAGTACATGCGCACCATCGGACGAAAATCACCGTTGAGGAAGGGCCCGACCTTGTTGGCAGGACGATAGTCCGGGTCTGCTTCCAGCCGTTGTTTGACGGTGGACGCGATTTTCTCCTGGCCATTCTCGGTGGCGCCGATGGTGCGATAGTACGGTTGAACGAGTTTGCTGTAGGAACCGCCCAAAAATTCCTTGTAGGAGTTTTTCAATGGGAGCAAGGGGGAGGGCGCTTTCGGCACTTTCTGCGTGTCGAGTTTCAATCCGCAAGCGGTCGCTTTTTCCATCATCCAGATCAGTGCCAGGTCTGAAAGGCGGTCTTGACGATAGCCACCGCCTATATTGGCATGTGCCCCCGAGAACCATACTTGCTCGATGGTCTGAGTGGGTTTGTGTTTCGGTGCCCACATCGTACACGCGTAGTTTTCTCGCCATTCGTCAACGGCAAGGGCCTGAAAGGCGTTTTTGACAATGCCGCTCAGTTCAGTGTCGTGGAACTCATAGTAGGACTTGTTGAACCAACTGAAAGATTCCAGGGGAATGCCCAGGGCACCGACGGTATCCCACACACCAAGAAAGTGAATATCAATGGTTCTGGCGTAAGTGGCTCTAAAGAGTTTGGCCGCTTCGGTATCCGCTGATTTGTCGCGGTTGCGGTACAGTGAATAGGCCTCGTTGATGCGCGATTTGTGTTTTGCCAGCAGCAGCCCGGAGTTTCTGATCAGGCCAACAAGGCTGCGCGCGGTGTAGGCGCCGCGGCTAAAGCCCAGCAGGTAAACCTGGTCACCGGCTTCGTAGCGTTCAATCAACTCCTTGTAACCCTGCTTGATGTTGTCGCTTAGGCCAACACCAAAAATTCCGCCTTTGAGCTTGTCAAACCACTGCGTGCCGACACCTTCGTCATACCATTTGTGCTGAACGGTTCCGTCTTTGCTCTGGGCCGCGATGCTCTGATACAGGCGCCAGACATTGGTGCTTTCGCCTTCTTCGATGTCTGAGCCGGTATCAGGGGTATTCCAGGTGCCGTCAAAGCACAGGATTATTTTTTTGCTCATTGGAGTGCTCCCTTCTTATTGGTGCGTGGCATCTGCGCAGCAATGAGTATATGTAGGAGCTGATATCATCGCTGGCAATGCCGGCGACAAACACAGTTGTTCCCTCAGCAGAGTCGTGACATGCCCTCATCTCATCTTGACCCGCTGCGTCGGGTGATCGAACAGCTTGCGGTGGCACCAGCGCCTGAGCCGTGGCAATTCAAGACACGATTGACCATCGCCGGCCTGCTGGAAGTCGGTTTCGAGCGCGACGGCGAACTTCTGTTGGTTGCCTCCAGCTCGGGCCGCAGTGTGATCGATTGCCAAACAGGGGAAAAAGTCGCCCGCGACCGCACCGATAACCTGGGCAGTGACCGTCATCTGGAAACCCGTGGTATTGGCCCGCTGCATGACCGGGTGATTCGCATGGCCGGGATCAATGGCGGCGGCCTGGCGCTGGCCACTGCCGATGGCTGGATGATCGAGGATATCATCCTGGCCTGGCCCGAACAGCACCTGCTGTTGGTTGAGCCGGGCTCGTGGCTGCATGGCGCACGCTATAACCGGCCAGCACTGTTCCATAAGCTTGGGGTAGAGCTGGAGGTGAGGGCGTTCGGCTTTTCCTATACCGGTTTGAGCCTGGTGATTGCGACCACAGGAGAAGTGGTGGTGTACGGACGCTGCGCGAAAACCGTTGTTGCCTGACCTCGGAAGCCGTTCAAGACGGCTTTAACCCGCCGATTACCCACCCTCCGTCGCTTTTAATGGCGATATTTCCCACGTAGTGGGAATCCTGTTTCACCCTTTGGGAAAACCCTGTGCACCATGTTCGCAAGGAGTCCCCATGAACTACACCACGCCCACAGACCGCTTGCTGCAAATTCTCGTCGCCCTCGGCCAAGCCAATGAAGCCGTTTCGGCCAAAGAGCTGAGCCTGCAACTGGAACAGCCCTTGAGCAGCACCTATCGGCATTTGAAAACCCTGCTGCGCTGGGGCCTGGCTGAAGACAATGGCCATGGCCGCTATCTACCGGGGCCGGCGTGCCTGCAGTTGGCAAATAAGTTCGACCGCGAAGCGCTGCTGGTGTCGCAGGCGCTGCCGGAGCTCAAGCGCCTGGCTGAACTGAGCCGTGAAAGCGTGGCACTGATGGTGCCGAGCAATGGCCAGGCGATTTGCATCGAGCTGATCGACAGCCCGCAGCCTCTGCGCTGCTGCTACCAGAAGGGCCTGGCCCAGCCGCTGCTGGTCGGTGCCTCGGCGCGAGTGCTGCTGGCGCATATGGCGCCAGAGCGCAGTGAAGCGATCCTTCACGAGCAAGGCGTCGACGCCGAAGGTATCGCGGTCTATCAGCACAGTTTCATACCCATTCGCGCCCAGGGCTACGCCGTTAGCCTGGGCGAAATTGACGACGGCATCTGGGGCGTCAGCGCCCCGGTGCTCGACAGTCGCAACCGCCTGCATGGCGCAATCAGTCTGATGGCCCCGGCCTTTCGCGCGCAACAGAACAGCGAACGCCTGACCCGTTGGACCCGTGAGGTTGCCTTGCGTGTGGGTGCGCGGCTGGACTGAATTTACCTGGAGTACTGCGCATGACTGCACATCTCGCCATGCCCCTGTGGCAAGGCCGTATCGACGCTGGCGAAGGATCGTCGGCACTGCGCTGGCACCAATGGGTGCAGCCCTACAGCAATGAGCAAACACCTGGCACCGCGCTAGTGGGGTTGGCCTGTGATGAAGGCGTCAACCGTAATCAGGGCCGCACCGGCGCCCGTCAAGGGCCGCCAGCGCTGCGCAAGGCGTTGGCCAACCTGGCCTGGCGCGGCCAGGGTGCGCTCTATGACAGCGGCGACATCGAATGCCTCGGCAACGACCTCGAAGGCGCGCAACAGGCCTACGCCAAGCGGGTCAGCCAATTGCTCGACCAGGGTCACTTGCCCTTGGGCCTGGGCGGCGGCCACGAAATCGCGTACGCCAGCTTCCTGGGCCTGGCCGAGCACCTGCGCCAGCGCGAGCAATGCCCGCGTATCGGCATCCTCAACTTCGATGCCCATTTCGACCTGCGTCACGCCGCGCAAAGTAGCTCAGGCACGCCGTTTCGGCAGATCGCCGAGTACTGCGCAGAAGCCGGCATGGCCTTTGACTATTGCTGCCTGGGCGTGAGTGAGCTGAACAACACCCAAGCGTTGTTCGACCAGGCCCAGCGCTTGAACGTGCGCTATCGCCTTGATCGGCAGATGCAGCCCTGGAATGTCGCGGCCATCGAGGACTTCGTCGAGGTGTTCTTGAATGACATCGATCACCTCTACATGACCGTGTGCCTGGATGTGCTGCCCGCCAGTCAGGCCCCCGGCGTGAGTGCGCCCTCGGCCCATGGCGTCGACCTGATGGTGGTCGAACACCTGGTCCGCCTGGCCAAGGCCAGCGGCAAGCTGCGCATGGCCGATATCGCTGAACTCAACCCGGGGCTCGACCAGGACCAACGCACCGCGCGAATCGGCGCCCGGCTGCTGGCCAGCCTGGTCGACTAGAGCCTTCTCCCTATTAATCCAAGTATAAAAACAAGAGTGCTAACCCATGTTGACCCTGCAACTCGATGCACTGACCACCGTCGCCCTGGCGCTTCTGCTATTGGCGATGGGCGCGCAATTGAAAAAGCACAGTTACTGGCTGCGCCAGCTCTGTGTCCCGGCCCCGGTGATTGGCGGCTTCGGCTTTGCCCTGGTGGTATGGCTGCTGCGTAACCAGCAATGGCTGGACATCAAACTCGACACTGCCATGCAAACGCCATTGATGGTGGCGTTCTTTACCACCGTCGGCCTGGGCGGCAGCCTGGGCTTGCTGCGTCAGGGTGGCAAGATTCTCTTTGTCTATTTGGGCGCCTGCTGGGGCCTGGCCTTGCTGCAGAATCTGGTCGGTGTCGGCATGGCCAAAGCGTTGGGCATTGACCCGTTACTGGGGATCATGGCCGGTGCCGTCTCACTCGAAGGCGGCTTTGGTGCGGCAGCAGCCTTCGGGCCGATTGCCGAAAGCCTGGGCACTACAGGGGCGACCACCGCAGCGCTGGCGTCGGCAACGTTTGGTATGGTCGCTGGCGGCTTGCTCGGCAGCCCGGTGGCGCGCTACTTGATTGATCGGAAAAAACTGGCAGTGGAAGCTGATCAGGCTGTTACCCTGCAGGCTTTGGGAAAAGCCAACGAAGCCCCCAGCGTACCGCTGGACGCCACGGTATTGTTGCGCTTGCTGACCTGCATGTTGGTCATCATGGTGCTCGGCTTCTGGCTGGGTAGTGCCTTGAACGATCATCTGGGCATCGTCCTGCCGGTATACGTCGGCGCCATGTTCGTCGCGATCATCCTGCGCAACTTCAATGATCGCGCGCGTATCATCGAAATCCCGGATAACGCCGTCAGCACACTGGGCGATATCAGCCTGGGCATGTTCCTGACCATGGCGATGATGAGCCTCAAGTTCTGGGAGCTGGAGCAACTGGGCCTGCCGCTGCTGGTGATTCTGGTGGTGCAGGTGGTGATCATGGTGCTGCTGAGTATCTTCGTTCTGTTTCGCCTGTTCGGCGGCAACTACGATGCCGCAGTGCTTTGTGCTGGCTACATGGGCCATGGCCTGGGCGCCACGCCCAATGCGGTGGCGAACATGGGCGCTATTTGTGATCACTACAAAGTGTTCTCCTACAAGGCCTTCATCATTGTCCCGCTGTGTGGTGCGGTACTGATCGATATCGTCGCATTGCCGTTGATTACCTGGTTTATCAACGCATTTAGCTGACCTGTCGGGTTGCTTGCTTGTCTTACTGTAGGCGCCGGCCTTGCCGGCGATGAACTCGGCGCAGTACCAGCAATTGCGCGGTTTCTGCATCGCTGACAAGGCCAAGCCCCACACATATGTGGGGTTTTACTGGCAAACTGACCATTGACTGAGGGAAAAGCGCTTTTCGCTCTTTCGACTTGGGGCAAGGGAAGGCACAATGCGTGTCCTTTTTTTGGCCGGCCTTGCCGGGGGCCTCGAAATGATCAAAACGCCGTACTACCTCATCGACAAAACCAAGCTGCTGCGCAACATGGAGAAGATCGCCTACGTGCGTGAAAACTCCGGCGCCAAGGCCCTGCTGGCCCTCAAATGCTTCGCTACCTGGTCAGTGTTCGACCTGATGCAGCAGTACATGGACGGCACCACCTCGTCGTCGCTCTACGAACTCAAGCTGGGTCGTCAGAAGTTCGAAGGTGAGGCTCATGCCTACAGCGTGGCCTGGGCCGACGACGAAATCGAGGAAATGCTCGATAACTGCGACAAGATCATCTTCAACTCCATCGGCCAGCTGCAACGCTTCGCCGAGGCCTCTGAAGGCAAGGTCCGTGGTCTGCGCGTCAACCCGCAAGTGAGCAGCTCCGACTACCTGCTGGCTGACCCGGCACGCCCGTTCAGCCGCCTGGGCGAGTGGGACCCGGTGAAAGTCGAAGCCGTCATCGAGCAAATCTCCGGCTTCATGTTCCACAACAACTGCGAGAACGGCGACTTCGACCTGTTCGACCAGATGCTGTGCACCATCGAAGACCGCTTCGGTCACCTGTTGCACAAGGTCGAGTGGGTGAGCCTGGGCGGCGGTATCCACTTCACCGGTGAAGACTATGCCCTGGATGCGTTCTGCGCACGCCTGAAGGCGTTTTCCGAGAAGTATGGCGTGCAGGTCTACCTGGAGCCGGGCGAAGCGGCGATCACCCAGAGCGCCTCGCTGGAAGTCAGCGTGCTCGACACCCTCTACAACGGCAAGCACCTGGCCGTGGTCGACAGCTCCATCGAAGCACACATGCTCGACCTGCTGATCTACCGCCTCAACGCCAAGCTGGCGCCAAGCAGCGGCGACCACACCTACATGGTGTGCGGCAAATCCTGCCTGGCTGGCGACATTTTCGGCGAATACCCATTTGATCGTCCGCTGGCCATCGGCGATCGGCTGTCGTTTGTTGACGCAGCGGGTTACACCATGGTCAAGAAAAACTGGTTCAACGGCCTGAAAATGCCGTCCATCGTAGTGAAACAACTCGACGGTAGTGTTGAGGTGGTTCGCGAATTTGGTTTCGAAGACTACTTGTCCAGCCTGTCGTAAGCTGGCAGTAAAGGAGAGAAAGAGAAATTGAAGAAGAACGTTCTTATCATTGGTGCAGGAGGTGTCGCCAAGGTGGTGGCCCACAAGTGCGCGCAGCATAACGACGAACTTGGTCGTATTGCTATCGCGTCGCGCAACATCTCCAAATGCCAGGCCATCATCGACAGCGTCAAGGCCAAGGGCAGCCTCAAGCAGCCCGCTGAAATCAAGGCTTTTGCGCTGAACGCTCTGGACGTCGAAGCGACCAAGGCGCTGATCCGCGAAACCGAATCGCAAATCGTCATCAACGTCGGTTCCGCGTTCCTCAACATGTCGGTGCTGCGTGCCTGCATCGATACCGGCGTGGCCTATCTGGACACCGCCATTCACGAAGAACCGGGCAAAATCTGCGAAACCCCGCCTTGGTACGGCAACTACGAGTGGAAACACCTCGAGGAATGCCAGCAGAAGAACATTACCGCCATTCTCGGCGTAGGCTTCGACCCCGGTGTGGTCAACGCTTATGCGGCGCTGGCGCAACAACAGTATTTCGACCGCATTGATTCGATCGACATTCTCGACGTCAATGCCGGCTCACATGGCAAATACTTTGCCACCAACTTCGACCCGGAAATCAACTTCCGTGAGTTCACCGGACAGGTGTGGAGCTGGCAGAACAGCCAGTGGACCAGCAACACCATGTTCGAAGTCAAGCGTACTGACGACCTGCCAGTAGTAGGTTCGCAGAACCTGTACTTGACCGGCCACGATGAAGTGCACTCGTTGTCGAAGAACCTCGACGTGCCGAACGTGCGTTTCTGGATGAGTTTCGGTGAGCACTACATCAACGTCTTCACCGTGCTCAAGAACCTTGGCCTGCTCTCTGAGCAGCCGGTCAAGACCGCTGAAGGCCTGGAAGTGGTGCCGCTCAAAGTGGTCAAGGCCGTGCTGCCTGACCCATCGTCGCTGGCACCGGGCTACACCGGCAAAACCTGCATTGGCGACCTGGTCAAGGGCACCAAGGATGGCCAGCCACGTGAGATCTTCATCTACAACGTGGCTGATCATGAAGAGGCTTACGCCGAAACCGACAGTCAGGGCATTTCCTACACCGCAGGCGTGCCGCCTGTGGCTGCAGCCCTGCTGGTCGCCCGTGGCGAGTGGGACGTGCAGCGCATGGCCAACGTCGAGGAGCTGCCTGCTGAGCCGTTCCTCAAGGCGCTGGACGAGATGGGCCTGCCGACCCGCATCAAGGATGAGAACGGCGACCGTCCCTGGAACTGATTGAACTAACGTTCTCAGGCTGTCACAGAGCGGGATTGGCGCATCGGCGCCAATCCCGCTTTTTGTTTTATTGGCCGGTGACACGCTGTCTGCGTCGCCCCGGGCAGCATTGAGCTTTCCTACAAATGGCGCACGGCGCCCATCGCCACGATGCTGGCCAGGCCCAACAGACAGATGATTCCAACGGCATAGGCTATCGTGCGCCACGGCTGCCAGCGCGCCAGATAGGCCAGCGTATGCACCAAGCGTGCGACGGTGAACACGACCATCAAGCCGGCGGTGAACTGCCCCGGCGGGTAATAGACCAGACACAGCGCGCCGAGGAAAAAAAACACCGGAATGTTCTCAAGGTCATTGGCCCAGGCTTGAGCTGCGCGGCTGACCTGCGGCAACTCCTGCGGGCTTGCCGGGCGACCGACAAACGCGGCGTCCTCGGCATTTTTGAAGGTCTGGCGGCTGATGCGATAGAAGCCCTGATAACAGGAAATTGCCAGCATCTTCAAAAAGAGTACGACTACACACAAAGCAAAAACGGCCGTTAATTCAGACATGTTCATTCCGTTGAAAGCGGGGGGGCGTGATCATCGCCCAACCCGCTGCGCTACGTACAGCCTCAGCTTCAGGTGTGACTGATGTCGCGATCCTTGGTTTCTGGCATGAACAGGATGCCCAGGATCGCCGTCATCACCGCGATCACAATCGGGTACCACAGCCCGTAGTAGATATCGCCGGTTGCCGCAACCATGGCAAAGGCCACCGTCGGCAGGAAGCCGCCGAACCAGCCGTTGCCGATGTGGTAGGGCAAGGACATCGAGGTGTAGCGAATGCGCGCCGGGAACAGCTCCACCAGCCAGGCGGCAATTGGCCCATAGACCATGGTCACGTAGATCACCAATAGGGTCAGCAGGAGCAACACCATCGGGTAGTTGGTCTTGTTCGGATCAGCCTTTTCGGGGTAACCGGCGTCTTTCAGCGCGGCGCTAAGGGTGGCGACGAAGGCATCATTCTGGAGCTTGAAGTCGGCGGCTGGCATGCCGGTGCCTTCAAAGCTCTGCAGTACCTTGTCACCGATGCGGATCTGCGCCACCGCGCCCGGCTCGGCCTTCTCGTTCTGGTACGGAATGGCCCGCTTGGCCAGCACACTCTTGGCCAGGTCACAGGAACTGGTGAATTTGGCCTTGCCTACCGGGTCGAACTGGAACGAGCACTGGCTGGGGTCGGCGACTACCGTGACCGGGTTTTTCTCCTGGGCGATGAACACGTCGGGGTTCCCGTACTGCGTCAAGGCGTGGAAGATCGGGAAGTAGGTCAGCGCCGCGATGATGCAGCCAGCCATGATGATGCCCTTGCGGCCGATGCGATCGGACAGGCTGCCGAACAGGATGAAGAACGGCGTACCGATCAGCAACGAACCGGCAATCAGCAGGTTGGCGGTTTGCGGGTCGATCTTCAGCGTTTGCAACAGGAAGAACAGCGCATAGAACTGGCCGGTGTACCAGACCACGGCCTGGCCGGCAGTGCCGCCCAGCAGCGCCATGATCACCACCTTGAGGTTGTCCCAACGGGCGAAGGACTCGGTCAGCGGCGCCTTGGATGCCTTGCCTTCGGCTTTCATTTTCTGGAACACCGGCGACTCGCTCAGCTGCAGGCGGATGTACACCGAGACGATCAGCAGCAGGATCGACAGCAGAAACGGAATCCGCCAGCCCCAGGCCTCGAAGGCTTCGGTGCCAAGGATCGTGCGGCAAGCGAGAATCACCAGCAGCGACAGAAACAGGCCCAGGGTCGCGGTGGTCTGAATCCACGAAGTGAAGTAGCCGCGTTTGCCTTTTGGCGCATGCTCGGCCACATAGGTCGCCGCGCCGCCGTATTCGCCACCCAGGGCCAGGCCTTGCAGCAGGCGCAAGGTGATCAGGATGATCGGCGCCGCCACGCCAATGCTGGCGTAACTGGGTAGAAAACCGACCACGGCGGTGGAGACACCCATGATCACAATGGTGATCAGGAAGGTGTACTTGCGCCCGATCATATCGCCCAGGCGCCCGAATACGATGGCGCCGAACGGTCGTACGGCAAAGCCTGCGGCAAAGGCGAGGAGGGCGAATATGAAGGAGGTGGTCTCGTTGACCCCGGCGAAAAAATGCTTGGCGATGATTGCCGCCAGTGAGCCGTAGAGGTAGAAATCGTACCACTCGAAAACGGTACCCAAGGACGAAGCGAAGATGACCTTGCGCTCCTCCTTGGTAATCCCGCGTTTGGGCGCAGTGCCGGTAGAGGTGTTATCGATTGCCGCCATGAGTGTTCTCCGTCTTGTTCTTATAGGCCGGAGTAGCCACTGTCGTTACCGCACCCTGGCCCTGGGGGTGACGGTTGCGCGTTGGTGCAAGGCTTCTTGAAGCATAATCATGTTTTCCCGGTTATCCAGCTGTTCGCTGGCTCCTACAGACATCAGTAACAGCTTAGAAGCTGTAGTCCAGCGTGGCGAAGTACGAGCGCGGCTCGCCCATCAACCACTGCTCGCCACTGTGGGCGGTGGCGGCGTAGCGTCGCTCCAGCAGGTTGTTCAACTGCAAGCCCAGACGCACATCCGGCAGCACTTGCCAGCCCAGGTTGGCGTCGACCACGGTAAAGCCTGGCACCGTCTGGGTGTTGGCGGTATTGGCGTAACGCTTATCGACATAACGCAGGCCCATGCCAGCATCAACGCCGTAGCCAAACCCTTTATTCACCCACAGGTTGGCGGTGCGTCGCGGTACGTTGCTGGGGCGATTGCTGGCACGCGAGACGGACTGGCCGCCGACCGTCTGGTCGAAATCGTCGTATTTGGCACGCACCACTGCCGCGTTGGCCGAGAGGTGCCACTGGTTGGCCAAGCCCAGCTCAAGGGTGGCTTCCAGGCCATCGGAGGTCTGCTGTCCGGCCTGCTGTTTCTGGTGAGTGATCGGGTCGTCGACCAGCAGTTTCTTTTTGACGATGTGATAGGCCGCCAGGGACCATTCGCCACGCCCCTCCCAGAACAGCTGCTTGAGGCCGAATTCGGTCTGCTTGGCTTCAGTCAGGTCGAAGTTCTGCTGGCTGGGGCTGAGGGTGACCAGGTCGCTGACGCCATCTTCACTGGTGGAGTACTGGCCATACAGCGACAGTTCGTCGGTCACGGCAAACACCAGGCCAGCCCGCCAGTTGCCACCGTTGAGGCTGCGGTCGCTACGGCTGTTGTTGATCAGGTTGTCGCGGTCGATGTGGTTCTGGTCACGACGAATACCGGTTACCAACGACCAGCGATCAGACAGCTGAGTGCGGTTTTCAGCGAACAACGCAAAGGTGCGGGTGGTGCTTTGCGACTGTGGCCGGGTCGGGTCCTGGCTGTGAAAGTCACCGGATGCCGGGTGCCAAGGATCGATGTAGTCACCACCGATGTCGTTGTACGGCGAGTTGCTGTTGATGGCGAAACGAATGCGGTTGTATTCGGCACCGACCACGGTCTTGCTGGCCAGGCCGAACAGGCTGTGATCGAAGGTAAAGCTCTGGCGGTCGCCGATCTGTTCCTGGTCGTGCTTGATCTCCAGGTAGCTGCCACGTTGAAGCTGCCCCAGGCTGCTGTCCCAGGTGTAGTCCTCAGCGTTACGCCAGTGGCGGCGGCTCTTGATGTAGTAGAGCTGATTGCTGGCGCTGATTGAATCGCTGATTGTCCAGTCGCTGTTCAGGCGGGTCCACTCGTCGTGGTAGCGCTGCACATCATTTTCAACGTTGTAGTTCTTCTTGCGCAGGCTGTCGCGGTAGTGGCCGTCGATCAGCGGTGTACCGAAGTAGTTCATCGGCTCGGCGTCGCCGCGCTCATGGGCCAGGGTGAAGCTCAAGGCGTCGCTGGCATCGAAGCGCAGGGCGGCGCTCATGGCCAGGTTTATCGAATCGCCGCGATCAACCCAACCATTACTTGCCTGCTGGTTGAGGGTTAGCCGGTAACTCAGACGCTCACTCAACGAGCCGCCGCTGTCCAGGCCCAGTTGCTGACGGTCGTAGGAGCCATAGCCCAGGCGCAGGTGGTTTTCGATTTCACCGGCAAACGGCTTTTTCGGGATCACGTTGATCACCGCGCCGGTCGCGCCTTCCCCATAAAGCACCGAGGCCGGACCACGAATGATATCGATGCGCTCGACCATCCACGGATCGACCGGGAAGGTCTGGGTACCGGCGCCAGTGTACATCCGCGAACCGTCGAAAAGGGTCATCACCGAACCATGGCCTTCAAAACCACGGGCCGAGAGGGCGGTGTTGCCATTGCCTGGAGTCGCCACCGAGGTGATGCCCGGCGAGCGGGTGACGGCATCTTGTACGCTACGGTTGTTGCGCCCGTCGATGACTTCGGCGCTAAGGCTGCTGGTGCTGGCCGGGGTGTCCATGGCACTGAGGTTCAGGCGTGAGCCGGCCGGCAGTGGGGTGGCCAGGCTGATCGGCTGATTGTCGCTGTTGCTGGTAATCGCCGTTGATGGCAGGGCCAGGGCTTTGCTGTCGGTTTCAGCGGCGAAGGATGGCACAGAGAATGCCAGGCAGGGCGCCAAGGCATTGGCCGCCAGGGTGTGAAGCTTGGAGTAACGGGACATGTCGTTCCACAGTTTGCTGGAAGAATGAATCCCGGAGGGAACAACGCATGGGGGAATTGCGCGCGCAGGCGCCCGCAAACCGGCCTGCGCCCGCCCACCGCGGGGTTGCCAAACGAAGCTTCAGGCCGGTCTCCGGGCTTGCGAGGGTCATGAAGGCCTTCACCTTCCCATGCCGTAGCACAGTGGTGTTTCGAAGGCTTCGCTCGCTTACCGTTGCGGGGGCAGCGCCGGACTAGTCACCTTGAGTGACGCACCGGCTTCCCGTTTCACCCTGCGCACGGCGGCGCAGGACACCTGAAACTGGCGCGCATCTGACCATTGAAAGTATTTGCAGTCAATGCGTTACATTGAGATCAACGCCCGCGCTTACGCGATACCAGCGCCTCAATGTTCTTGCGCCCGATCAGCATCGGTTGCTGGGGTTGCTCCAGCCACTTGTACATCACCAGGCAATCGACCAGCCCCAGCTGCGCGTGCCGGTAGGCTCGCGGCAACCGGCCGACGACCTCGAAGCCCAGTTTCTGCCACAACGCCACCGCCGCCTCGTTGCTCGACACCACCGAGTTGAACTGCATGGCCAGAAAGCTTTGCTCACGGGCCAGCCGTTGCGAGTGTTCACACATCAGGCGGGCCACGCCACGCCCACGTGCCGCTTCACTGACCATGTAGCCGCAGTTGCTGACATGATTGCCTGGGCCGGCGGCATTGGCCTTGAGGTAGTAGGAACCCAGCAGTTGCCCATCTTCCTCTGCCACCAAGGTGTGCAATGGCGACTCCAGCCACAGTTGACGTGCCTGCTCCTGGCTCATGGCCGGGTCAAAGGCATAGGTTTGGCGGGCAGCGACTATGGCCTGGAAGGTCGGCCAGAAGTGATCGAAGTCGGCGGCGGTCATGGGGCGGATGTGGATCATGGCGGTTCCTAGCAAGGTGAACCGCGAGTCTGAAAGCGTTAGTGCCGGCATGCAACTGTTTGTGCATACCGGCACTCGCCCGGTCAGCTGCCGGCCTTGCCCACGGCATCCATGGCTCTTGCCGAATACACCAGGGCCGCCCCGGCATTCATGGCCACCGCCACACCGAGGGCTTCGGCGATTTCCTCACGGCTGGCACCGTGCTTGACCGCCTGCGCCGAGTGCACGGCAATGCAGCCATCGCAGCGGGTGGTGACCGCCACGGCCAGCGAGATCAGTTCGCGGGTCTTGGCGTCCAGGTGGTTGGTTTTGGCCCCGGCACCGCTGGCGGTCATGTAGCCACTGACCGTGTCGGGGGACAGCTGCTTGAGGTCACCGATACCGGCCATCAACTGCTTACGGTAGGCGTCCCAATCCATCATGCTCATCGTCTTCACCTTGTGCTGTTGGCAACATCAACAGTGAAGCTAGTTTTTCCGATAATGGGGCACCGTTGGTCGATGGCTGGATCACGCGCGCGGTTCGCGGGTACCGAGCACATCGCGAATGTTGTCGACCACGTTGCTGTCCTTGATCACATCGCTCAGCCAGCCTTCGAGCGGCATGTTGCCCCACTTGATGGCGCGTTCGATCAAGTACGGTACCGGGCTTTGCGGCTCGCTCTGTTTGAAGAACTGGGCAATGCCGGCGAGCATGGTAAAGGCTTCGTCGCGGGTCAGCGGTGTGGTGCGCATCGGCGCTGCGGGCGCGTCCTGGACAAGGTTGTTCATCGAGACACCTGGCGCGGGGGAAGGGGAGGACTCGGCGGCCACTTCCGGCACTGCCGGCGCGGGTGGGCTGAGATCGATACCACGGTCTTTCAACAGCTTCTCCGCCAACTGGCTGGCCCGCGACAAGATGTCGACGAGGGTAGCGAAGCTTGGCGCCTCTGCGCCGAACAAACGGTCAATGGTCGCTTGCAACTGGTGACAGGCGCTGAGGCTGTCGGCGATCTGCAGGGCCTTCTGACGCAGGTGATCGGAGTCGCTGAGTACCACCGAGCGCTGGAAGATCTCGGCGTTGATCTTGCCTTCATCCAGCGCCACCTGCATGGCCTTGGGGTTCTGCAGAGCGAGGTTTTCCACGTGGCGGGATTCGTCATAGCGAAGCACGCCAAAATGCTGCCCTTGGGTAATGGGCAAACCACCGACGATGTCGGTGAGTGAAGTCTTGAGCCAGGACAGGCGTGCAGCACGTTCGTCCAGGCCGTCTTCAAGGGACGGGTAGAGGTTGTCCCAGAAGGATTGCACGATCTGTTCGGCCAGGTTCAGACCGAAGGTGATGCCTTCAAAGTGGTAGCGCTGCGCCAGCCCTTCGTTGAGCCAGGCGACCAACATCAGGTCTTTGCTCTGTTGGGCCAGGCCTTGGGCTGAGAGGCTGATGGTCAGCTCCCAATCGGCGGATTTCAGGTCAGTTTGCCAGTCGCCCAGGGTCAGGTAGTCGGGGTCTGCCCGGCGAGCTTCCTTGATCTGATCGAACAAGGTGGAAAAGCTCAAGTCTTCGCCGCTCCCACCGTCGATGGGTGCTGTCAGTTCGGCCAGCGAAAGGTCGTTGAGAAATTCAGCCATAAAGCACTCTGATCAGGGTAAAGGAGCACCGCGCCCAGCAGTTGGCCGCAGTGCTGAACACGGGCCGCATGTGCGGCCCGCTATCGCTACAGACTTAAGCGAATACTTTATTGGCGGTACGGTCCCAGCCGCCGGTGACGTTGCCGCCACCCTGGCCGTCGGCACGGCTCTGTTGGGTGTAGGTGGTTTTGATGCGGGCGAAGTTGAAGCTGATTTCTTCGATCGGCAGGTCGCTGACGGCCTTGTCTTCGCCGCCCTGGTTACCACCGGCAACGGCTTTGACCGACGACACCACGACTTCTTCCAGGTTGATGGTCAGGTAGGTGACCTTGTCACCGCCAGCGCGGTTGACGTTCAGCTGGATCTTGGCGATGTGGGTGCCTTTGCAGCAGGCTTCGAACAGTTTGGCCGAAGCCTTGTCCACCGCCTTGCGGATGCTGAAGTCACTCAGGGCAACACGTTCGGACGACGCACCGCCCGAGGAGCTGGCGGTAGCCGAAGTGGCCTGGGTAGCGCCGTACTCGTAGCCCAGCACTTCGATCCAGTCCTTGTGCTTGTCATCCAGCACTTCACCCGGGATGCCGTCGATTTGGATATATGCGTCAAATGCCATTTTTAAACTCTCCTTTCCTACATTTAAAGGGCCGCGCTGCACAGCTGCGTCGCTCTCGTCCCTTCGTTTAACCTCGTTGATCGTTCAACAGAGGTAGCTTGCCGCCGCCCGGGTCTCCTCCTGTGAGGCCCGGGTAGCCGGTTCTTTACGGGCGCGGCCTCAGTTGAGCCCGCGCACTTCGATTTCGACCCGCCGATTGGGCTCCAGGCACTGGATCAGTTGCGCCCGTGGCAGGTGCATGTCGCATTTGACCAGGGGCTTGCGGCTGCCTTCGCCAAGGGCGTCAACCAGCTCGGCAGGCACGCCCTTGCCGACCAGGTAGGTGCGGATGGTTTGTGCCCGTTGCCGGGATACCTGCAGGTTGCCTTGTGGGTCGCCGAGTTGGTCGGCGTGCCCGGAAATGACGATTTTGCCGATGTTGGGCGTGTTCAACAGCTTGCTGGCGATGGCGCTCAACTGGCTCTGGCCTTCGCTCTTGAGGCTTTGGAAATCGGCGCGGGCAAAGGCGAACAAGGTGTCCGATTCCAGGGTGATGGTCTCGATCGAGCGCAGTGATTGGGTCAGCAGGCTATTGATGTAATTGCGCGAGCTGGAGATCAAAAAGGCGTTGTCGAGGATCCGCGGTACGTCTGGTTCGCGAATCTGATCGCTGTAGAAGTCGATCTGACGGCTGGCGAACAGATAGTCCTGGTTGGCACCGTCCTGATTACCGCCAGCGGCCATGGTTTTGCCGGTCTGGCGGGCAATTGCCGGGTACCAGTAATCCGGAATTTTTGCTTTCAGGAACGCCGGGTCGGCCTTTTCGCGTTGTGCCGGAGAGAGCATGACGTAGGTGTCCAGGGTCGCCTTGCCGAAATCTGCAACCGACTGCGCGCGGTTGTCGTGAGGCAGTGCTTCTGGCTCGACACTGTCGACGCCGGTCACCGGCATTAGATCGCGGCTATTGCGCTGGTAGACCTTGATGGTGGTCAGCAGGTACAGCGAACGGGTCAGGTTGTCGGCCGTTGGCTTGAGCATCACGCTTTGCAGCCAACTGAAGTAGCGGCTGCGCACCAGCGGTTCGACGTCATGGCCCTGGTACAACCCCAGGCGCAGGCGCAGTGGTACGCCCTGATCATGGTGCTGCTGGTAGTAGTGCGAGGACCAGAAACGCAGGCGGTCGAGGCTGTTCCAAGCGGTGTATTGGCCAGTGGTAGTGTGGTCCTGCGCCGCCGCTTCGCTGAGTTCGCTGGAGATCTGCGCCAGGGTGCTGCTGTTGTTGTAGTACGACCAGCCCCACAGGCTGCACAGCAGTACTGCCGCCAGGCTGGCGCCGCCGATCCAGGTGGCTTTGCGCCGACGTTGACGATGGTTGCTGGTGTACAGCGCTACCAGGTGCTGGTCAGGGATGATCACCTTGCGAAACAGGCTGTTGATGAACAACGGGCCCGGTTGGGGTTTACCACTGGCTGCTGGCTGGTCATGTTCCAGGACGAAGCGCTCGGTCACCCATTGGCTATGACCGCCCAGTTGCGCCTGGTCGGCGTCCAGCGCGCTGGTGAAATAGAAGCCACGCAGCAGTTCAGCGTGCTGGTAGGGGTTGGTGCGCAGCAGGCTGTCGACAAACTGCTGCAGGCGCGGCTTGAGTGCCGCCAGCTCCAGAGGAAAGCGATAGGCCGCATTGTTATGCCGAGTGATCTGGATGTCCTGCTGCACCAACTGCTGACGGGCGATCTGTTGCCAGTAGTCGACCAACTCGTCCATGGCGCGACCGAAGCGTTGGCCCCAGTCGGCCTGCTCATAGCCTTTGTGCGAGAACGTCTTGCCCATCACTTCACCGCGAGCGCTGTCATCGAGCTGGCGGTAGAAGGGGGCGAAACCGGGAATCAGGTCGCACTTGGTGAACACCAGGTAGATCGGCAGGCGTACTTCGAGCAGGGCACAACTTTCCTGAATACGTTCACGCAGGCGCTTGGCCAGGCGCTCCTGATCCTCCGGTGAGGCCTTGAGGATGTCGTCGATGCTGACGCTGACAATCAGGCCATTGAGCGGCCGACGCTGACGGTGTTGACGCAACAGTTGCAGGAAGGCGCGCCACTTGCCGGCTTCTTCCGGGTTGTTCATGTAACGCCCGGCGGTGTCCAGCAGCACCGCTTCGGAGCTGAAGAACCAATCACAGTTGCGCGTCCCGCCCAAACCGGCCACCCGCGCGCCTTCGCGCTCGGCGTACGGGAAGTTGAGCCCCGACTGGTAGATCATCGTGCTCTTGCCAGCGGCCGGTTGCCCGATCACCAGGTACCAGGGTAGGGCGTACAGCGCGTCTTTGGCCGGAAGGCCACGGGGTTTGTTGCTGTGCAGGCGTTCCAGGCTTTGCAGCAGGCGTTCGCGCAGCAGGCTGACCTCTTCACGGTCGGCCGGGTTGGCGTTGAGCACCGCCCGGTCGGCGTCGTCACGCAACAACCCTTCAAGGTTGTGATGCTGCGACACGCCGCGGTACATCAGCAGGACATAGCCCGAAGACAGCAACAGGAACAGACCGATACCCGCCAGCAGGCTGTGCAACGAACCGAACCCCAGGCTGCGGCCGATGGCCCAGACGACAAAGATCGTCAGGAAAAAGCACAGCCCGAGTAGGTAAGGTTGATAGCGCAAGCAGTAGTATTTGATCTTGTTCATACAAACGTGGCATCCAGCGCGTCGACAAAACGGTCGATAACGTGATCAAGAGGGCGGTCGATATCCGCGAACGGTGTGGCAGGCTGTGTCTCAGGGCTCAGCAGTTCCAACAGCTGTGCGGCTTCGGCGGTTGCGGTCAGCACGCGGTAAGCACCGGTGCTGTGCCGGGAGGGGAAGCAGTACAGTTTCGGGCGCATGAAATCGTCGGCCAGCACGCTGATGGGCGGCACATGGGCGCTGTTGATGCGCGTCAGCCAGGTCACCCAGAGGTCGGCAGTCGGGTTTTTCAAGCCGCGTTCGGCGGGCAATGGCATGCTAATGGCCGCCTCGCAATCGTCGTGCAGGCGCGGCGCCAGGGCCTGCAGCCGGGTCAGCGCTGAGGCACTGTCGAATGCCGGGCAGGTAGCGCTCAACGCGCTGGCGATGTCGCGGAAACTGAAGTCTTGCAGGAACTTGGCATGGACCCGGCGGAACAGGTCAAAGTCTTGCCCTTGCAGGGCGCGCAGCGCCTTGATGCGTTCGAACAATGTCGCACTACAGGTGCCTTGCACGGCCATGTGCAACAGCGGTTTGATTTGCGCGCAGAACAGCTCACTGAGGGTGAAAGGATTGACCAGCGGTTCGCCTTCCTGGGCTTTGATCAGCTGGAAAATGAAAAACGGATAGCGTCGGTTACTGGCGTCCCGCGAGCTGATCAGCCCACCCAGCAACCAGTTGCCGTTACGCGCACGGTAGCTGAAGAAACTCACCGGCAGGCGCTCGAACAGCGTTGGCCAGTCGTCGCGATGACGCATGGCCGCCAGCGCGCCTTGCAACCAGGCGTCGAATTCGCAGACTTCCTCCGCCGCGCCATGCAGGCTGACGAAGTCCGCGCTCGCCGGGAGCTTGCCGAAGCACCCGATCACTGGGCAGTCCTGCCTGTGCCGTTGAGCGCACTCAGTGCTTTGACGTCGCCAAGATCGGTCAGTTTGACCCCGCCGAAGTTACGCACCACCAGGCTTACCGGGCCGTTGGCGGTATTCCAGCTAAAGCGTTGTTGGATACCATCGAGGTCAGCGACGCGAGCGCTTTCGTTCATGCGCAACAGGCCCCACCGACCTGGGAAGTCGAACACAGTGATGCGCGCACCGGTCAGGGTCACCACATCCAGGCGTGCGCCCGGCGTGGCGGTGGTCACCGGCCAGGAGAAGCGGCTCCAACTGCTGCGGCCGTTGCGGTAGTGCTGCTGCTGACCGTCGAGGGTGAAGACGATGTCGGTGAACTGTGCCGAAGGCTCGAGCATGATCTCGAAGCCGTTGTCGCGGTCCGACAGGCTGGCAATCACCTGGCCCACCGAACTGGCCTTGTCGATGCTGTTGATCATGTTCGGGTTGACCAGCGCTGGTGCTTTGGCGCCGCTGCTCATGCCCAGCCCTTCGCCACCCGACAGATTGCCGATTTCGTTGCGCTTGAAGGTTGGCAGCAGCCCCGACTCGGGGTCGACGAAGCGCTGCAGGTCTTTGATCGACGCTTCGTTGCGGCTGCCGGTGGAGATCGGATAGCGGTGGGCCATGACCTGTTCCCAGGGCTTGGCGATCTGCTGCGCCCAGGCTTTGGCGATCTGCGCGCCGGCCGGGTCACGCAGGGTTTCCCAGGCGAACTGGATCGGCAGGCTGAACAGCCCCTGCAGCGAACGCGACAAGCCACCCTGACTGGTGTCGACGCTGGTCTCGACGTAGTTGCGCACGTTGGTTACTTCGCTTGGCTGGCCTTCGAGGGTCTCGCTGATCAGTTGCTTGCTGCTCTTGCCGACGTCCTGCGAACGCTGGATGTTGTTCATCCGTACCTTGAGCTTGCGCAAGGCGGCCAGGTAGCGATCCATGATGGTGCTGTCGGCGCCTTCGGCATTGTGCTCGGCGAACACCCGCGCCACCGGCTCAAAGCGCTTGGCCAGGCTGCCGTCGTCCACCGCAGGCAATGCCGCGGTGAGGGTTTCGGGCAAGGGGTTGTTGTCATCGAACAAACCGGTGAACTTGCTCCACGAACCGCCCTTGCTTTCGCTACCCGCTTGCGCGGTTTGCCGAGGGGCTGGGAGGTCCCACTGGGTATTATCGTTGACCGCGCTGAGCAGGACTTTTACCGGCGAGTTCTGTACATCACTGAGCAATGACAATTGCTGGGTGGCATTGGCCAGGTCAGTGAAATGGCGCACGCCAACGCTGCCGACCAGGGTGTACCAGGCCTGGGTATAGTCACGCTTGTAGCGCGCCATGAAATCACGAATGAAGTTGGCCTTCTGCACGATGCTGTCACCGCCTTCGCCATCGAGCACCCAGTCCGATTCGTTACGCAGGTTGCCGGCCACCAGCTTGATCAGCTCAGGTTTGACGAACGACTCCCAGCCCTGGCGGGTGAAGATCGCCGGTACGGCTTCGGAGGCATACAGCAATGAACGGCCAGGCATCGGCACCAGGTCGTTGAGGGTCAAGGCCGGGAACTGGCGGCTCGACTCCAGTTGCAGGCGCAGGTATTCGCGGTCTACCAGCGAGCTGGAAATCATGAACGACTTCAGGCTTTGGCGAGTTTCGCTGATCAGTTGCTCGTTGCGCGGTAAGGACGGCGCCTGGCCTTGCTTGAGCAAGTGCACGTAGACCGCTGCGTTCTGCTCGATGACGTCGCTGCTGACTAATGCGCTGGCGTTGGTCGATGCCGTCCAGGCCTGAGGAAGCGCCGAGGCCACGAACACCGGCTCAGGATGGGTGTGTGGTTCGGTCAGCATCAGGTACAGCTTCAGGGTGTTGTAAGCGTCGATGATCGATGCCACTTGCTGCTCATCCAGACGTCCGAGCATTTCTTCGGACAGCGACAAGCCGCCAGTGGTCGCGGACAGTTCCGCAGCATCGCTGGCGGTTGCCTTGTTCAAGGGGGCGATGTAGGCAGCCGCGCGAGTCTTGCTCAATGCCTGCTGGGCCTTGGCACTCACCGGGGTTTTGAGTTTGCTGGCGCCGGCTTTTTTGCTCGTCGCCGTCGGTGCAAAATCCAACGGTTGGTTCATGCTCTGGGCAAAGCTGTTGAAGGCGCGCATCTGCACCTGCAAGCGCAGGGTGATCGGCTCCAGCGCCTGGCTGCGCAGTTGCTGCAAGTAGGCGTTCTGGGTCACAGCGTAGACCGACTCACCGCGATACAAGCCAGCACTCAGCTGCAGCGGTATGCCTTTGAGGCGATGGTTTTCGATCGCCGCCATCTGTTGGCGCAGGATCTCCAGGCCTTGGCCGGCCGCTAGCAACTGCTCGCGGTCGGGCGACTGCTGCAGTTCGGCCAGTTGTTGCTGCAAGCCGGCCAGCCACTGACGGTTGCTGACGAACGACAGACTTTGCCAGCCGATAAAAGCGATGCCCGCCACGGCAGCCAGGCCGATCAGCACCGGGCTGAACCCTTGCTTGCGGCCCAGGCGCGACTGATACAAGGTCAAGTCGCGGTCGGGGAAAACCACCCGGCGGAAGGTGTCGGTAATGAAGTAGCTGCGGTTGCCGGCAGGCTTGTCGCCAGCCTCGGCTTGAACAGGCTCATCAGCGGCCGCTTGCAGCGCAAAGGCCTCGGCGATGTCGTCTTCATAAACCTGGCTCAACTGCCGCTCGGTCTGCAACGCACTGGTGAAATACAGGCCGCGCAACAACACCGGGGTGCCGCCTTGGCGGCCATTGGCAAAGTGCTCGAGGAATTGCTCAAGCACCCCGGAGAGCTCGGCAAAGTACTGCGGGAAGTGCAGCAAGGTGCTGTCGGCATCCGGGCCAAGGGCAATCATCTGGGCGTCGACATGCTGGCGGATGCGGCTGTTGAGGTTGTTCAGCCGGGTGCAAAGCACGTTGTGCAAACCGCCATCGCGGATTTCCGAGAGGCCGAAGGTCATGCCCAGCGGCTGCTGGCGTTCGTGCAGGTCCAGGCCATCGAACGCCTGGCCGAACCCCGGCAACTGGTCGGTCTTGCTCAGCATCAAATAGATCGGTGGGTTGGCATCCAGGCACTCGGCGTAGTCTTCGACGCGCGCGACCAATTGGCTCGCCAGCTTGTCACGCTCAGCGGCGCTGGCTGTTAGCAGGTCAGGCAGGCTCACCACCAGCACCAGGCCGTTGATTGCGGCCTTGCCGCGTTGTTTTCTGAGGGTGCGTAGGAACGCCGAGAACTCACTGGCTGACTGATCATCGTGCAGGTAACGGCCGGCGGTATCGATCATCACCGCCTCAGCACTGAAGTACCAGTCGCAGTGCTGGGTGCCGCTGGCGCCGTCGCTGCCGGTGGCAATGCTGGCGGAGAGGCCGGAATGGGTCAGCAGCGAAGTCTTGCCTGCGGCCGACATGCCGACCACCAGGTACCAGGGCAGGTCCGACAGCGCTGCGGAGCCACCGCCGCCAGCCGAGCGGTCGGTGCGCAACATGGCGATGGCATGCTTGAGGCGCTCGCGCAAAACCTGCTGGTCGCGAAAGCCGCCGGTGGCACTCCAGGAGCGATCGGCCTCTTTGTGTAGCAGGTTTTCCAGGGTGTGCTCGGCGCGGATACGCTGGTATTGGCGCAGCACAATGATCAGCAGGAAGCAGGCGCTGACGATGGCCATCGATTCCAACACATGTTCAGCCAGCCACGGCAGCTGAGGTGCCAGTAGCCAGCAGGCCAACAGGCTCGCCAGCCACAGCAGCGGCACGATAAACCAGAAACTCTTCAACAAACGCAGTAATGTTTTCATGTCTTCCTGACTCGGTTACCTGATAGGGGCTCAGGCACTGAACAGCTGGCTGATGTGTTCGGACAGTGCGGCGACGTCCTTTTCCAGTAACCAGTCGAGCGTCAGATAGACAGCAACGCAGACCAGCGCGATCAACGCCAGGTATACCCATACCGGCACTTCGTGACGGAGCATTTGCGAGACCTGGTCAGGTAACGCCCAATCAGGCGACAGTGCCTTGGGCGGTTTGCGGTAGCGCGCGATGTCCTGGCCCAGGGTATTGGCCAGGTAGCGCAGCTCGTTGGTTTGGCCGAGGCCGAACTTGCCTTCGAAACCCAGGGCCAGGCACAGGTGATAGACCTCCAGAACATCGAGGTTGTGCTTGACGTCGGCGCGCAGCGCATCGACTTTTTCGAAGAAGCCTTTACCGGCCAGGTGCACACCGAAATAGCGGAACTGCAAGGATTGCATCTCGACGTGCTGGCGCAGCGCGTTGTCGCCTGAGCGCAGCACGCTCTCATCGAGGAAGGCGCACAGGGCGTACTGAGTATTCTTGACCTGTTCAACGCTGTAGTTGGCGGCGCGGGCATCGCGCTCCAGGTCGGCGAAGAAGCGTTCGACACTGGCCTCAAAGGCGCTGATCGAGGTCGGCTGGCGGCCACGGCGCACCATCAATGCCATGCTGATGAAGTCTTGCACCAGGTCCTTGAGGCCTGGTTTATCGTTGGCGGCCGTCACGGCGCCCTGCAGTACGGCTTCGGTCATTTGAGCACCGCCATCAGTTCAAGCTTGAGGTTGGTAAAGGCGCTGGGCGCGTAGAAACAGATGGTCTGGGCATTCATCATGCGTTCGTACACCAGGCCATGGGGCTCGATGGCGAAGTACTGATTGTCCAGGCGCACCGGAATCGCGTTGGGCAGTCGCGTCGAGTGGTTGAGGGTGACGCCGGGCATGGCGCTGTTGACCACCACTTCAATGTCTTCCGGCGAACCGACCTTGAACGCTCGCGGCACCAGCTCCAGCAGGCTGGCGCCAGGCATGTCGGCGTGTACCGAAATGTAGAAATCGGCTTCGGTCAGGCGTGGGTCCTGCAACTGGCCCTGCCAGTACGAAGGCTTGGTCTGGTTCAGCTTGATGACGATGCACTGGTTGGGCACGACGTTGTCGAGCATTACCCGGATCATCTCGTCGAGCTTGACCAGTGAGGCTGCCGGGTCGTGATGGTCATACTCGGGAAGGTCATGGAGCTGGGTGTCGAGGGTAAAGGTCAGCAAGCCACCGGCCAGGTCGGCGAGGAACAGGTACAGGCGCTCCGGGTGCAGACGCGGGTGGGCCAGCAAGTGAGCCAGTTGCGGATAGGCGCGGTTGACGGTGTTGAGCAACCAGAACAGGGTGACATCACTGGAACCGAACTCGGCAATCTGGTCGGCACGTTCGCGGCGCCGCCCTGACAAGGCCTTGCTCTTGGCGTGCAACGCGCCAAGCAGGCGTTTGCCCATGCCCACCAGGGTCTCGTGGCTGCCCAGGTGCAGGGTCGGGTGAACAAAGTGCGGGTCGAGGTTGAAACCGCCCATGTTATTGCGCGACAGCTTGGCGATCGGGCAATAGCTGTAGCCATCGAGATTATCGCCGTCGACCAGCATGACCACGTTCAGGCGCAGGCTGGTGATTTCGTTTTCCAGGTCGCCTTCGTTGAGGTCCGGCAAGGTGTCGAACTGCTTGCGAAAGCGTCGGGCACTTTTCTGCTCCTGGCCGTCTTCGACGTAGTTCAGGCCGAACGGCTCGGGTAGTTTCAGCGCGGCGTAGACCTTCAGGTCGTTGCCTTTGAGCAAGTCCTTGAGGTCACGGGCAGCGGGCAGCGGGTCGTGCTGTGGCGCGTCGAACAGGCTGCCATCCGGGAACACCAGTTTCAGGCGCTTGAGCTGCAAGGAACCGTTGGCCAGCGCATCCTCGTCCACCTGCAAGGCCTGCACGCCCCAATGAAACGGCGTGCTGCGCAGCGTCGCCTCAGCCAACTGGTGCTGATGGAACTCGTCCTGGTACTGGAAATGCTGGGGCAGCAGGAACATGCCTTCCGACCACATCACCCGGCTCTGCTTGCTCATTTAACGCTTTCCACTAAAGAGTTGAAGGTTGAATCCATGGCGTTTTGCGCGGACTGCCCGGCGGCATCTTCGGCTTTGTCGAGCAGGGCGCCCTGGACTTTGTTGGTCCAGCGGTTCTGCCCGGCGGCATCGGCCTTTTGCTGGGCGGCGGCCAGTTGCTCGACAGTCGGGGGTTTGTTCAACACATCAACGCCACGCAGGGCGGTGATGTCGGTCTGGTCGACCAGAATTCGCAAACCGTCGGAGGAGAACCAGATGCCGTCTTTACGCAGCGAGTCGGCGTCGAAGGCGACTTTCCAGCGGCCGTTGTCATCGACGCGAAAGAACGCCGCTACGCCGACGTAGCGTGCAGTCTTGCTCAGCGGCCACTGGTCGATCTGGCCAATGCCCGGCAATAGAGTGATCTCGCGGCTTTCCACCAGGGTGCTGCCCAGGGCTTTTTTCGGGTCATCCCACAGGGTGTCGGCGTCGACCGTGGTGAAACGCTCAAGGCTGGTCAGCTGATACACGCGCATCACCACCGACAACGGCGTGCCGCTGGCGTCGGGGTTGAGCTGATTGCCACCGTCCGACGTGAGGATGACTTTTTCGCTGTCTGCAAGCATGTCGGCGGCCCAGGAGTCGTCCATGCGCTTGCCGATACGGTCAGTCACGCCACAGCCAGCGAGCACCAGTAGCATTGCCACTGCGGTCAGCCGTTTGATCTGCGCCGGCATTGCCAGCGACTTCCCTGTTTGTCTGTGTTCCATGGTGTTTTACCTGTAGATACTCGCTCAGGCCAGGTGGTAGGCGAAGTCGCCGTCGCTGCCCAATTCGATGCTCAGACGTTCGATCGGGCGGTCCTGCGCCATGCGCTCCAGTACGCGCTGAGCGAGTTCCGGCATCAAGGTTCTGGACAGAATGTTGTCGATGTTGCGTGCACCGCTGTCGACTTCGGTGCAGCGCGCCGCAATGGCTTTGATCAGGGCCTCGTCGTAGCTCAGTTCGGCCTGGTGATTGCGCTCGAAGCGCTTGCGGATGCGTTCCAGTTTGAGCGCGACGATGCGTTCGAGGATGGCGTCCTGTACCGGGTAGAACGGCACAATGCTCAGGCGACCAAGAAATGCCGGTTTGAACACTTGGTTCAGCTCATCGCGCAGGCCCTCGACGATGGTTTCGGGGCTTGGCGCGTGCTCGACATTCAGGCAGCCCTGCATGATTCGCTCGGTACCGGTGTTGGAGGTGAGGATGATCACCGTGTTGCGGAAGTTGATCTCGCGGCCTTCGCCGTCGTCCAGCACGCCTTTGTCGAAAACCTGGAAGAACAGTTCGAGCACATCCGGGTGGGCTTTTTCCACCTCGTCGAGCAACACCACACTGTAAGGCTTGCGACGTACCGCTTCGGTCAGCACGCCGCCTTCACCGTAACCGACATAGCCCGGTGGCGAGCCTTTGAGGCTCGAAACGGTGTGGGCTTCCTGGTACTCGGACATATTGATGGTGATCAGGTTGCGCTCACCGCCATACAGGGTGTCGGCCAGGGCCAGGGCGGTTTCGGTCTTGCCGACGCCGCTTGGGCCAAGCAACAGGAATACGCCAATCGGTTTGTTCGGGTCTTCCATGCGTGCGCGGGAAATCTTGATGCGCTTGCCAATCTCGTGCAGGGCGTGGTCCTGGCCCAGTACCCGCTCGCCGAGCAAGGCCGGCAGGCGTTGCACGGTGTCGATTTCGTCACGCAGCATCTTGCCCAGCGGGATGCCGGTCCAGCCGCTGATCACCTGAGCAATGGCGCTGCCATCGACCAGCGCATGTACCAGCGGTTGGTCGCCTTGCACGCGGCTCAGTTCTTCACGCAGCGCGGCGATTTCGTTGCCATCGTGCGACTCGCCTGCTGAGGCATCGAGGGCCTTGAGGCGCTCGACCAGCGCCAGCTCCTGCTGCCATTGCTGCTCCAGGCGCGCGCACTGTTGCTGCTCGACCTGCAGCGTTTCTTGCAGCGCGGCCAGGCGGCGGGCGTGGTCATGGCCTTTGCCGGTTTCCTGCTCCAACACGGCGATTTCCGCCTGCAGGTTATCGATCTGGCGTTGGCAGTCTTCCAGCGCGCCGGGCTGCGAGGATTGCGCCAGGGCGATGCGCGCGCAAGCGGTGTCGAGCACGCTGACGGCCTTGTCCGGCAACTGGCGGCCGGTGATGTAGCGATTGGACAGGCGCACCGCCTGCACCAGGGCTTCGTCCATCACCGCGACCTTGTGGTGCTCCTGCATTTTGCCGAGCAGGCCACGGAGCATATAGATAGCGTTGTCTTCGTCCGGCTCTTCGACCTTGACGACCTGGAAGCGGCGGGCCAGGGCGGCGTCCTTCTCGAAGTACTTTTTGTACTCGGCCCAGGTGGTCGCCGCGATAGTGCGCAGCTCACCGCGGGCCAGGGCTGGCTTGAGCAGGTTGGCGGCGTCGTTCTGCCCGGCCTGGCCGCCAGAGCCGATCAGGGTGTGGGCTTCGTCGATAAACAGAATGATCGGGTGCAGGCTGCGCTTGACTTCTTCGATCACCGACTTGAGGCGGTTCTCGAACTCACCTTTGACCCCGGCACCGGCCTGCAACAGACCCAGGTCGAGGGTGTGCAGGGCAACGTTTTTGAGCACCGACGGCACGTCGCCTTGGGCGATGCGCAGGGCCAACCCTTCGACCACGGCGGTTTTGCCGACGCCGGCTTCACCAGTGAGGATTGGGTTGTTCTGGCGGCGGCGGGTGAGGATATCGACCATCTGCCGCACCTCGAACTCGCGGCCCAGCACTGGATCGATACGACCCTCGCGGGCGCTCTGGGTCAGGTTGATGGTGTACTGGTCCAGCGCCGGGGTTTTGCCGTTGCCTTTGCTGGGCGTAGCGACCGCTGCTGCTGGGCTTGCCAGCGGGCTGGCCAGCTTCGACTCGGCACTGCCTTCGACCAGTGCCGCGAGGTTCAGGCGTAGGTCATCCGCGTTGATTTTCTCCAGCTCTGGTGCCGAGGCGATGACCACCCGGCGCAGCTCGGCGTCATCGAGCAACGCCTGCAACAGGTGAGCGGTGCGGATCTGCCCCTGGCCGAACTCGATCGAGGCCAGCACCCAGGCCTGTTCAATCATCCGGGTGATATGCGGCGACAGCGCCGGGGTGCGGGTGTTGCCTTTCTTGAAGGTTCCCAGGGCGGTGACCAATTGCGCCTGCAGGCGCTCGGCGACCACATCGTAATGGCGCAGGATCGCCGGCAGGTCGTTGTCGCTGCTGTCGAGCAACTGCAACAGCAGGTGTTCGACTTCGACGTCGTAATGCTGCTCCGACAGACACAGGGCCGCCGCGCTTTCAGTGGCCGTGCGGCTGGTTTCATTCAGCTTGGCGAACAGAGACTTCAGGTTCACAGGGCGACCCCATCAAAAGGAATTTGGAATACGGCGCAACGCGAAGGTTCGACGTCGGCACCGGGGCGTTTGAGCCAGCCTTGCCAGCCCAACGAAACATTGCCGCCACGGCCCAGACGGGCGAGCGGAACGGCGTCGGCTTTAAGCCGTGGCGCGATCTGGAAATCCAGCTCGGCACCGACATAAAAACGCACCAGCTCGACCAGTCGGCAGTAGTCCGCGCTGCCTGGCTGGAAACGTTGATAATCCGCCAGCGCCAGCGGCCCCAGCTCGATGCGCACACACGACTGGTAATCCCAGACCCGGTTACCGGCCACGGCGCTTTGCCCCAGGCAGGCGTTCTTGCGCCCCAGCTGGGTGCACTGCGAGGCGTCGAGCTTGAGCCAGCGCCCGGCAAACGGTTTGACCTTGAACGGCAGGGAAAAGTAAAAGCCGAGCATCACTTCCAGGTTCAGCGCGTTGCGTGGCTTCTGGCTGAACAGGCCGGAGAAGTAACTGAACAGCTCGCGGCGTAGCGGCGACTGGCGGCGTTCGAACTTCTGCCGCTGCGCCCCAGGCCCCAGGCCCACCAGGTTGAGCAGGTAGCGGTCGAAGCCCGAGGTGCCGTTGCGTTCGTGCTCGATGTAGAACTTGTACTTTTGCCAGGCCTCGTAAAACAGCGTGGTCATGCGATGGGAAAAGATGTCGAGAAACGCATGGGCGGCATCGTCGCGGTACTGAATGTGGCGCTCCAGCAACAGCTCGGTGTACGGGCGTGGCAACACGCCTGACGGCCCGACCAGGCCCATGAAGGTAACCTGGACTTCCGACAGCGGCAGGCCGGTAGGCGAGACTTTGCCTTCACGCTCGAAATGCAGGTCGCTGACCTCGCTGGCGGGAAAATTCAGCGACAGCTGCGAGCGGAACCGCAACGGGTCCTCGTGCGGTCGGGTGGCCAGGTCCATGCGCCCGGTTCTGCTGTAGTGCAGGCGGAGCAATCGCACCAACTGAAAAAATTCGAATCGGTGCGGCTCAGCCCTTGCCTGGTCAATCAGACCAGGGGCTGATCGCCGGTTCGCGCGGGCCATTGGACGACTCTCTTTTCACGTTGCAAGGTGCGAAGGGTTAATTGGGTAAAGCTGTTCATCGAGCAGTACTGGCCAAAGAAATGGTCCAGGACCATGCCAAACAGGAACACACCGCTGCCGGTGTACTGGCTTTCATCAAAGGTCAGGGTGATGCCCACGCCGCGTACGAAGTTCGGCCGCGGGTGGCCGATACGCGCCACCACCGGTTCGCTGCTCACTGCCTTGATGCCGTTGATTTGTTTGCGGATCGCCGAAACGTTGCGGTAGTTGTACAGCGACAGCAGCTCAAGCAGCACTTCGCGGCCCTGGGACACCAGTGACATATGGTTAAGCGACAGGTGCGAGATCAGGCGCCAGATCAGGCCATTGCCCAGCGGCACCCGCACCGAGGCGGTGGGTTTGCGCAGGCAGCGGATGTCCTTGATCACCGAGTTGGACGGCATGTTGAAATCGCCACGCTCGCCCCCGAACGGCAGCATCAGCGGTACGTCGCGATTGCTGCAGGTCAGGCTGATGCTCAAGGTGTCACTGTTGCCGTCGATCAGTTCCAGATCACGGTCGACCACCCGAATCAGCATGTTCGAGCCGTCGCGCTGGGCGTGGCGGCGGGCGATCCAGAAGCTGTTGTCGTGGCCTTGATCTTCCCGTGGCTCGAAGAACGGGTGACAGGTGCCGACCTGGTCGATACCGCCTAGTTTGCGCACCCGGCGCACGCGATCAATCGACACCACCTCGGCCGCGTTGTGCAAGCGGATGTCCGGGGTTACCGCGTATTCATACTGGGTGTGCGACAACTTGATCGGCTCTGCCTGCTGGCGGAACAGGTTGATGATTGGCGTGCAGTTGAGCTTGAAGTTGTTGCGCCCGATGTTCTGCGTCAGCCGCGCCAAGCGCTCGCTCAAGTCATAGTCGGAGAAGTAGAAGTTGATTTCTACCTGCGCGACGTCTTTGCCATTGAGAATGCGGGCGAAACCCGACAGGTCGAAGAACATGAACTTGTCGGGGAAGGTGAAGTATTCGTGCAGCAGGCGATAACCGAGGAACGAACGCTCGGAATAGTCCACCAGGCCTTCATCTCGGCTGTAGCCCACGGCTTTCAGCGCGTCGGCCGGCAGGGCCACTTCGCGGCTGCGGCCCTGGTCCTGGAAGCTGAGGGTGGCCTTGGCCAGGTTATTGAACAGCAACTCGTACAGTTGCAGCATCAGCGTGCTTTCGCCGTCTAGGAAAAAGCGCAGGCGGTCCAGCTCCATCTTGCCGAACAACACATCGGAAGTGGCTTCCAGACGAATGCGCAGGCGTGCCACCAGGTCGGCGCTGTGGCCGTTGAAGGCCGAGCGTTCCATCTCCACAAAAGACGCCTGCTGCACCGCCAGCGGCCAGACCTCCACCGGGTAACAGGTGCGGAACTTACACACCACACCCTCGATCGGGTTGGCCTGCAGCTCGGTGTGGCGGGCCACGCGATAGGCTTCGGTGACCTTTTCCTGCTTGCCGAGGCTGAACTCAACGATCGACATCGACGGGGTAGGGCGCAGGTAATGCGGGTAGAGCACTTCCAGAAATGATTCAACGATCTCGGGAAACTCGTCATCGAGTTTCTTGTGTACCCGCGCGGCCAGGAACGAAAACGCTTCGATCAAACGCTCGGTATGCGGGTCTTCACAGTTGTCCCCCTCGATCAGCAAGCGCGAGGCGATTTTTGGATACTGCGCCGCGAACTCCTGGCCGAGAAAGCGCAGGTGTGACAGTTCCTTTTCGTAATAGGGCAACAGATCGTCGAGCATCAGTTGAGGTTCTGCACTTTGTATTCCTGGGTGTTGACCTGCAGCACTGCGTCAAACGAGACGTGGCGGCTGATGTCCTGCAGACGCAGTACCGCGTCTACCCGGAAGGTCAACATGCGATGGCCGGTTTGTTGCGCCAGAAGTTGCACACGAACGCTGCGAAAGCGCCGGTCGCCAGTGGTAATGGCCTTTTCCAGCTGACGTTGAATCAACGCCCGGTCTTGCGGGTCGAGCACGCTTTTGCTGATGAAATCGGGCATGCCGTAATCAAGGATGGTGCCGTTGAGCTGGGGGAAATCTTCCAGCTCGTTGGCGACCAGGGACTGGCGCGTATTGACCAGTATCTCCAGGTCGCGAACGATGCTGGCCTTGTAGTCGGCCAGCGAACATGAGCGCTGCGCAGACGCTTCCGCCGATTGAAACGGACGGTCGTCCAGCAATCGGTCCAGCAGCGAAGGCAACAGCCGGTGTTGGTTACTCATGTTCCATCCTTGAGAACAGGCGCAGGTCAGCCGCGCGTCGATTGCGGCAGTTCGGCAACCAGCCGCAATGAAGCGGTCAGCTCATCCAGTTGGTAGTGCGGCCGCAGGTAGGTGACCGCCTTGTACACACCGGGCTTGCCCGGCACTTCGAAGACTTCGGCACGTGCCTCGCGCAGTGGGAACTTGGCCTTGGCTTCCTGGCTGGCGGTGTCATCGAGCAACACGTAGCTGGCCAGCCACTTGTTGAGGAACAGCTCGACGTCTTTACGCGAGGCGAAGCTGCCGATCTTGTCGCGCATGATCGCCTTCATGTAGTGAGCGATGCGCGAGGTCGCGAAGATGTACTGCAACTGCGCCGACAGTCGCGCGTTGGCGTTGGCAATGTCGGTGTTGTACTGCTTCTGCTTCTGCGTCGACTGAGTGCCGAAGAACGCGGCGTAGTCAGTGCCCTTGCAATGCACCAGGGGGATGAAGCCGAGGTCCGAAAGTTCTTTTTCGCGGCGGTCGGTGATGGCGATTTCGGTCGGGCACTTGAGGGCGATTTCGCCGTCATCGGTCTTGAACGTGTGGGTCGGCAAACCTTCGACCAGGCCACCCCCTTCAACACCGCGGATCGCCACACACCAGCCGTAGCGCGAGAAGGCGTCGGTCACCCGGGTCCCCAGCGCATAGGCGGCGTTCATCCACAGGTATTTGTTGTGGTCGCGGCCATCGACGCTTTCAACGAAGTTGAACTCTTCCACCGGGGTGGTATCCGGGCCGTAAGGCAGACGACCGAGCACGTGGGGCAGGGTCAGGCCGACATAGCGCGAATCTTCGGAGGCGCGGAACGACTTCCACTTGGCGTATTCAACGGTGTCGAAAATCTTCGCCAGATCACGCGGGCCGGCCATGTCGGTGAACGAGTCCCAGCCGAACAGCTCCGGCGAGGCCGCCGAAATGAACGGGGCGTGGGCCGCTGCGGCAACGTGGGAAATCTCTTCGAGCAGGTACATGTCTTCCGGGTTGCGGTTGAACTCGTAGTCACCCAGCAACATGCCGAACGGTGCACCACCGAAGGTGCCGTACTCTTCTTCGTAGATCTTCTTGAACAGCGCGCTCTGGTCGAATTCGGAGGCGGCCTTGAGGTCGCGCACCAGGTCCTTCTTCGAAGCGTTGAGCAGGTGAATCTTCAGCGTGGTGCTGGTCTCGGTCTGGTCGACCTGGTACTTCAGGCCGCGCCACGAAGCTTCCAACTGCTGGAATTCACGGGCATGCATGATCTCGTTCATCTGCTCGGAGAGCATCGCGTCGATTTCGGCGATACGCGCATCGAGCACCGCGATCAGGTCTTTGCTCGGGGTCATTTCGCCTTCCAGCACCTGGCCGACCAGTTCGCCGATCAGGTCACGGGTGCGGGTGCGCTCGGTTTCGGAGCGGGCCACGCGGCTTTGCGAAATAATGCTGTCGAGCAGCGAGGATTGCGGGGCGAAGGCTTCCACTTCCACCAGATCGCTGGCCTGTTGCGCCACGGTTTGCTTGTCGGTCATCGTCAGGCTCCTGCTTACGCGTTGCGATCGTTGGCAGGAACTTCGGCGTCACGGCCGAATTCCTTGCCCAGAGTTTTAAGCTTCTCGGTGTTCTGCAACACGTCCATCAGCAGCTCTTCAAGCTTGTCGTTGCCGCCCATCTTGTTGCGCAGGTCGGCCAGCTTGTTGCGCACCTCGAGCAGCTTGCGCAGCGGCTCGACCTGCTTGACCACGTTCTGTGGCTCGAAGTCTTCCAGGCTGTTGAAGTTCAGCTCGACACCCAACTGAGTGCCGTTCTTGGCCAGGGTGTTGTCGACGCGATAGGTCAGGCGCGGCTTGATGCCCTTGAGCACGCCGTTGAAGTTGTCGCGGTCGATGAACACAAACTTACGGTCTTTGAGCTTGGGCAGAGGTTCCAGTGGGTTGCCGGAGAAATCGCCCAGCACACCGACGACAAACGGCAGCTCTTTCTTTTCCTGAGCATCGCCGATGTCTACGTCATAGGTGATGTGGACCCGAGGCGCGCGGACGCGGTCGAGTTTGTGCTGGGTACTTTCCTTCTTCGCCATGGTGATCTCCTGTGCGAGCAATTCGCTGCAAATCGTTTGCGTAGCGGTCTTTACGATTGACCGGGCGCGTTACAGTCCTTCGATCGTCAGCAACAGGCGCTGACGGATTTCATCGTTCATTTCCATGATGTTTTCGCGGCTCACCAGCTCTTCGAAACTGGTGTTGCCAGCGATCTGCGTGCTGCTGCGGATCACCGCTTCATCGGGCAGCTCGGAGCGTACCGGCGAGCTGATAATGCAAAACGGCAGATCGCCAAAGCCTTTGAGGCGCTCGAAACTCAGGGCAAAGCGCAGGCCTTCGAACAGGCGGCTCAAGCCGGGCGACTTGCTCAGGCAGTAGAACAACACCAGGTAATGCACCACGAAACGGTACAACTCGGCGCTGCTGCGATTGGGGTCTTTGATCACGCTACGAAACTGTGCGAGGTCGAACGAGCTGAAGCCCACGACCCAGCGCACCGGGCTGGTGATACGGATGCTCTGACCGCTTTGCGCGAGCACCTTGTCGTATTCCAGCGGGAACAGTTCGGGAGTGGTGCTGATCAGGTTGAGCGGGACTTCCAGCTCGCTGACCAGCTGGAAAGGGGAGGCCGAGCCGATACGCTCGTAGAGCTCGATGAGCTCCTTGAAGTGGTGCTGGGTTTCGCGGCCGCTGCTGCGTTGCGCGCCCTGCAGGTATTCACCGAACAGCGTTTGCGGACGGATCAGCAGGGCCAGGGTCGAGAGATAGTCCGACGCCTGCGCCTTCAGCGCATCGGAAATCACCCGGGTCTGGCTACGCAGCCTGATCAGTGCTTCGACATCAAACGTCTGTGTCATCGGTGCATCGTCCTTGAGCCTTCTTGTTCGTCCCGTAACACCGGTACGCATGGAAGCTGAATCACATCTCCCACGCACTTTGGTGCGATTCTGGGAGTGGTAATGGCACTTGAATATCGAGTTGCCAGCAATGTTCTGTAGGGCAGTCTTCTTGGGGAGAAGTTCCTGAGAGTCGGGCAATTTTTTCGTGATTCTGTGATGTGCCGCAATGATGTCTTAGTGCTACTAAATAGTGGCATTTTGGTATTCGAATGAAGTTTTGCCCAATAAAATCATAGGGTTAGGTGATGTTTGTTGGATCCAATCCGCAGTGCGGATTTTTTCGAAAAAGTGAACCAGGTCCGTTTTTGCGGAAGGTTTTTTCGAAAATGAACAGGAAGATTGGAGAGAAGGGGAGTCTGAATGATGGCACTGTAGGAGCGGGCGTTGTGTTTGTTGTTACCCTATAGCGTCATTGGATGACTACCTGGCGGGGAAGGAATAAGTTGATGTTCAGCGTCGAACCAGAACGATTTTTCGTGGAGCTATTCGCCGGCTGGTGCTTGTTTACGATGTTTGCACTCTCTTCAGTCGTGCTGAATTTCACGCTGTTGATCGTTCCGGCGGTGGTCGGCGTGCTGACGTTGACCTATTGCACCGTGGCGTGTGCATTTGGTTCTGAGCGTTTCAGTACGTATGCAACAGTGCGGCTGTTTTACAGTCTTTCGGTTTCGCCGATGGTGGCGTTTGTCTTGTTGCTCGCGTTGATGCACAAGCAGTCAAAGTCGACTTCTTTGGTAGCAGCGAGCATCAGTTGTGTGCCGCTGATTGTCACTGCAGTTGCCTATGTCTGGATGAGGGCTTTGAAAAATAAGCGCAGCCTTTTCGTCGTACGTGGGCAACGGGTTGAAGTGCTGGAAGTCGAATGGGTAAACCACAGGGTACTGGGTGGTGTATCGGCTGCTATTGGCGGTTTGCTCTTTCCGGTGTTTCAGACTTATAACATGGCCTATTCACTGTTGCTCATCGTCTTGATCGCAGTTTCGCTGTACAGGGTGCTTTCTAACAGGGCCAATATCTCAGCCTTGCGGGCGTTAAAGCAGCAAGCAGCACGCGATCGCTGCCATTACACGTTCATGAACATCGAAGAAATCCGAGAGAAGTGTGCAGCGTCTCTGCTCGGCCGGTTTTTTGCTGTCAGAGCCCGTCGTTAGAGCCTGCCAGGAAGTCAGCTGTCAAGGAGAGCGCCGCCTGCCCGGGAAGTTGGCGCACTTTGACAGGCACTACGGAGTTCTGTTCGGGGCTTGCCAGGCTTGGCTTACCGGTCGTCCACCTGGATGCATATCTCCCTATCACCAATAATCTTGCAAGGCCAGTTTCCGTTGATGTAGCGAGATGGTTTGAAGCATGCAAGTTCGTCATTGACCCAGAATAGTTGCCAAGCGGAGCCCGAAATTAACAACTTCGGACAGGGTGAGTAGTTGCGGGCCAGTAGTGCTACTGTGGTTAATATCATGAGTGCTGGTACAACATAAATCATTATTTTTATGGATGAGCTAAACATTAGATTTTGGAAGCGATAGAGTTTCGAGGATCGTGGTGGATCAAATTTTTTGCCGTTCCATGCAGCGATAGACGCCCCGATGACCAAAATCAGAACTCCGGGTGGTGCCATAAGCAGTCCGAACGCTAAGTATGGCACTTCTATGACAGGCGCATTCCTATAAATCCTTCCGTAAATAGGGAGAACGTTGGTCCAGAGCCAGTAAAGAGAAAAAGCACCGGTAAGTAGCATGCCCGGTATGAACACCACAGCAAGGAGTCTGAGCTTTGTTGCGGACATTTCAGTTCTTTTGGGGGGGGATTTAGAGGTCATGGCTATCAGAATTTAGGTAGGGTGAAGCCCGGCAGCTTTGGCGCATCAGGCCAGTTGGGGAGGTTGAAGTCTTGAGGTTGAACTTTTCGAATAATCCAAGATTTTGCTTCGTTGTAAAGTTCGTCTGCGATTTCTGAGGCAATATTGCTGATCGTTTCTTCGGCATAATTTCTCAGGTCGTTGGCGGAAATTCTGGTGATTTTTTCCTGGATATGTTGTATGTGATCTATGGCGTAGCGCATGCTAGCTTTAACCGAGTTTTTTATGCCGTAATGATTGTCTATAACATTCAGGCCGATGCCTATAGCGAGAACTATTATAGCTCCTGCTATTGCTGGAGCAGCGGCAGCAGTGAAAAACGCTCCAGCTGCCAAAGCGGCAGCATAACCAACAGCCGATGCTATACCCGCTTTGATAAGCTCCACTCCAACACCCGCAAATAGATCTGATATTACAGCCTCGTCATTGAATATCCACTCAAGGATCTCAACGCCGACTGCAACATAGCAAGATAACTTGAAGCCAATGATTGAAGATCCCCGTATTCCGTACTTGCCGACACCGAGGTCTACGAGCTGGGCATTACGTATGCCGTAACGCGTGCCGCGCAGTTTGTTACGCAGGCCAGGGTAGCCAGTAAGTATCAGGTACTCACGTCCGTTATGGCTGGATATTCTTACTTTTGTGCCAAATCCGCCGATGTCGCGAAGCAGTTTGGCAACGTTATAGGCATCATATGCGCCCAGAGCGCTTGGAACGCCCCAATTGGTATTGACGAAAGGATGTACGGTGGCGTTGTAGAGGGATTGGGTTCCGCTCCATACGCCACTGAGCATGTTCGTCTGAGTTCGGCTGCATACTTGAGGGGCTTGGGTAGTACTGCTGGAAGCGTCGAAAGCGACGGCCTGCGCCCTAAGGTCATCCATGGGCATGACCACCATTTCTCGCTGATTGTGATCTAACTCACGGTCCAGCTGACTGAGCTGGGAATTGCTCAGGCTCATGACGAGTCTCTCCTTGTCTGCATCAATATTTACTGAGCGGGGCAGCATCCTTTGGGGGCAGCCTACACCGGCAAAACTTCAAGATCAAATGCAAGGGACACATCAACGCATGTCTCATCCAGCCGAATTTGTTATTCAGAGGTTGCGCGAAAAACTGCGCTTGATTTCCATGAACTAGTTACGTAATTAGTTACAAGGTCGGGTGACGCGCCAACGGTTTGTGATCTGGTCTCACGGAGTGCGTCTTAAATGCCTGTTTTTAAAGCGTTCGGAACTCGAGTGATGGCAATGTGCAATCTTAGTGGCGCATAACCACTAATCATTATGCAACTTGACACCGATCTACCACGGCGTTTTCATGGGAAGATTTCCAGCCTTCTGCAGGACGCAATGGATGATTACGGAGGCTCTGGCGCAGATTTTTACCCAGCATCAACGGTTGATCACTTTCGATTAGCCCTTGCCGGATGATCAGGAGCTGCAACTGCTGAGATTTACCGGCGAGGAGGGCATCTCCGAACTCTTCAAGTTCGATGTTGAGTTGGTGTCTCAGGATGCCAGGATCGAACTCAAGAAGCTGATTGGCAAAAAAGTTACCCTGGCCATTACGTTGGCTGATGGTAGTTTTAAATACATCAGTGCCCACGTTTCCGATTTTGTTCACAGTGGCGCTGATGGTGGTGTGGCCAATTATAGTGCTGAGTTGGTGCCATGGCTGTGGATCCTCAGTCGTCGACGTGATTCGCGCATTTTTCAGGACAAAACCACCGAGCAGATCGTCAAGGAGGTTTTTGCCTATTACCTTGAGTTGGCGGACCATGAGTTTCGTTTGAGCAAGCCGCTCAAGCCTATTAGTTACTGTACGCAATATCAGGAATCGGACCTGAATTTTGTCCTGCGTTTGCTTGAACAGGAAGGGCTGTTCTTTACCTTCCAGCACAGTAAAGAGGGTCATCGGATGATCATTACCGATGACAGCATTGCGCTACCGCCACTCCCAGGGCAGCCGGTGATTCGCTACCACCGAGCGTCCGTCACCGAGACCGAAGATTCCATCACCGCCTGGTCGTCCAGCCGCAAGTTCCAGCCAACCCGGCTTTCACTTAAATCCTATGACTACAAACAACCCGGCCATCCCCAGCTTGTTCAGTTGAACTCAATCAACAAACAAGGCGATGTCGGTCAGTTTGAGGTTTTCGAATACGAAGGCTTGTATGGCTATGCCACCGTGGATGACGGCATGCAGAAGGCCCGCCACCGTCTGGAAGCAATGGAAGTGATGGGCAAGACGTTCAGCGGTAACAGTAACTGCCGTTCGATGGAGCCTGGCTACTATTTCGAACTGGCACAGCACTATGACCACGACAATGATGCCCAGGACGATCGACAGTTTCTGATCCTGACGATCAAGCATTGGGGGCAAAACAACTACACCAATGGCGGTGAAGCAGGCTATCAGAACCGCTTTACGTGTATCCGGCGCAAGATCCCCTTCCGGCCTACTCTACACACGCCGCGCGGTGTGATCGTCGGGCCACAAACCGCCTTTGTGGTCGGGCCACCCGGCGAAGAAATCTATACCGACGAACTGGGTCGAGTGAAGCTTCAGTTCCATTGGGACCGTAATGGTGAATTCAATGACCAGAGTTCCTGCTGGGTACGTGTTGCTCAATCGGGCGCCAGTGGTGGGTTCGGCAGCATTTTGCTTCCCCGTGTCGGCGATGAAGTTGTGGTTGAGTTTCTCGACGGCAACCCTGACCGTCCACTAATCATCGGCAGTCTTTACAACAGCCGCAATATGCCGCCCTGGTCCTTGCCGGCCAACAAGACTCAAAGTGGTTTTCTTACTCGCTCGATGAAGGGTAAAGGTGCAAACGCCAACTTCTTCCGCTTTGAGGACAAAGCAGGCGCTGAGCAGATCATTATGCATGCCGAGCGCAACCTGGATACCGAGGTAGAGGCTGATGAGAGCCACAAGGTGGGCGGCCATCGCACGATCAAAGTGGAAGGGAAGCACTCCGAAACCATCAAACTGGAAACCAGTATTGCTGTTGAAGAGGGTTCGTACTTTGTAACCGTTGATCAAGGTGAGGTTAAGATCAAAGCCGCCACCGCCATCACGCTGGAAGTGGGCAAAAGCAAGTTGGTAATGAACCAAGACGGGACGATCACCCTTTCTGGCATTGTCGTCGATGTGGAAGGCTCAACCATCATCAACTTGAACAAGTCGAGCTAAAAGACAAGGGAACGTCTCATGCAACGCAAAAGCATCTATGACCGTATTTCCGAGAAACGGATTCGGGAAGAACAGCGTCTCGAAAGCGAACGGCTTGAGCAGGAAGCGCTCAATGCTCCGCCACCGCCGCCGGAGCGTTTTCATACCAATGAATTGAGCTTCGTAAGACCCCAGAATCTAAAAGACAAGACTTTTCATGTGTTTACCATGACGGATATCGGACCGAGTCCTTTCTCGTTTGTGGTGGGCCGTTCTCCCGTTGCGCCGGATGCTGATCTTGAAACGTTGGCCCAACAATTGCTGGGAGAATTGAAAAAATCCTTGTCACATGTTGAGTGGATTGAGCCTGTCACACCAGTTGAGGTAGCAGGTCTGGGAGCACGCCGTGTCGAGTTTCGCTGGCGGCAGCAAGGGCAACCGGTTCATCAGTTGCAACTGATCTTTATGCACCACGACGAACATCTGCAGCCGCTGCTGATGCAAATCACCGGTACCAGTAACAACCCTAAAGGCATGACGGCTGAAGAGCGTCACAATTTCAACGCTATGGTTGAAACGCTTGAGTTACGCTTTCCGCCTGGAAAAGATCCTGAAGTTGAAGGGGCTCTGCCGGCATGAGTGCGGCCGCAGCGCGGCTGGATGATCCGATTGAGCACTCCAGTGCATTAGGTGGCCTGCTGGCCGGCCTTGCAATTGGCGCGGGCGCCGTGCTTATTGGCCTTGCCGTAGTCGGCACCGGCGGCTTGGGTGCGCTGGCGATCGCCGCAATGATCGGTGCGGGTGCTGCTACGGGTGCCGGTATAGGGCAACTGATTGGAAGCTTGTCATTTGCTTGCCATGAAGCGGGTCAGATAGATAAAGGATCAGGAAATGTCCATATCAACGGCAAGCCGGCTGCCAGGGCACACGTAGATACCGCGTTGTGCTCAGAGCATGGGCCGGTCCCGAAAATCCTGGCCCAAGGCAGTGACACGGTATATATCAACGGCCAACCTGCAGCGCGGGTAGGGGACCGGACGGTTTGTGATGCCAAGATTAGTGCAGGGTCGCCGAATGTATATATTGGCGGTGGAACCGAAACAACCGATGAAATTGACCCCGAGGTGCCGGTTTGGCTTGAACTGAGCGTGATGGGCATTGGGCTCGCGAGCGCAGTGGTACTTGTGGGGCCTGCTATGGCTGCTTGGGGTTTATTGGGCGGGGTGCTGGGGGGGGGCACTGCAGGGTACAAGCTTGGGGGAGACCTATACGGGGAGGATTCTAATCAACAGAAACTCTTAGTTTTTGGAGGTGCTTTCCTTGGCGGTGGTCTTAGTGCGCGCTATAAGCTACAACCTAATGGAGGGTTGGGGTCTAATCTGGGTAATGTCAAGATCACCAAGAGAGCGGCGTTACCGCTAACTCCAAAAACTAAGGGTGTGTCTCCTGAGGTTTATCAGAAACTTCGAGCTAGAACGCCGAGTAAAGAAATCCAAGCTATGGTTAACAAAGATGTAGCTCTCCCAATGAAAGATCCAGTACTTCCCGGGCTGGAGATCACCAAACCACTACATGCCGACCATGTAGTACCCATGAAGCAGATTACTGAAATGAATGGGTTTAATAAGCTTACATTCGATAATCAGCTCGAAATTCTAAACTATAAGCCAAATTTCTCACCTCTCAGTGAAACGGCTAACACTTCTCGAGGGGCTAAAACCTATGAACAATGGACGCGTTACAAAAAAGGTGGCATTGATGTTGATCCGAATTTTAGAAGTAGTATGATGGAGCGATCAGCTAAGCTTGAAATTGAGTTGCAGGAAAAAATCTATAGTCTTCTGCCTTAGGTGTTAGCCATGGTTACATTGAATGAAGTTGTCAATGATGTTCGAAGCTCTTTTGTCGGGCGGGATGTTTTTTTTTCTAAAAATGAAATCCCGAAAGAGGTTGCTGTGCCTGAGGGGTGGGTGGGGTTTGGAATAAATTTGCAAGGCGACCCGGTGTTTCCTGATGCTTGGTTAGATTTTTCAAGTGAGTTGCCCTGGGTTTTGTCTTTGTTAAAAGGCTGCTTGATTGGAACTGCCGTTTTGGGTGGCAGAGAGATTGAGTTGCTTTATATTTTTCATGACACTAATGGTTTTTATTATTACATTGGTGGGAAGCCGTTAGGTGGTGTGGCTTTGGCGGAAGTGAAGCTTAAGGGCTTTCCTGAGCGGTTGTTGAGTTTTTATTTGAATGTGCATAACGGATTTACTTTTTTTCCGGCTCAATCAATGGGACCTCAAAAAATTGAAAACACTACCTGTGTTGCAGACTTTATAGATGAAGAAGATGTTGGTTTTGCTGAACAATGGTTGACAGTGTTTTCTAATGGCGGGGGGGATTATTTGGCGGTTGATTTGACTAGCAAAAGTGCGGCTGAAGGATTAATTTGGTGGCATGAGGAGCCTGCTGAGCCCGAATTGAACGTTAACGTTTTTGATATCATGGATACTTGGATTTCTATATTTTTAGAGGATACGCGGTTGCGGGATGACTTGTTGGCCTAAGACTAGGATAAAGTTGGCTTCTAAAATAGGTTTTGGGTTGTGCGGAGTGCTTTAAAGGTTGCTGCGCTTCGTGTGCATCTTGCCGTTGAGTCGTCAGGACAGGGGGTGTCAGAAATTTTGTGTTCGGGCATAACATGAGAAAAAGGTGCATGTATGCCAACCAAAAATAAACCCACACGCTCAGCGCTCCGAGAACTGCCGAAAATCCCGAAAGAGCTGCTTGAGTATTTCGCCGACGGGCCAATGACCGCTGAAGTCATCGAGGATGCCTCTGCGGCGTTCAAGAAGGCCCTGATTGAGCGAGCCCTGAGTGCCGAACTCGGCCACCACCTGGGCTATCCGCCGGGCGTGCAGCGCCCAGAGGATGAAACCAACCAGCGCAACGGCAAAAGCGGCAAGACGGTTCTAACCGGCGACGGCCCGCTGCGGCTGGATATCCCCCGCGATAGGAATGGCAGTTTTTCACCCATTCTGATTCCCACGCGTGAGCGCCGTTACACCGGTTTCGATGACAAGATCATCGCCATGTATGCCCGTGGAATGACCGTCCGAGAAATCCGCGCATTTCTTTCCGAGCAATACGGAACAGACGTTTCGCCGGACTTCATCAGCTCTGTAACTGACGAGGTCATGGAGGAAATCGTCGCGTGGCAACAGCGGCCTCTGGAGCCTATGTACCCGGTCATTTTCTTTGATGCCCTGCGTGTCAAAATCCGTGAAGAGGGCCTCGTTCGCAACAAGGCAATCTACTTGGCGCTAGGTGTTTTGCCAGACGGGACGCGCGATATCCTGGGCATTTGGATCGAGAGTACCGAAGGCGCAAAGTTCTGGATGAAGGTTTTCAACGACCTTAAAACGCGTGGCGTCGAAGATGTGCTGATCGCCGTGACTGATGGTCTTAAAGGCATGCCAGAAGCCCTCAGCGCTGTATTTCTGGACACAACACTTCAGACCTGCATCGTTCATCTGATCCGCAACAGTCTCGATTACGCGGCCTGGGACAAGCGCCGTGAACTGGCCAAAGCGCTCAAACCAATCTATCAGGCAATCAACGCTGAAGCGGCTGAACAGGCGCTGGAGTCATTTGGAAACGGGCCTTGGGGCAAGCAGTATCCAACGGTTGCGGCTGCCTGGAGACGGGTCTGGGATCGAGTCATTCCATTCTTCGTGTTTCCGCCAGCCATCCGAAAAGTCATTTACACAACCAACGCCATCGAGAGCATCAACGCTCAGCTACGCAAGATCATCAAGACCCGTGGTCACTTCCCGACCGACGATGCGGCGACCAAACTGATCTGGCTTGGGCTGCGTAATATCACTGCGAACTGGGGCTCTGCAGCCCATGACTGGAAAAGTGCAATGAATCAATTTGCGCTTCTGTACGGAGATCGATTTATCAGGCCGACCTGGTAAAAGCACGGCCTGCCTGACGGCAGGCCGTTATTGGCCCGCACACAAAAAATCTGACAGTCCCGGTCACACTGGCTACCTTAGCCCCAGTCACGCGCCGCATATCCTCAGATGTAAATAAACACCAACACCAACGCTGCCACCAGCGCCCACTTCTCCAGGTAATAGCGGGTACGGTTGCGTTTCTTCAACGCCTTACCCCGTGCGCGAACCTTGTAGATGCGGGTAAACAGGCGGTTGATGCCTCCGGTTTTATCACCGGCATCATTCGGTGCAGCCGCGGCGGCCATGACGCTGCGGCTGAACCAACGATTGAATGCAGTCGCCCAGCGGTATTTGAGCGGGCGCTCGACGTCGCAGAACAGGATGATGCGGTTGTGTTCGGTCTGGTTGGCGGCGTAGTGGATGTAGGTTTCATCGAACACCACGCCTTCGCCATCGCGCCAGGAATAGTTTTCGCCGTCTACGCAGATGTAGCAGCCATCGTCGTTCGGGGTATCCAAGCCCAGGTGGTAGCGGTAGGAGCCGGCATACGGGTCGCGGTGGCGGACCAGTTTCGAGCCCGGTGGCAGGGTGGCGAACATGGCGGCTTTGACGCTACCAATGCTTTGCAGCAGTTCGGTGGTGCGCGGGCACAGTTTCATCGCCGAAGGGTGACTCTCGCCGTACCATTTCAGGTAAAAGCGCTTCCAGCCGCTCTTGAAGAAGGAGTTGAAGCCGACGTCGTCGTACTTCTGTGAGCTTTTGATTTCACCCACATGCAGCAGTTGCTGGGCTTCGGCGCGAATTTCTTGCCAGTTGTCTTGCAACGGCTTGAGTTCGGGGAAGCTTTCTACCGGCAGATAGGGCTTGGCAGGCAGTTTGGAGAACAGGTAGAGAAAGACGTTCACCGGGGCCAGAAAGCTCGAGTGATCACCCAGTTGCCGGGTGATTTTGTGCCGTACACGCCCACGCAAGTGGACGTAGGTAATTGAGAATGCAAACAGTAGAACGAGAAAGATTTTCATGGGCGGGTACTTATCGGTGTGGCGATGCGCCATGGCTTGAGCAGGCCAGCATAAACAATCATGTCGTCGGTTTGTACAAAATGTTGCGGCTTTGCTGCCAGACATTAGTCCCAGACGCAAAGGTTTGCCTAAGGGATTTCGCCCTCGCATGCCCGCCAAGTCGGGGGTAGGGTGGGAGGGGCAAGTAGTATTTGGGAGCAGGAGATAAAGCCCAATGACCGAAGCCTTGGAGCAGGGCGAGCCGTTCAAGCGGCTGTTCTTTGCTTTGGAATGTGAAGCGCCACAACGTCGCGCTATTGCCCGCTGGCGCAACGCGCTGGGAACCAGGATTGGACGCCCGGTGCCTTCCGCCAACTTTCATCTGACCCTGATGTTTCTTGGCGCGGTGCCCAGTGCGCAGGTGGCCGCAGTTTGTGCCGCGGCCGCAGCAGTGCCGATGCCCGGGAAAACGGTGACGGTGGTGCTGGACCGGCTGGAGGTTTGGCGTTCAGCCAAAGCGTTGATGCTGACCCCCACGCAGACGCCCGCAGTCTTGCGGCAACTGGTCTATGCCTTGCAGCAGGCGATGTTGCCGTTGGGCTTTAACGAAACGCCCAGGGACTACCGTGCGCATCTGACCCTGGCCCGGCACTATCAAGGCCCGGTGCCCGAAGCGATGGTGGCGGCGGAGTTTTTCCTGCGGGCGCGGCAGTTCACTCTGTTCGAGTCACGCAAAGGGCGTTATTGGCCGTTGGCGCAGTGGCCACTAGTGACTGAATGATGAGGGGGCGTTGCGCACGCCCATAGAAAAGTCGTCACCTATTGTTTTCAAATAGCGCTGCTAATTGTTATGTTATTACATAATTATTAAGGAGCCCCCATGAACTACCCCCTAGGAAGGTTATCGCTCGGTCTGTCGGCATCATTGTTCTCATTGCCAGCGGCGACTGCAGAGCCGGTGTTGCTCGATACCCTGACGGTTAGCGAGCGCCGCTATGCAGAGTCTGCTACCGGCCCGGTTCAGGGTTATCGCGCCAACCGTTCAAGCACGGCGACCAAGACCGATACCGACATTCGTGACACCCCTCAAAGCATCGCCGTGGTGCCGAGCCAGGTGCTTGAAGACCTCAACAGCACGCGCATCGACCGGGCCCTGGATTTTGCCGGTGGGGTGAGCCGCCAGAACAACTTTGGTGGCTTGACCTTCCTTAATTACAGCGTGCGCGGTTTCACCACCGGCGAGCTGTACAAGAACGGCTTCGCCGTCAACCGTGGCAGCTACAGCGCGCCAGACACCTCGAACATCGAACGCATCGAAGTACTCAAGGGCCCGGCGGCCAGCCTGTATGGGCGCGGTGACCCTGGTGGTCTGGTGAACATCGTCAGCAAGCGTCCGCAAGCTGAGGCGTTCACGCAGTTCAAGGCCAGTGCCGGTAGCTGGGATCGCTACCGCAGCAGCCTCGATGTGAACACGCCGCTCAGTGAAGACGGCCGCGTGTTGTCGCGGCTCAATATGGCGGTGGAGGACAACGGCAGCTTTCGCGATTACGTTGGCAGTGAGCGGCGTATTGTCAGCCCATCGCTGAGCTGGCAGTTGAGCCCGGAGACCTTGTTGTTGATCGACAGCGAGTTCTCGCGCACTGAGTCGGTGTTTGACCGGGGTGTTCCGGCGGTGAACAACGAGCTGGGCCCGGTCAGCCGCTCGAGCTTTTTTGGTGAACCCAATGATGGACGCATCCGCAACGATAACCAGACCCTGGACCTGACGCTTGAGCATGCCCTCAACGAAAGCTGGACGGTGCGCCTGGCCAACCACTACACCCAGGGGCGGCTCAGGGGCAACAGTTCCGAACCCCAGCGATTGGTCGGCACCACCCTCAGCCGTTTTTATCGCGAGCGCGACTTTGAGTGGAACGACAATATCACCCAGGCCGAACTGCACGGCCAGTTCGACTTTGCCGGTTGGCAACACCAGAGCTTGATTGGCCTTGAGTACGAGAATTACCGCAACAGCCAGAAGTATCCGCAGAGTGCGACGACCCCGGACTATGGCCTGGACATCTACCACCCGGTGTATGGCAAGCCTAAGCCTGCCCTGACCAAGGCCAATGATTTTTTCGAGCGCACGCAGAGTTACGCGCTCAACCTGCAAGACCAGATCACCTTCACCGAGCGCCTGCGGGGCTTGATTGGCGTGCGTCTGGAACATATCGAACAGACCGCACAGAACCGCACCAGCCAGGTCAGCAACACCCAGGAGAAAGACGTGGCCACCCCGCGTGTGGGCCTGTTGTATCAACTCACCCCGCAGGTCGGCGTATTTGCCAACGCCTCGACTTCGTTCAAGCCCAACAGCATCGGCACTCAGGGGCAGGTGTACAAACCGGAAAAGGGCCTGGGCTATGAAACCGGGCTCAAGCTCGACCTGTTCGACAGCCGTGTAGGCGCGACCTTGGCACTGTTCCGGATCGACAAGGAAAACGTCATCACCACCGATGCCTTTGGCGACAGCGTGGCGGCTGGCAAAGCGCGTAGCCAGGGCGTCGATCTGCAGTTCAGTGGCCAGTTGAGCGACGCTGTGCGGGTGATCGGTGCCTATGCCTATATTGATGCCGAGGTGACCCAAGGCGATGCCAGCCTGCCTGAGGGCAGTGACTTGCTGGGCATCCCTCAGCACAGCGGCAGCTTAATGGCGGTGTATGAGTTTCAAGAAGGTGTTCTGCAGGGCTCGGATGTCGGCGTAGCGGCGACCTACGTCGGCGACCGCTCCGGGCAGGCCGGGAGCAGTTTCCGCCTGCCGAGCTACAGCACCGTTGATTTGTTGGCCCACTACAAAGTCAGCGAACAGGCCACGGTTGGCTTGAACCTGAACAACCTGTTCGACCGCAAGTACTACGAGCGTGGTTACAACGCGGTGTGGAACATGCCGGGTGAGCCACGCAACGTCAGTGTCAGCCTGAGCCTGACGTTGTAGCCTTGAAGCATCGGTAAAGCGCTTCTAAGGTAGTGGGGTTATGGACAATTCCACACAGGCAGGTGAGTGATGACAGACTCAATGGAACTGAATCGGCGCAGTTGGGATGAGCGCGCGCCACTGCACGCGGCCTCCGTTGACTATGAGGTGCAGCAGTTCATTGCTCACCCGCAGCACCTGTCTGCGGTGGTGCGTTTCGATGTGCCGCGCCTGGGGGATATTCGTGGGCTGCGCACCGTGCACCTGCAATGTCATATCGGCACCGACACCTTGTCACTGGCGCGGCTGGGCGCCGAGGTGTGCGGGCTGGATTACTCCTCGCAGTCTCTGGCACAGGCGCGACGGCTGGCGGAGCGCTGCGGGGCGAAAATCGATTTCGTCGAGTCGGATGTGTACGCTGCCGACCAGGTGCTGACGCCGGGCAGTTTCGACATGGTCTACACCGGCATTGGCGCCTTGTGCTGGCTACCGAACATCGAGCCTTGGGCGCGTACAGTCGCAGCGTTGCTTAAGCCGGGTGGTCGCTTGTTCCTGCGTGAAGGCCACCCGATGCTGCTGGCAGTGAACGAGGATTATCAGGATCGATTGGTCATCGAGTATCCCTACTTTGAGCGTCAGGCACCGTTGGTGTGGGACAGTGACCAGACCTATGTCGAAACAGCTACACCGCTTTTCCACACGGTGACACATGAATGGAACCACGGCCTGGGTGAGGTCATCACTGCGTTGTTAGGGCATGGTTTGCAGATCACTGCGCTGGTCGAGCATGACAGCATTCCCTGGGAGGCCTTGCCGGGGCAGATGAGCAAGAATGCACAGGGTGAGTGGGCATTGAACAAGGAGCGCTGGCGCTTGCCGTTGAGTTATACGTTGCAGGCGGTGAAGCGGGGGTGATCAGGGGACTGCCTGGCTAGCGATGCAGGCACCGCGAATCAGCTGACACCGTGTCGAGGCCATCGCCAGCAAGGCTGGCTCCTACAAAGCCCGCGGCTTACGGGGTGATTTTCCCGCAGGTGCACTGCGCTTGCGTTTCTTCTTCCATGGCCTGCCGCCATGTCCGGCCGGGGTTGCCGGACCACTGATGGTCAAGCTCATCCCGGCACAGCGCTGCACTTGCTTGCTCATCCATGCCGACTGTTTAGCGACAAATTCCTCCAGGCTCATCTCGCCACTCTGAACCATGTCCAAGGCCTGTTCCCAGATTGCCGTGGTGCCCGGATCGGCAATCGCGCGGGGTACTGCATCAATCAAACTGAAAGCCGCCGGCGTGGCACTCAGTGCCTTGCCTTGCTTAACCAGGTAACCACGGTCCAGAAGGCCTTGAATGATCCCGGCACGGGTGGCCTCGGTGCCGATACCGGTGGTGTCTTTGAGCTTCTGTTTGAGGCGTGGGTCGTCGACCAGCTTGGCGACGTTTTTCATGGCCTTGATCAAATCGCCTTCGGTAAAGGGTTTGGGTGGTTGCGTCCACAGGTCCTTGAGCTTGACCTCGGCCACAGCGCAGTCCTGATCTTGCTGCAAGGGTGGCAGGACTTGGGCGGCGGGAGCCTCACGGCCTTTGGCCGGAGTGAGGGCTTCAGGCAGGGCGCGACGCCAGCCCGGTTCGACGATTTGTTTGCCGACCGCACGCAAGGCCTGGCCTGCGCAGTCGAAGTCGGCCTGGGTGCGATCGTACTCGTGGTTGGGCAGAAACTGCGCCAGGTAACGGGCGCGTATTAGGGTGTAGACCGCCTTGTATTTGGGCGGCAGGCGCGCAGGGTCGCTGGCCGCTGCAGTGGGAATGATGCCGTGGTGGGCACTGACCTTAGCGTCGTTCCAGGCGCGTGACCGGCGTTGCGCCTGCAGGTAGTTGTGCAGTGGGGCAAGGCTGACGTCGGCGCGTTGCAGCGCGGCAAGAATTGACGCTGCCTCGGCGTGCTGGCTCAGGGGCAAGTAGCCGCAGTCGCTGCGCGGGTAGGTGATCAGCTTATGGGTTTCATACAGCGCCTGGGCGATGTCGAGGGTTTCCTGCGCGCCGAGGCCGAGCTTTTTCGAGCACAGCTCCTGCAAGGTGCCGAGGTCGAAGGGCAGGGGGGCGGCCTCGCGTACGCGCTCGGTGGCCACCTTCATCACGCGCGCGCTGGTGGCATTGCCGATGGCGGTGGCGGCTTGTTGGGCCAGGGCCTGATTGAGGCAGCGACCCTGATCATCGCAGGTGTCTTCGGCGGCACGCCATTGGGCGCTGAAGCGCGTTCCGGCACTGTCGAGCACGACATCGATGGCCCAAAATGCCACGGGCACGAAGTCGGCAATACTACGGTCGCGGTCCACCACTAAACGCAGGGTTGGGGTTTGCACGCGGCCCACCGGCAGCACACCTTGATAACCGGATTGGCGCCCGAGCAGGGTGAACAACCGGCTCATGTTCATGCCTATCAGCCAGTCGGCGCGCGAGCGGCCCAAGGCCGAATGGTACAAGCTGAAGGTTTCACTGCCCGGTTTGAGCGCGGCCAAGGCTTTGCGAATCGAAGCGTCGTCCAGGGCTGACAGCCACAGACGGCGGATCGGCCCGCGGTAACGACAGTGCTCGACCAGTTCACGGGCGATCATCTCACCCTCGCGGTCGGCGTCGGTGGCGATCACCAGTTCCCGGGCCTCGCCGAGCAGGCGCTTGACTGCCTTGAACTGACTGGCGGTTTTTGGCTTGACCAGCATCTTCCACTGGATGGGGATGATCGGCAGGTCGGCCAGCGCCCAGCGTTTGTAGCGGGCGTCATAGCTGTCGGGCGGTGCGGTTTCGAGCAGGTGGCCGATGCACCAGGTAACGGTGACGTCAGTGCCCACCCAGCAGCCATCGCCGCGGCGGTTGGCGCCGAGGACCTTGGCGATATCCTTGGCCTGGGAAGGCTTTTCGCAGAGAAACAGGCGCATGCCGGCTGAGTGTCGTTCTGTGGCTGAAGTGAGCCATAGCATGCGCAGGATCGTCAGGGCTGGCAAGTTTTATCTGTATGCATATACAGTTATGTCGATTTAATGCGCTATCCAGGTCAGAGGGATCGGAATCATCCTGCCTTGCGCAGCGTCAAGTTGATCCGCAGCTCGCCCAACAACGGATGTGAGCCCGGCTTGAGCGGCAGAACCCCGTGAAAGCGAAGACGGTCTTCACCGCCCCAGACCAGCACATCGCCATGGCGCAGACCGATGCGCTGGGTGGGCGCGTTGCGGGCATGCCCACCCAACAGAAACACCGCAGGCAAACCAAGCGATATCGACACAATCGGTTGATCGAAATCCCGTTCGTCGCGGTCCTGATGCAGGCTCAGCCGATTGCCGGGGCGATAACAGTTGACCAGGCAGGCATCTGCGTGGAAGTCGCTGAACCCGGCGAGGCTCGCCGCGCGGTTGGCCAGGCCCAGCAATACTTCAGGCAATGCCGGCCAGGGCTGGTTACTCAGCGGATCGACCGCACTGTAGCGATAGCCGTGACGGTCACTGACCCAACCCAGTGCGCCGCAGTTGGTTAGCCCAACCGCCATCTTCAAGCCGCCAGGCGTGAACATATGGCGTAAGGGGGCCTGGGCGATGATTTGACGCAGTACTGGCAGCAACGCCTGTACTTGCTGCAGGGCAAACCCTGGCAACACCACCGCCTGCGTGCCAACCCACTGTGGTTGCAGTGGATCGTGGGGATTGAATAAGTCCAGCTCGGTTTGCATCATCGGCGCCAGTTCATGCAGCAGGCAGGGGATATTTCTGTATCATAAGGCGCTTTGACGGGCCTGCGTCACCCTGAACCTTGCTCGCGCACCCCGGTATCACGGCACCTCAAACCCGCCGACAGAAAAAAATAAACTTTTTGAATTCAAGGGGTTGCCAGCTCAAGCGAATGAGTCCATAATTGCCTCCATCGAAAACGGGGCGGCTGAAAAGCCTGCGTTTTCAAGGGGATAGCGGTTTTAGTGAGTTGTTTCCTTAAAGAGTTGTATGTGTTTGAGATCGCTATTTTAAGGGTCTTGGGCATTTGAGGCCGAGTAGCAAAGTGGTTATGCTCCGGATTGCAAATCCGTCTACGCCGGTTCGATTCCGACCTCGGCCTCCATTATTGAAAGCCCCGCAGATTAACGTCTGCGGGGTTTTTCTTTGGGCGCTCGAAAAGCCGATCATTTCCGCATCTTTTGGACCCATTTCCGTAACTGTGACCTATTTGGTCGGGCTACCACCTCGTCGACGCACCGATAAACGTCGTGGGTGATCTTCTCTTTCGAGTGCCCGAGCAACCTACTGGTATGTCGGTGCTTCCCAGGCTGCGCTCAATGCCTATGTGCGGTGTGGCGAGATCGGTTTTCTGTGGGCATGGGGACACCTACTCAGTATCAGTTACAGTTGATGTTTTGGTCATGAGATCATTGGTGATGTTTGAGGGATTCAAGACGCACAGCTACACGCTCTATGCAGGCCTTTGGCCCGCTGCATCTGCAGTTGGCCCGATACAGTCGGACGGCACTGTGCTTGATGACCTGACAGTACAGCGCTTTCAAATTATCGATAACGGTCTGTACTCGATGAGCGGCGAGCTCGTCGGGCCAATCTATCGAGTCGCAGAGGAGTTGGTGATTCCTGATGGCGCCAACAATTGCCTTTACTCGATACGGCTCGATAGCGACCAGTGATCCGAGCGGCTCGCAGAAGCGCTTCGATCACTCGCTGGCGGGCCAGCGGAGTGCCTACGCAAGGTATCGTGGGGTTATGGATTGATTGCTAAAGGAGGCTGGAATGCTGTGGTTCGGAACTGAAAAGGCCAGGTTCAAGCTTCAACGGCGCATCATGGGCGTCGTTGTTTTCATAGCCATTTTCTTCTTGGCTATGCAGATCGAATCCTATCTATCGGGGTGCGGTACTTCTGGCGATGTGCTCGACGGCCTTATCCTCACAAGCTTTGCTGGAGGCATGTTCTACCTCGCAGGCAAATGGTGAGCACTCGCTGCCCTCCGTGCGGGAGGTGTTTCGGCGATTCGATCTGGTCGCCTTCGTCCTGGTCAGGATTGCCAAGGATCGACTTGACGCCCTCGTCGTTGAATCTGCGCGCCACCTTTTCGCTAAGTAGGATCTAGTGGCGCTGGTACTTCGTGAAAGATCAAAGCTCTTCGTCGGTCATCAGGTCCATCTTCATGATGGCGACCTGAAGCAATTCGCTGGTGACCGACATTTGAGCCCGCTCGTTGACCCGATTCAGGGCCTCTTGGATACCTGGCCGAACCTTGTGTCGAAGCTCCTTTTCTCCAGCAGCCTTTTTCTTCTTGGCGGATCTCTCGTTCCGCTCCTGTGGCGTCACCAGCCTGGGTGATGCAGGAACCGTCGAACTCAGTCGAGAAACTGGACAAGCTGTTCTTGGTTTACGCAGAGACCTCATCGCCGACCAAGCAGCCCTGAGGGCGGCGCAGACGTATATCAGGGATGTCTGCCAGCGACCCTAGGAGACTCGGTTTTCGCTTTGTCTTTTTTCGGCCAACTCTTTTTGACGGTTCTTCTTATCCAATCGGTAGCCCCACCAGAGTGTGGCGATACCGAAAATAACCAGCAGTGCTATTTGATATATGGGCACTATTTTCTCCTTAAAAAAATTAGACACGCAGAAGGATTTGGCTGCGTCGTGCAAAGTTTTCCCGAAGCGCTCAAGTGCGTGAGGAGTGAGCGGCGATTTGAGGGTGGCTATTGATCAGGGCCTAAAAAAAATAAAGGCCTGCGAGCAGGCCTGTGGTGGCCTGCTGCAATAACGTTCAGGAGTGGTGAGAGCAATAGTAATTTTTCTGGTTTTTTTTAGGTTTTAGGTTATTGCTCTCTTTAGATCGCTTTATTATTTTTCAGATGCACTTCGGCAGCTCTCGCAGCGCCATCCTTTATAAGGCTCGGATTTCTCAAGAGCTGTAACCAATTCACGACCGCCTATAATATTTTGGCAGTTGTTATGTTTTTCATTTGGTTTTTTAACACCCTCGCATTTTTTTTGCAGGAAGGGGCTTACCACTGCCTGTTGCTTTGACGAAAGCGCTCTAAATCCCTTGTCAACGGCTAGCTGGGCGTAGCTTTGTACGCTCGGCTTTTCACCTTGAAATGCGTTCTGCGCGATAAGGGCCGAGAAAATCTCTCGCTCGATAGTCATTCGTTAATCCTTTATTCAACCAACAAGTTTGCTCATGTTGTTTCTTGTGCTGAGCAATGCGAAAGCATACGTTACCATTGGGTGGGGCTTTAATGAACTGGGTTTCCATCCAGCTATAAAAGGCAAGGTTTCTCATTCTTGGTCAGTCAATGTTGGTTTCTTGATGTTTAGAGTATTTCAAGATGCCTTTGTTACAATTTATTTCTTATTCTATGAGGCGGAGAAGTTTTACGTTGCATTTTAATGGGGGTAGTGCGCCGAGCGAAATCTCCTGTATTTCGCGATAAATTTAAGGGCGGCTATATTTTTTATGAGCTTCTATTTTATAAGAGATGCGCTGTGCTAATAGTTCTACTTGATGATCTGCTCAGCCTGTCCCAGGTTGATCACCACCAGCTTCTCGATGCTCTTCCGTGCCCGGGATAGGTCATGCTGCGCTGTCGTCTTCGATGATCACGGTGTCACCCACCAATACTGTTTTTATATACAGCAAGTGCGTCGGTCAGCTCTGGCTAGCGCAAGGTGACGAGCTGTAGGGAGAGGGTGATTGTGTTCAGTCCGACTATGCCGGTTCGATTCCGACCTCGGCCTCCATTGTTGAAAGCCCCGCAGATTAACGTCTGCGGGGGTTTTTCTTTGCGGGTCGCAAAAGCGGGGAGTCCCAATACTCCCGTTATTTTGAGGACCTCACACAGTCATAGGCTTGTTCGTCGACCCGCTTTCGACCCACGGGTAGCGTGGGATCAGCTCGACGAAGAAATGACAGTCTCAACGCTCCATGACATAAGTGCCAGGTGCGGGGCAGAGGGGTGGATACTTGCGCGAGCCGAGCTTTTTCGGTGCCGGCAGGCTGTCGCCTGAGCGCTGCCCGATCCATTCGCGCCAATGCGGCCACCAACTGCCTTGCTGGCGCTCCCCGGCGTTCTGAAGCCAGGTTTCCGGCGCCTCGGCGGTGGCAGGCGCCGCGTAGTAGAACGACTTGGGGTTGCCCGGCGGGTTCACCAGGCTCTGCAGATGGCCGGCGTTGGACAGCACGTAGGTGGTGTCCTCGCCAAACAGTCGGGCGGTGCCGTAGCAGCCTTGCCAGGGGGTGATGTGGTCGGTAGTGCCGCCAACCACATAGGCGCCCACCTTCACTTGGGTCATGTCAATCGACTCGCCAGCAATCTCCAGGGTGCCCGGGTTGCTGTAGGGGTTCTGCTGAATCAGGTCGAGGTAGTCCGCGTGCAGTTGGGCGGGTAGCCGCGTGGTGTCGTTGTTCCAGGCCAGGATGTCGAAGGCCGGCGGCTTATTGCCCAGCAGGTAGTTGTTGACCCAGTAGTTCCAGATCAGGTCGTTGGGCCGCATCCAGGCGAACATGCTGGCCATGCCTTGGCCGCTCAGCACGCCCTTGCGCCGGGAGCTGGCCTTGGCTGCGCGCAAGGCAGACGGGGTGGTAAACAACCCTAAAGTAGTGTCGTCCAGCGCCGAAGGCATGTCGAGCACGCACACGGCCCAGCAGGTGTTGGCCACCTTATGGCCTTCGCCACGGGCCGCCAGCCAACCCAGGTAGGCCGCCAGGGTAATGCCGCCAGAGCAGGAGCCCCACATGTTCACATCCGGGCTTGCGGTGATCCTGCGCGCCACGTCCACAGCCTGGTCGAGGCACAGCGCATAATGGGACAAGCCCCAGTCGCGATGCTCGCGGGTGGGATTGCGCCAACTGATGACAAAGAGGTTCACGCCACTGTCCTGGATCCACTTGATCAGGCTTTTCTCTGGCGACAGGTCGATGGCGTAGTATTTGTTGATTTGCGGCGGCGACATGACCAAGGGTCGGCTATAGACCTTCTCGGTGCTGGGCGCGAACTGCAGCAGCTCGAACATCTCGTTGCGAAACACCACTTTGCCCTTAGCCGTGGCGATGTTTTCCCCAACTATGAACGGCGTGCTGTCGACCTGTCTCGGTAGCCCGCGGTTGTTCAGCATATCCTCGCCGAATTGGCGCACGCCCCTGGCCAGGCTCATGCCACCGGTGTCCACCAGCTTGCGCAGCGCCGCCGGGTTGGTCAGCGGTGAGTTGCTCGGTGCCATTGCATCGGCCAAGAGCGCTGCGACGAACCGGGCTCGGCTCTTTTCCAGCGGGGCAAGGTCGGTGGATTCGATGAAGCGGCTTAGCTCACTTTGGCCGGCCAGGTAGCTTTGCAGCAGTGCGCGCAGGAAGGCGTTGGATTGCCAGGCCGGATCGGCGAAGCGCTTGTCCTTAGGCTCCGGCGCGATGCAGGAGTTGCCACCGACGATGCCGCGCAGCGCCTTCAGGTAGCTACCCAGATGAGCGCCAGCTTTGAGCGGCGACTTACCCACCGCCTTGAGCAGGTAGCCAGCCGAGCTGGCCAGGTCTGCCGGGCGCACGCTGACTAGCGGATTGCCGGCAAGGGTCTGGTTGGCAGCCGTGCCGATCAGCTCTTGTTGCTGGAGATTGCCCGAGAGATCGCCATCCTTGCGGGCGCGACGCTTTCGGCCGGTCGCCTGGGGGTGTTTGCTGGGCGTTGCAGTCTCGCTCGTTCGGGTGGATTTGCTCATGGCGGCTCTCGTGTTTCCGGGCGTTGCGTCCGGTTGTATTGTTTGGCACCGACTCTAGGGCAGCAGCGGTTGCGGCCACCTCTCATCGCACGACAGCGAATTTTCATTTCATGACAAGGGAGTCGTGGGCCGACGAACTGAAGGAGTTGCCTGAGGGACTGTCAGCGGCCATTTGAAGGGGAGGCGGCCTGCTATCAATAGTTTCGACTATTCTGCCATGGCGGCGTGACTCACCCTGAAAAGCCTCCGCGATTCCCTGGGCGGTTCATACTGAAAAGCTGCGACGTAGAAACTAATGTTCGTAGTACTCACAGATTACGTAGGCAGGCCAGCGAAGATTGGTAAAGCTCAGTTGATGAGGTTACGTGATGCATCGCATGGTGAGACACGTTATCGCAGCAACGGCTATCGCAGCCGCGCTCGCCGGCTGCGCCTCCGAGCCTTCGCCAACGACGAGCCTAGACTATAAGAGCCGCGCCGTGACCCGCAGCGATGGCGGCTTGCGCGTGTCGACCGCCGTACTGTCGGCCGTAGAAAGCGAGGCGGTCTACGGCGTGCCTCTGGCGAATAGATCGATACAGCCAGTCTGGGTCGAAGTCAAAAACCATGAAGACCGCGCCTATTATCTGCTTTCGCCGGGCCTCGATCCAAATTTCTTCCCCGCATCCGAGGCGGCCGAAGCATTTTTCTCGGACCTCCCGCAGGACAAGCGAACGGCGCTTGACCGGCACTTTCGTCGGCTGGCCTTGCGCAACCCTGTCGCACCTGGCGCGACAACCTCGGGCTTTGTGTTGACCAATCTCGATGAGGGATTCAAGTTCGTTAACCTCGATCTGGTGGCAGACGGGCGGTCGAGGCATTTCTCTGTCCTGGCGATCGTGCCGGGCCTTCGCACCGATTACCACATCAGCGAAGTGTTCAGGCAGGGCATCTATCCGCCCGAAGACATTGTGAATTACACGGACGACGCCAGTTTCCAGGCAGCGCTGGAGGCGCTGCCGTGCTGCGTCACCAACGAGGAGGGTTCCAGGAACGGTGATCCGCTGAACCTGGTGATCGTCGGCGGCCTCGATGACGCCTTCCCCGCATTCGCACGTCGCGGCTGGCGTGGAACTGAGGAAAAGTGGTCGGGGTCGATCATGAAAATGGTTAATTCGGCGCTTGCTGGTGAGCGCTATCCCTATGCGCCGGTGAGCGATCTCTATCTGTTCGGGCGAGCTCAGGACCTTGCCTTGCAAAAAGCGCGTGACAACGTTCACCAACGCAATCACCTGAGGCTGTGGCTGAGCCCGATGCAATATCACAGCAAGAAGGTGTGGGTCGGACAGATCAGCCGTGATATCGGCAGCCGGCTAACCCTGCATTCTGCGACGCTGACGACGCACAAGATCGATCCTGACGTCGACGAAGCGCGCAGTGCGCTGACACAGGATATGGCGTATTCGGTGACGCTGGCCAAGTTCGGATTTGTGAAGGGCGTGGGGGGCGCGCCCAAGAGTGCGCCGCGCGAGAACCTGACGACCGATCCTTACTATACGGATGGGCTGCGTTGTGTCCTGGTGTTCGATCACACGCACACCTCCCTGGCGGAGATCGAATTCTTTCTTTCGAAGGGCATCTACGAGAATGCCGAACAGTCACCGCGGAGGGTCGATCCATGAGCCGCTTGCCGTCAGCACCACGCGCCAGGGGTACGCTGCGATGTGCAATGCGCTGCTTGTGCACCATCAGTTGTGCAGCGATGCTTGCGCTCGCCGTTGCTTGTACGACCTGGCAGGCGCCTGCCGAGTTCAATACCTTCGGATTGCGTGAGCGTGCGCAGACGGCCACCCGGCACGAGATACGGGTCAGTGCCGCCGTGCTCAGTGCCGAAGACAGGCGGCGCATGCTGGGGGTAGAACTGGACAGAACGCGCGTGCAGCCGGTGTGGGTCGAAGTCCAGAACCAGAGTGCCGAACCGCTTCTGTTGCTGCGGCCGGGAACCGATCCCGATTATTTCTCGCCACTCGAAGTTGCCTGGTCCATGCACGGGACATTCGCTCCGGCAGCGAATGCGCGTATCAATGCACACTTGGACCAACTGGGGTTCAAGAATCCCGTCATGCCAGGCGAAACGAAAGAGGGCCTGCTGTTCATCAACCCGGAGCGCGTTACGCGGCTGCTGAATATCGATTTGCTGCAGAGAAAGACATTGATCCCGTTCTCCCTCTTCTTGCGGGTGCCGGACGATGCTGGGGAAAAATGGTTTGCCGAAGGCTTGTTCCAGCATCACGGTTCCGAGATCAAGGACTATGACGACTTGGCCGCATTGCGTTCCGCGTTGGAGCGCCTTCCCTGTTGCGCCACTGACGCGAACGGCAGGGCGAACGGCGATCCGTTCAATGCGATTCTGGTCGGCGAGTTCGCCGATATCGCCACCGCATTCGTGCGTCGCGGCTACCGGCGTGCCGAGCACCCCGCGGATGCGGCCGAACGCGTGTTCGGCCGCATGCCCGATGCCGTGGTTCGCAAGCAAGCGCAAGCCGGAGCGCCGGCGACTTGGGTGCGTGTGTGGATTACGCCGATGCGCTTCGACGGCCACTCCGTCTATCTTGCGCAGGTCGCCAGACCGATCGGCGGACGCTTTGCTCCGCGCGAGTCGGACAACCTGGTGTTGCATGAGGACGTCGATGAGGCGAGAAATCTCCTGATCCAGGACATGATGTATTCGGCTGGCCTGGACAAGCTCGGGTTCGTCACCGGCGTCGGTCCCGCGCCTGAGGCACAATCGCGAACGACGTTCAGCGGCGGCCATTACTTCAGCGACGGTCTGCGTGCGGTCATGTTCTTTGCGACGCGACCGCTCAGCTTGTCGCAGGTGCAGATAATCGATTGGGAACCGTACCTGGGCGGGCGCGAATCGCCTGCACGCAAGGAGGTCGACGATGCTCACAAGTGACCTGTTCGGCAGGCCGGATGATTCGGCTGACCGTTTGTGCGGTGCCCACCCATTGTTGTGCAGCGCTGGCATGGCATGGCTGATGATCGCTGCCTGCTTTGCGCTCACCGCCTGCACACCCGCGCCGCTGATTGCCTACTCGACGGACACACCGCCGCTTGTGTTGGTGCCTGCGTCGCAGGCCGGCGTGCAGGACCAGCGGGCGCGCTTTCGCGAGATTTTTTGCTCGATCCTCGACGCGCGAAAAAGCGACCTGCCCGATTACCGCCCTTGCGAGGAGGCACTGACGCGCGTCGGTAGCGAACCGGGTGGCACCGGCAAGTCCGTGGATCTCGGTCAATCTAAACGCCGTCTGATCGGCGCTGTGGTGGCCGGTGTCGGCTACGAATGCTTCGAGCAATGGCTTCAAGCGCCCGGTAGCGTAGCGATTCATCTGCGCCAGTACGGTTATGACCTGGTGCAGATCAAGGTCGACGCCTTATCGAGCTCCGCAAACAACGCTCGGCAAATACGTGACGCGATCATGGCGATGCCAGCCGAAGCCGGGCCGCCGCGCCTGGTCCTGATCGGCTATTCGAAAGGCGCCCCCGACATTCTCGAAGCGATGGTCGCTTACCCGCAAATCCGCAGTCGCGTGGCTGCAGTAGTCAGCGCAGCCGGCTCGGTCGGCGGCTCGGCGCTGGCCAACGATGCCGAGCAATACCAGGCGGACCTGTTGCGGAACTTTCCCGGTGCGACCTGCGATTCGGGCGACGGTGGCGCGATCAACAGCCTGCGCCCGGCAACGCGCAAGCGCTGGCTGGCGCAGAATCGGCTGCCGTCGGAGCTGAACTACTATTCGCTGGTTACCTTCCCGCAGCCGGATCACATCTCGGACGTGCTGAAATCGAGTTACAACAAGCTGGCGAGCATCGATGCCCGTAACGACAGCCAAGTGATCTTCTACGATCAGATTGTGCCTGGCAGTAGCCTGATGGGCTTTATCAACGCCGATCATTGGGCATTGGCAGTGCCGATCGCCCGAACGCATTCGACCATCGCTTCACTATGGGTGACACAGAATGCCTATCCGCGCGAGGCGTTGGCGGAGGCGATGCTGCGCTTCGTCGAAGAGGATCTGGCGGCATCTTCGCGCTGATCCGCTTGCTCATGAATCGGCGCTGTGCAGATCCCCGATCAGTCTCAGGCAATCTTCATGCTGACTGGCCGGGCTAGGCACGTATTTCTTGTAACTTTCAGATTTGTCCTAAAGATACTGGGCGAATTCTCAGTTAGTTTGTATTCGCTCGTCCTGCTCACGGGTTCTTTACCCACGCATGGATTGCAGGGCCTACGAGTCGGGCGAGCAGCTCCAATCGATCGATGAGGGCTGGCCACCCCAAAGGCGTTCCTCAACTGACAGATGCCGTCCATCCAATTGAGGGCACTCCCGCAATAGTCATGCTTCAAAGGTGAAAACACCGAGAAACCTCATGCCCAGAGGTAGCAAAGACAAGTACACCGACAAGCAAAAACGCAAAGCCGAGCACATCGCTCAACCATGACCAAGGCGCAATTGATCGAAGCGCTACGCAAGCATCATTAATGCCGCTCGCCACTTTTCCGACCTGAACAGGTTGCTCGTGCAAGCACGGCGATATCACCGCAGCACCATCCACTGATTGGCTGGTTGCGAGATAGTGGCAATTTGGTTTGGGATGAACTATTACCCAATAACCACCATCGTGCCGAAATGAGGTGCTGCAATGAATAATCCGATAGTTGACCACGGTTGGGCAAAGATCTCTGAAACCGGCAGTTCCGCCCTGGCAGCGGCGAAAGCAAAGCTTTCAGTCGTTGAGGCGATAGAGGAGAGAATATCTCAATCGGAAGGTATCGAGGCTGCGAACAACATCCTCGCTCAAGGTGCCATCAAGCAAGCGTTAAAGCGATGTATTGAATTTCACGAAGGCGCGCCAGGGCTCACCATCCTTGACCTCTACATCAACTACGGATTTGCAACTCAAAAGGCGTTGGCCGCTGAAAGGGCGATCGAATTGGAGCTCGATGACATCGAATTTTGATCGCTTTCCAGGGCGATTATGTGCTGATGTGTGAAGTGGTTTTCGCAGAGAGCCTGAGCATGGGCCGGATGAGCCGACGCCGCTCTCTGATGACAGGCGTTAATGCCAAAAGCCCGGCCGTTGCGCCGGGTTTTTAATTGCCTGCCATTCGTCCATTGCATGGCACTCTTGTTACCACAGTGCCTCTCACGTTAAGCACGGATATTCCGTGGGACAGAACGGAGAGCCAGCATGAACATTGACGAAAATGCCCCGGCTAAGATCTTCCGGGACGGTGTTGGAGGAAAAACGGATAACCAGACAGGCCATGGCTCAACGCCCGATGTTCCTGAAGTTCCGTTACCTGCGGATGATGAAGCACCGGTAGAAGAAGAGTTGTCCGATGTCGATGCCAATAACTCGGTATCAAGTGAACTTCCACCGACTGGCAGTACCAGTCGTGCGAGTGATCCGGACGTAGACCCACAACTCAACGATCAGGGTGAGGATGCCAAGGAGCCCCGCGGTGTCCCTGCGAGCGATCCTGAGTCCGGCGCCTGAAGTTTTAGCAGGGAGCTGCTGTGGAGGGAGGGGCCGGTTGTCCGATTCCGCCCCAAAACCGGCGATAGGCAGTTGCGTGTCGCCTGACTTTAGCTATGGTGGCTTTTACACATATAAGACTAAAGTCGTAGGAGGGCGGCATGAGAATTCGCGGTGAAGTTTTTTGGAGTTGGGCTGACCCGGCTCTGCAGCATAGGTCCCATGATGAAACACTCGACGACGGCAAGCTCATCGACGTTCAGGTGCGGCTGTCACGTACTGGCAGCACGCAAATGTTTATCGGTATTTACGCGCCATCCGGTATGGCCTTGCATGAAGAAGCCCACATTTCCCGACCCGGCGAGTCGATGACCCGGGCGTTGGCCTGGGGGGTAGGGCTGGCTCGTAGGCTCGCCATCTCAGGTGCTCCGCAAGCCAAGCAGCGTATTGCCAGTGAAGCCTGATTGGACGGCTGTTCAGTAATCGCAGGTGAGCGGCGAATGTGATTGGCTACTTATATATAGAAAATAAATATTCGGTGAGCATTATTTTGATTGTTCGTTAACGTTATATGTGCTTCCAAATTTGCAATGGTGGCTAAGGGCAATTATTTAAATTGGTTTTTGGAACCGGTAAGTTAACAACTCAATTTAATCTAAGCCCGTCCGAGTCCTACGCATGCCTAAAGCTTCAGTCCTTCTCCTTACTTGTGCATTTGCGATCGATTCAGCCTCAGCGCAAGGGTCAGTCGAGGAGGCGAAAGGGGCGAAAATTCTCGCTGCCGGCAAGATTGAGGAATACGCCTGCCCGGGACTTGGGATGTACGATTGTTCTGGGTGGCCAGAGAACCTCTACCGCTTCGTCGATCAGGACATATGCTTCACGTCCAAGGAGTCCTGTAGCCTCGACTGTGACGCTGTGTTGATCGACAAAGAAGGGCAGCAGTCGCTTTTGTTGGTCGGCGTGAGATACGCAGACAATATTTCGCCGACCTCCGGGCAGGCTGAAAAATGCCCGGCAGATTTCACGCAATAATCAGGGACGATGATCTGCCCTGATCCAGCGGATGGCATTTTCTGCGCCAATGGGGTATTACAAGGAACCGGCATTGGGTCGGGTCAAGGAGGTCGTTGTGAGCTTGAATCAAGCGCAAGTCGATGCGGTAGAACACCTTCTTATGGCTTTCCTGAAACGCTCGGAAAATGCCCAGGTTGTGGCCAAAGTGTACGAGGATGCGTATTCCTCAATCATGGGTAGCGATGGGCCCACAGGCACAGCGGAAAAGATGGCCTCCCTTGAATACTTGAATCAACTCCGATTGCAAATCAAATAGTCAGTATGCCTGAGCTTGCGCGCCACACTTATCTATAGCGTGATGGTGTGGTGCGACAGTTCCAGCATTTGCAAAGCCGCTTGGTATCCTGCGCCTCCCGTCAAGGCTTTTCGTACAGAGCCTAATACCCCGCACCGCCGATCCCACCCATATTGCTCGGTGGCTCCCTGGCCTGCTCCTGGGCACGACTCCACTGTGCGCAACTCATAAAGCTCTTGTGATCCACTGTCCCGTTGCTATCGAAGCTGACGTTGTAAGCTTGCTGATGGCCGGGCTTGGTGAGGATATAGTCAAAGCAAGTACCGGGTACTACGGTACGCGCTGTGACGGATAGGGGCATGCCGCCGATACGCTGGACCTGCTCCTTGCTCATGCCGGTTTCAACCTTTGCCACCAATGGCAGGTCGCGATAGATGTCTGAATCAGTAGTACAGCCACTGGCTGCTGATAGCATGGCGATCAGCGCTAAAATAGGTTTGTTCATGGCAGTGCTCCCGCAAGTGAGCGTCATTGAGACTCTCATAGGGATGTCACTTAAATTAAAGTCGAGTGCGGCAGGTCGCGCCAATAGCTGAGAGGGCGAAGATGTTCAGAACCAGATTGTTATTAGCGATACTCACAAGCGTGGTGTTCACGGCGAGTTCCGCTATGGCCTTGGCCGATCCGGGTAATGGTAATAGCCAAGGGCACGGCAAGGGCGATGGACAAAAAAACCAAAACCACAGCAATCCAGGTGGCTCAGGTAAAGGGAAGAGTGATGATCGCAGCGACTGGGATCATGGCCCTTCGATTGACCGAGGTGGTGTCCTGAGCGTGTTGAACAGCTACCACGACTATTGGAGCCCCGGTTCTGCATTGCCGCCAGGCATTCAGAAAAACCTGGCGCGTGGGAAGCCGCTACCACCAGGCATTGCCAAAAAGCTGGATGGAAGATTACTCGGCCGGCTTCCGCATTACGATGGCTATGAATGGCAGCAGGCAGGAACAGATCTGATCCTGGTCGCTATCGCCACAGGTATCATCTACGAAGTGCTCAACGGTGCTCTCGATTAGTGATAGCCGCGCTAGCAGGAGATACCGACCTGCACTTTTAGTCGAATTCCCGTTCACGCTTGCGCGTTGAACGGGCCGGATTCAGATTTTCGATACGTCCGAAGCAGGTACTTGCTCGGCATCCTGCACATTGCTGATCGACATCGGCGTATTGGTCAGCATCACACTGTAGACGCCCAGGTCCTCATTGTTACGCTGAGATTCGATGGACAATTTTTCGCCGGTCCATCCAAGCACTTCGTTATCGAAGGTGGCGCCTGATCTGGTTTTCACCAGATTGGTTTTGCTGTGTGAGGGTGGCCCGAAATCAGTGCGTAGCATTTCGGCAACCAATGCGCTGCTGTTCGCAGGCCCAGTGAACACCAGCTTATCGATTCGGCCATTGGAGAGCTGCGCAACCAGTTGGTAACCGAGCAGGACACGACGGGATTCAGCGCCCAGAATCAGGTAGTGATCAGGGGTCTCGGTGGCCACGCGGCAGAGCGTTTCCGGTCGGCTCACGTCAGCCGGGCATTCGTCGACATCGTTAAGAAAGTCGCCGTGCAGATCAACACCCATGAAGGATGTTGGCTCTTGCGGCCAGCTGGTGTTGACTTGGCTTACATCGGCAGCCAATGCGCTGGATGGAATCAAGATGCCTGCCAATACGAGTTTGAGCATGTTCATTGCGTCTTCCTTGATTGAACCGTACCCAATGTATGAGGTTCGCCGAGGATGGAGGTTGTATTCAAAGTCGGTCTTTTCGACGGTCTTTGTCCGCTTCTGTCTGGGCAGCGGCCGGGAATTATATGACAAGATCACAGCAATTTTCCTACAAAGACAAAAGAACATTGTTGTTCTTTGCGGCACACCGCTTCGTGCAAGGCAGGCTGCGCCTGCACTGCGAAAAAAGGACGTCGCGTCGGGGTTATTGGGTTTAACGGTAACTGAGAATCAATTGCATTTTGCTGCGAGATTATACACAGCATTTGCTGATCGTCTCGCGAATATTCCTACAGCGTAGAACTCCTGGTGGTCAGCCGATCAGGCGGCGCAAGCTGAACCCGTTGCCACCAATCAAGCATCCGTTGCTGGGTGGCAATGGGCGCAATGGTTAGGTCTGCATCAGATAGGCCGGGCCTTGCACCGGACTTTCGTCGTGCTCTGCATTCATTCGGGCACAGTGTTTGATGGCTTCTTCTTTTTCCAGGTAGCTAGGTTTGAGTCTTCCTTTTTCCTGGTTGTCATAGATGTCGAAGCCACCTGACACGGTTGTGGCGTAGTAGCGGGTGCCAGTGCGGAAGGATTCCTGCTCTATTGGCACCGCCGGAACGATAACGAATCTTGGTTGCATTTTTTGTGCCTCCCCAGGCAGACAACTAACTATTAGTCATCCAATCAACGGCCTGCAACAAAGCGTTGAAGCAGGCGACCAGAGGTAGATGATTACTGCTCCAGCACAGATGTTTTGTGTGGTCAGGCATGCGCAAACCTGATCTGAGTGAGTCGGGAAGCCACGCCCGGTCGTCGCAATGATAATGCAAACAATTCTCAAATTCCTCGCTCTCGTGTAATCTCGCCGCCGCTTGGGCGGCAACCCGTAATTGCTGCCTGTAATCAGAGTGAGTTGGGAATGGAGATGGATGACAAGAAAGGGGCTGTTGCGATTGTGCAATGGCGTACCCGTTTTCTCGGCGATGAGGTGCTACAGGAAGCTGATTACGATCAGGCATTGATGGCCGCTGAGCGCTTGGAGCGGTCTGGATCGGTCAGTGCCAGTGAATGGCTGGACATGGTGCGCCAAGCGAATGCTGCTTTGCTTCGCCAGCAGTACTAAGGGCGTTTGTCATCAGCGCAAGGCGCTGTGTTCAGGACAGCGCCCATACCAGCAGGGACGCTAGCATGGCCAGCAGAGTGCCCAGTATCGCGCAGTATTCGATTCTGGAGTGCCGCGCGTGCAGGCGTACATCCTCCAGGTACTGGGCTTGAATGGGCGCATAGGGGTATTGGCGCAGGTCCTCGCTCAGGCCTTGCAGGCGTGCGCCGATAATCGCCCCCACGGTATAAAACGTCACGACATAGCTGGCGAGGAAGATCAGCAAGTATTTCATGGTCGCTCCCTGGCGTTGACGGTTCGAGGCCCCTGGCTTATACAAGCGTCCCAATTTTCCCAAAGTGCTACTGCAGGAACTGACGATGAGCGATGACCTGGATATTCACGAACCTGAACACGATCACCTGCTTGATCATGAGTTCGATGAAATCGATCCGGCACTTCAAGATGAAGCAGACCCCTTGTTCGACCCCCAGGATGACGAAGACGCCGACGCCCTGGATGAGATGGACTGGGACGAAGGCGTCGACCCGTTGGATGACCTGTAAGCAGGTGTCGCCTGGTTTATCGTCCATCCACCGAGAACTTGCCGGCGCCTGTCACTGACAGCAACAGCAACCCGCCGCAAATGCTCAAATTCTTGAAAAACTGCACACTGTTGGCCGCGCGTGCCGGATCAACCATATTCCAGAAGGGGTGCCCGATCACGGCAGTGCCGATCACGAACAAGGCGAACAGGAACGCTAGCGGGCGGGTGTAGAAACCCAGGATCAGCAGAATGGCGACGAAGAACTCCATGATCACCGCGACCCCGGCTGCAACCATGGGCATGGGCGCACCCAGGGATTCCAGGTAGCCGACAGTGCCGTCGAATCCAGTCATTTTGCTCCAGCCAGACATGACGAACAGAATCATCAAGACAATACGCGCCAGCAGGATGATCACGTCTCGCTGGTTGTCGAACAGGGTATAGCGCATGGCCGCCTTCCTTTGTGATAGGGCCATTTCACCTTAGCAGTTGATTCTCGTCTTTGCCCTGGAGAGGGTAAATCGTGGGCAACAAAAAGGCGCCTCGAAAGGCGCCTTTTCAGAAGATGGTGCGAGTGGCGGGACTCGAACCCGCAAGGCTCACGCCGGCAGATTTTAAGTCTGCTGTGTATACCAATTCCACCACACTCGCACAGGTTTGAAAGGGTCTGGCGACCGGGGCGTGCTATTGGATCGAAGCCCTGGAGGAAAAAGCATTTCCTCCGCAATCAAGCGAGCTTTATAACTCATCGTTATATTTGAGTCAACCGTCGGCGAGGGTCTGGACCGGGCCTCTCTGAGGCGAAGTCGCAGTACTTCAAACAGAAATGCCATGCGTTGGAATTGCCCGCGGAGTTGGCTGTCTATGCTTGAATACGTCTGCGTTTTGCGTGGAGCAGCTATGAGTTCTTCTGATCGCTCGGATTTGCACACTATGCAGGCCAGTCGTTATGAACAACTGGTGCAGGCGGTGGTGGACTATGCCATCTACATGCTCGACCCAGAGGGTTATGTGGTGTCCTGGAATGCGGGCGCCCAGCGGATCAAGGGTTGGCGCGCCGATGAGGTCATTGGTCAGCATTTCTCGGTGTTTTTCACCGACGAAGATCGCGCCGAAGGCCGGCCGACGTTCCTGCTCCAGCGTGCCTTGAATACCGGTGTTGCCCAGGACGAAGGCTGGCGTGTGCGCAAAGATGGCACGCGCTTCTGGGCCCTGGCGGCGCTGGATGTGATTCGCACACCGGCGGGTGAAATCATTGGCTTGGCCAAGATCACCCGTGACATTACTGATCGGCGCGAGGCTGCTCAGCAATTGGATGCCATGCGTGCGCAATTATTTCAGGCGCAGAAACTCGAAGCCCTGGGCCAGTTGACCGGTGGCATGGCTCACGACTTCAACAACGTGCTGACCATCATTATCGGCTCGGCGAAGTTGGCCCTGAACAGCAAAGACCCGCAGCGTAGTCAACGCCTGCTTGAGCATATTCTCGATGCTGGCGAACGCGGCACGCAAATGACCCAGCAGTTGCTCAGTTTTGCCCGGCACAAGGCGTTGAAGCAGGGGCGGGTTCAACTGTCGACGTTGATTGAGTCGATTCGCATGCTGCTGGCCCATGCCTTGCCCCAAGGCGTCGAACTGCAAGTGCAGCTGGAAGAGGGGCTGCAAGATTTAGGTGTCGATGGTGGGCAGTTGCAGATGGTCTTGCTCAACTTGATTCTCAACGCCCGCGATGCCGTCGAGAACGAGGGCGTGATTCGCCTGCAGGGCAGTAACTGCCTGCTTGACGGTGAAGTCGATGATTTACACGGTGCATTTGTGCGCCTGGACGTCAGCGATGACGGTCGAGGCATAGAACCCAGCGTGTTGCCGCGGATCTTCGAACCTTTTTTCACCACCAAGGCTTTTGGTCAGGGAACTGGATTGGGGTTGAGTCAGGTCTATGGCTTTACCAGGCAAAGTAACGGAGCGGTGTGTGTGGCCAGTGTGCCGGGTGAAGGCACGTGCATGACCTTGTACTTGCCGGTATTCACGCCGGTGATCACGCTCTTGGACTGAATAGGTGCGCGTATCGTGGAACAGCTCAAACGCCTCGCCAGTGGAATCGAAGGGCTGGATGCACTGCTCAAAGGAGGGTTTATCGTCGGCGCCTCTTATATCGTTCAGGGGCGGCCTGGTTCGGGGAAGACCATCCTGGCCAATCAACTGGCGTTCAATCATGTCGATGATGGCGGGCGGGTACTGGTTGCCACCTTATTGAGCGAATCGCACGAACGCTTGTTCCAGTACTTGTCGACCTTGAGCTTTTTTGACCCGAGTCTGGTGGGCAAGCAAATCCAGTTTGTGAGCGCCTTCGATACCCTGGAGAGCGAAGGGCTGGACCAGGTGGTCAAGCTGTTGCGCGGCGAAATCAGTCGACACCATGCAACGCTGTTGATCGTCGACGGTTTGCTGACCGCCAGGTCACGGGCTGAAACGCCGTTGGATATCAAAAAGTTCATTGCCGAGCTGCAGGGGCACGCGGCGTTCGCTGGCTGCACGGTGTTGTTTTTGACCAGTTCACGGCTGGACGACGGCAGCCCCGAGCACACCATGGTCGACGGCGTCATCGAGCTGAGTGAGGCATTGGTTGGCAGCCGCTCGGTGCGCAGTATCCAGCTGCGCAAAACCCGTGGCAGTGGCGCCTTGTCCGGCTTGCATGAATGCGAAATCACTGAGGACGGCTTGCAGGTGTATCCGCGCCTGGAGTCGCTGTACAGCCAGCCCAGTGACATGGGCGGCGGTGAGCTTGGCCGGGTCAGTAGCGGCGTCAAGGTCCTCGATGAATTGCTTGGCGGCGGCTTGCCCGGTGGCTCGATGACCTTGGTGATCGGACCGTCAGGGATCGGCAAGACCTCCCTGGGGGTGAGCTTTCTGGCAGCAGCCACTGCGAGGGAGCCTGCGTTGCATTTTGGTTTCTACGAAACGCCTCAGCGTTTGCGTTTGAAGGCCAGTGCTCTGGGCTACGATTTTGCCGCCATGGAACGCAGCGGCGCGTTGCATATCGCCTGGCAGCCGACCACCGAAGGGGTGCTGGATGATGTCGGCGCGCGGTTGTTGCGCCAGGTGCAGAAGCACGGAAGTCGGCGGGTGTTGATTGACAGCCTGGGCGCGTTCACTCGCCTGGCCACCAACCCAGCACGGCTCAACGAGTTCTTTCGGGCCTTGACCAGTGAATTGCGTGCGCGTGACGTCAGTGTCATGGCGACCTGGGAAATGCGCGATATTTTTGGTTCGGAAATCAATGCACCAGCGCCAGGCCTGTCGAGCATTGTCGATAACTTGCTGTTGATGCGGTTTGTCGAGTTGGATTCGGAGCTCAAGCGTCTGCTGTCAATTCTCAAAGTGCGCGACAGCCGCTACGACCCGGCGCTGCTGGAACTGATCATCAGTGATCACGGCATCGATCTGCAAAAAGCCTTCACCCAGGCCACCGCCGTGCTGTCAGGCACCCCGGCGCCGGTGGCGGGCACATGAACCGGCAGGCCAGACGGCCATGAGGAGAATTCTGGTTGTCGACGACGAGTACCTCATCGCCAATATCCTCGGCTACGCCCTAGAGGATGAAGGTTACGTGGTGGAGACGGCCAGCAATGGGCAAAAGGCGTTGGATATCCTCAAGGACAAGCAAGTGGATCTGGTGATCACTGACTATATGATGCCGCTGTTGAACGGGGAGGAACTGGCAAAAAACATACGCGATCAACTGCGGTTATCGCTGCCGTTGATTTTGATGAGCGGTGCCCAAGCTCACGAGGGGCGGGACAATCCTGACTTGTTCGTGGCGGTGTTCGACAAACCCTTCGATATCACCACGATGATCGCCAAGGTCAAGGAATTGGTCGGCGCGCCCGAGTCGTCGTAAGGCCATTGCGGCCCGCCACCTGGGCTGACGTAATCAGGGTCAAGCGCATCCGTGCGGCTTGAATCAGCAGGCTTTACTCGTGATGAGTGTCTCCTTTATCCGGTGCCGGGCTGCCGGCTTGAATGCGCTTGAAAATCTCCTCGCGGTGCACCTGGACATCTTTAGGTGCATCGATACCGATCCTCACTTGCATACCTTTGACGCCCAGAATGGTGACTTTGATGTCATCGTTGATGACGATGCTTTCGCCAACCTTGCGGGTGAGTATCAGCATGTATATCTCCTTGGTAACGTAAGTTGCTTTGCAGGCCGCGCCCGCACAAGCCGGAAACCCGCGGAACGGGTTCCTCTTTTCCTTCATTAAAGACGCTTTCGGTGGATATTAATTCCCCCGAACACAGATTCTGTTGTGAGTCTTTAGTCGCAGGTGCCCGAAGGGGCGTTTAAGCCTTGCGCAGCAGCGAATGCTGCTCACACCCGCAAGCATAGGGGGCTTGAGCGGATATGGGAAATTTCTCTGCATGTTATGGGAACTGAGGTCAATTGGATCCTTTTTCAAGGGCTGCAAAGACGTTGCAGAAACAGTCTCAGGCGCACTTCTTCAACCTCCAGACCCTTACGTTTACGTGCGGCCGGTAGCTTGGCCAGCTCGCCGCGGGCAAACCCCTCAAACAATGCGGGGTGAATGTAGCAGCGACGGCATACTGTTGGTGTGTTGCCCAGGCGCGAAGCCACGTGCTTGACCGTGTCGACGATCTGTCGACGTGCTTCTGGTTCCGGTTGCCATTGCAATTTGCGCAAGCGGCTCAGAGCCAGGGTGCTACCGGCCCAGGTGCGGTAGTCCTTGGCGGTGAAGTCGCTACCGGTGAGCTGTTGCAAGAAGGCATTGACGTCCGCTGAGCCGACACAATGGCGTTGTCCTGATTCGTCTTGATACTGAAACAAGTCTTGGCCTGGCAGGTCCATGCAGCGCTTGATCAGGTTGGCCAGACGGCGGTTGCGCAGGGTCACCTGGTGCTCGATGCCACTCTTGCCGCGAAAGCTAAAGCGGATTGCACTGCCCTGGACCTTGACATGACGGTTGCGCAAGGTGGTCAGACCGAAGGAGTTGTTGTCGCGGGCATACTGGCGGTTACCGACGCGGATCAATGTGCTGTCGAGCAGGCTCACCACCAGGGCCATGACTTTCTCGCGGTCCAGGCCCGGACGCGCCAGTTGACTGTCCAGTTGCTTGCGTAGCTTGGGCAGCACCTCGGCGAAGGCCAGCATGCGTGCGTATTTGTGACTGTCACGAAAATCACGCCACTGCGCATGGTAGCGGTATTGCTTGCGCCCGCGAGCGTCACGCCCGGTCGCTTGCAGGTGACCTTGTGGGTCAGCGCAGATCCATACGTCGCTATAGGCGGGGGGAACGGTCAGGGCCTTGATGCGTTCCAGAGTCCCGGGGTCGCTGATGCGCTGGCCATCGATATCGATATAGATAAAGCCGCCGCGCGATTTTTTACGGCGCAGGCCGGGTTGCTTGTCGTCGACATAATGCAGGCCAGCGGGCAGGGCAGTATCGGGCATGGCGCAGGTCCAGTCGCGGGGGCTTGATCTATGGACCGCGCCATCAACCCAACAGTGCCACCGACTTGATCTGTGCCACCAGCTGCTGGCCTGTGTGCAGGCCCAGCTGGTCGGCCGAATAGCGGGTGATGCGTGCCAGTAACACGCTGCCGGCGGCATCCAGGCTCACCAGCACATGGGCACTGTTGTCTGCCGGCTGGTGGCCGCTGACCCGCACCGGCAGGCGGTTGAGGATGCTCGAATGGCTCTCATGGGCCAGGCTCAGACTGACATCGCGGGCCTGAATTTTGAGCCGCAAGGCGCTGCCCAGGGCCAGCGGTGCATGTGCCAGACGCAACTCCAGAGCGCTACCAGGCAGTTTCAGGCCCAGTAACTGGTAGTCGCTGTCGTAGCTGCTGACCTGGCCCTCGATGATCACTCCAGCGTCGTCGCCCTGGGCCAAGGGCAGGTCAAGGCGGGCGAGGGTGGCGGCAATCGGGCCACTGGCCTGGACTGTGCCTTGCTCCAGCAGCACCAGGTGGTCCGCCAGCCGGGCCACTTCGTCTTGAGCATGGCTGACATAGATCAGCGGGATTTGCAGTTCATCGTGCAGGCGCTCCAGGTACGGCAGGATTTCGCGTTTGCGCGGGCCGTCGAGAGCTGCCAGAGGTTCGTCCATCAGCAGTAGTTGCGGGCTGCTGAGCAAGGCCCGGGCGATGCCCACGCGTTGCGCTTCGCCGCCCGACAAGGTGGCGGGCTTACGCTCGAGCAGGTGTTCGATGCCCAGCAGTGCGCAGGCCTGGTCGAGGCTGACCTTGCGCGCCTGGGCCGCGACACGGCGCCAGCCGAAGGTCAGGTTACCGTGCACGGTCAGGTGCGGGAACAGGCTGGGCTCCTGAAATACGTAGCCGATCGGGCGCAGGTGCGCCGCGATGAAATGCCCGCGTTGCGAGTCTTGCCAGATCTGCCCGTTGACTTCGATGTAGGCCTCGGACGCCCGTTCCAGGCCCGCCAGGCAGCGTAGACACGTCGTCTTGCCCGAACCCGAGTGGCCGAACAAGGCGCTGATACCACGGCCGGGCAATTGCAGGTCAACGTCCAGATTGAAGGTGTCACGAGCGACTTTGAGCCGGGCATGAATCATCTTGGGCATGACTCAGCTCCAGGCCGTCTTGCCCCGGCGGCTGGAGTACAGCGCCAGTAGCACGAGGAAGGAGAATACCAGCATGGCGCCGGCCAGCCAGTGTGCTTGCAGGTACTCCATGGCTTCGACATGGTCGAAGATCTGTACTGACACGACGCGGGTCTGGTTCGGGATGTTGCCACCGATCATCAGTACCACGCCGAACTCACCCACCGTATGGGCAAACCCGAGGATACTGGCGGTAATGAAGCCCGGGCGGGCAAGCGGCAATACGACATGGACAAAACTATCCCAAGGGCTGGCCCGCAGGGTGGCCGCCACTTCCAATGGTCGCTCGCCGATGGCGCTGAAGGCATTTTGCAGCGGTTGCACGACAAAGGGCATGGAATAGATCACCGAGCCGATCACCAGGCCACTGAAGCTGAATACCACGGTGCCCAGCCCCAGAGCTTCGGTGGTTTGACCGATCCAGCCATTGGGCCCCAGGGCGAGCAACAGGTAAAAACCAATCACCGTCGGTGGCAGCACCAAGGGCAGGGCGACCACGGCACCCACAGGCCCGCGCAGCCACGAGCGTGTGCGCGCCAGCCACCAAGCGATGGGGGTGCCGACCAGCAACAGGATGAGGGTGGTCAGGCTGGCCAGTTTAAAGGTCAGCCAGATGGCGCCCAGGTCGCTGGCATCCAGTGGCATCAGATTTGGTAACCGTAAGATTTGATCACTGCCGCGGCTTTCGGACCTTTGAGGTACTCGACCAGGGCTTTGGCTGCGGCGCTGTCTTTGCCTTTGTTGAGGATCACGGCGTCTTGCTTGATCGGCTCATGCAGGTTGGCCGGGACAATCCAGGCCGAGCCTTCGCTGACTTTGCCGTCCTTGTAGATTTGCGACAGTGCTACAAAACCCAGCTCGGCATTGCCGGTAGAGACGAACTGGAAGGCTTGGGTGATGCTCTGGCCTTCAACGAGCTTACCCTTGGTGGCATCGGTCAACTTCAGTTTGTCCAGTACCTGGGTGGCGGCCAGGCCATAAGGCGCGGCTTTCGGGTTGGCGATGGACAGGTGCTTGAATTGGCCCTTTTTCAGGACCTCGCCTTTGTCATCGACATAGCCAGGTTTAGCCGACCACAACGCCAGGGTGCCAGTGGCATAGGTAAAGCGCGAGCCCTTGACGCTGTCGCCTTCGCTTTCCAGCTTGGCTGGGGTGCTGTCATCGGCAGCCAGGAACACTTCGAATGGCGCGCCATTTTTGATCTGCGCATAGAACTGCCCGGTAGCGCCATAGGCGGCGACCAGCTTGTGACCGGTGTCTTTCTCGAAGTCTTTGGCGATGGCCTGGATTGGGGCGGTAAAGTTGGCCGCGATAGCAACCTGGACCTCATCGGCCCAGGCACTATTGATGGTCATGAACGTGGCCAGGGCGGCCAGGGCAAAACGAGATGCGCACTTACTCATGAAACACAGCTCCATGGGGTGAAGGGAATCGCTATGTACGCAAATATATAGCGAATTCTCGACAAACGGAAAGCACTGCGTTAACGCCGCAATTGAGTAAGGGCTTGTTCTGCCAGGCCACGGGTCAGTTCGCCTGCTGGCAAAGCCCGGGCCAGGCGCGCCGCTTGCCCTGCCCAGAGATTGCTGAAGTCGCTGTTGCCGCTGGGCTCACTGAGCGCGCGCAGCGGCATCAGCGCGCCGCCGGCCAGCGGAAAATGCGGGGCCAGCGCGCTGATCGGTCCCAGCTCACGCATGATCCGGGTGCTGATGCCGCGGGCAGGGCGCCCGGTAAACAGGTTGGTCAACGCCGTGTCACTGTCTTTGGCGGTTTTCAGCGCCTGGCGATGGGCTGCGGACACCTTGGCTTCTGGGCACAACAGGTAAGCGGTACCCAATTGCACGGCGCTGGCACCGAGGGCCAGAGCGGCGACGATACCGCGATGGTCACCGATACCACCGGCGGCGATGACTGGCACGCTCACCGCATCGACCACCTGCGGCACCAGGGCGAGGGTGCCAACCTGGGTGTTGAGGTCGTGGCTCAAGAACATCCCGCGATGACCACCCGCTTCATAGCCCATAGCGATGATCGCGTCGCAACCGTGCTGCTCCAGCCAGATCGCTTCATCGACGGTGGTGGCGCTGGACAGTACTTTCGCCCCTGTGGCCTTGACCCGCGCCAGCAAGCTGGCCTCGGGCAAGCCGAAATGGAAGCTGACCACGGCGGGTTTGTACGCTTCGATCAACTGGCAGGTGGCGTCGTCGAATGGCGCGCGGTTGGACACTGGGGTCGGCGCAGCGTAATCGGCGCCCAGTTCGTCATAGTAAGGTTTGAGCGCCTGCTTCCAGGCGGCATCGCGGGCCGGATCGGGCTGCGGCGGTTGGTGACAGAAGAAATTGACATTCAGTGGCGCGCTGCTGGCCTGGCTGAAGGCCTGCAGTTCGGCGCGGATCTGCTCCAGGCTCAACGTCGCACAAGGTAATGACCCCAGGCCACCGGCATTGCTCACGGCAATGGCCATGGCGGAACCGGTGGAACCGGCCATGGGCGCTTGAAGAATTGGCAGTTCGATGCCCAGCAGATCGAGAAGGCGGGTGTCTGGCCAATGGCTCATGCCTGGGGTTCCTTGTGCACGGTATTATTACAGGGCTTTGCTCACCTTGATGTCGGTGATTTTTTTCGCGTCTTCGCCGTGGAGTTTCTCCAGGGCGGCTTGCACTTCTTGCGGTGCATCACTGCACATCTGGGCGAAATCGAAGCGTTGTTCGCCGTCAAGCTTGTATTTGATGACGTACTTGGTGGTCTGGCTCATGGCTTATCTCAGTTTCGACGACGAACGGCGGATGAACTTGATCTTGTGGGTGAAGGTCGGTTTGGTCACGGCCGACAATGCACGCGGGCCCACGGTGTCGATGGTGATGTTCCAGAAGCCGGTGCTGGGTACGGTAATCTTCGCCGGGAAGTCGACAAACGCGCCGCCGTGGTAGGTATGACGCCCGCCATTCTTGAAGCTGCGGAAGTTGGCGTCGTTCATCAGGCGGATATTGCAGCGCTGGGAACACTCGATGACGACGATGTCGTCTTCGTTGAGGTGCTCGCGCTGGTGTACGAATTTCATGTTGCTCTCCGCAATGGATCTTTGGGCAAATGAAAACGATACCATGATCAACGGTTACACTGTCGCCCTTCGTGCCTGGCCCAAGATAAATCTGCCAATTAAGGGAGCAAAATGGTCTGGGCGCGGTCTGAGTCTTTTTCCGTGGTGGAGGTGTAGCTTGATGAAGTGGGTTGTAGCGGCGTTGGCTGTGACATTAGGTGGTTGCGTCAGCGTCTCGGAGCTTGAGCATTCGCCGGAAACGTTGAACGTGATTTCTGGCAAAAAGCCCCAGGAGTACGCCACCTGTGTGCAGGAGCACCTGGCCGAAAGCCGTGGGCCTCTGGAAGTCGAACAGCGTCATGACGGTTTGCGCCTGGTCGTTCCGCAAAAGGTCGGCGGTGGCCCTGCTGCACTGGTCGACATCAATGAGCGTGGCAGTGGCAGCAGTATCAAACTCTACGAGCGCCTGAACAATTTTCCGTTGCGCCTGGGTGATGTGAAGACAGCAGCGACGCGTTGTATTTCTGGCTGAGTCAGGCATGTAGCGTGTCGCCAGCGCCGACAGATTCTAAACTGACATCCGTTCAATCAGCGCCCACAACTGCGGATCGTCAAAGTCTGCCACCACCAACCGCGCGCCCGCTGCGAGCAGCGCTTCAGGCGCTTGGCTGGTGGACACACCGACGGTAAAGATCCCCGCCTGGCTGGCCGCGGTCACCCCCGGCAGCGAATCCTCGAACGCTAGCGCATGACTGGCCCGCGCCTGCAGGCACTCAAGGCCTGTGAGGTAGGGCAGGGGGTCGGGCTTGGCCCGTGGCAATTCCTCCGCCACCAGCACATGGGCAAAACGCCCAGTCAGGCCCATGGCAGCGAGCATATGCACGGCATTGGCCCGTGGCGCATTCGTCACCACAGCCATGCCCAGGCCTGCCTGCTCACCATGCTCGAGTAGCCGGAGCAACCCGCTCATGGGTTGCAACGTCGGTGACAGTGCCCGAAAGCGTGCCTCTTTGCGCTCAGCGAACGCCTGATGCTCGGCCAGCGACTGATTGGGGAACAGGTAACGACACAGGTCTGCATTGGCCCGACCGCTGATATGGGCATTGAACTGCGCCTCGGTCAACACCCGGCCTTCCTCCAGCAATAACTGTTGCATGGCCAGCAGGTGGAGTTGGTCGGTATCGGTCAGGGTACCGTCGAGATCGAACAACAAGGCTTCAAGCATTCTAAGGATCCGCTGCAATGGCCGCTCATCATAACCGATCATAGGGGCTGGTCAGTGTGCGCCAAAAAGAGTACAAATGTACTCCATGAACAGATTATCGCCCAAACGCAGCGCCATCCTCACTTTCATCCGTGAGCGGATTGCCGAGCATGGCCAGCCGCCGAGCCTGGCCGACATCGCTACCGCCTTCGGCTTTGCCTCGCGCAGCGTGGCGCGCAAGCATGTCCAGGCCTTGACTGAGGCCGGCTTCATCGAGGTCACGCCTAACCAGGCGCGGGGCATTCGCCTGGCCGGTGTCTCGCGTCGCCCCGAGGTTCTGGAGATCCCGGTGCTGGGCCAGGTGGCCGCAGGGCGGCCCATCGGCCCCGACGTCGACATCCACGAACAACTCATGCTCGACGCCCAGTTGTTCAGCCGCGCGCCTGACTACCTGCTCAAGGTGCGCGGCGACTCGATGATCGACGACGGTATCCTCGACGGCGACCTGGTCGGCATCAAGCAACAGGCACAGGCCCGCGATGGGCAGATCATCGTCGCCCGGCTTGATGGCGAAGTAACCATCAAACGTTTCGAGCGGATCAGCGCCCAGCAGTACCGTCTGCTGCCGCGCAACCCGGCCTATGCGCCGATCGAGGTCGGCCCTGGCCACGAGTTCTTCATTGAAGGCGTATTCTGCGGCCTGGTGAGGCGCGGCTGATGGGCGCGGTAGTCAGCCTCGACGGTCTGCTCGACCAGCAACGGGTCTGGAAGGGCCGCCCGCAGGCCCAGCCTCAGAGCCTGCAGCCCACCGGCCATGCACTGCTGGATGCGGCGCTGCCAGGTGGCGGCTGGCCGCCCGGCGCGCTTACCGAGGTGTTGCTGGCCGCCGAGGGCTGCGGCGAGCTGCAATTGCTCTGGCCCAGCCTGGCGCGCCTGACGGCCAGCGCAGAGCGGGTGGTGTTGATCGCACCGCCGTTCATTCCCTATGCGCCGGCCTGGCAGGCGGCCGGGGTCGACCTGCAGTGGCTGACCTTGGTCGAGACAGCGCCAACTGAGGTGCTCTGGGCCGCCGAACAATGCCTGCGTTCGGGCAGCTGTGGCGCGGTGCTGTGCTGGCCGCACAAGGCAGATGACCGCGCCTTGCGCCGTTTGCAGGTAGCCGCTGAAAGCGGCCAGACCCTGGCCTTTGCCTTGCGTCCTTTGCAGGCAGCGCTGAACCCTTCACCGGCGGCGTTGCGCATTGCCATTGATGCTCGTCCGGCCCAGTGGCGGGTGCTCAAGTGCCGCGGCGGCCTGGCGCCGGTGCTGCCCATTGCCTGCCCCGGGCGAGGCTGATGGATCATGCTTTGGGCCTGTATCCTGCTGCCGCAGCTGGCACTCGACGCGGTGCTGCGCGGGCGTCCCGACTCCGACGCGCCGCTGGTGCTGCTCAGTGGCCCACCTCAGCGTCGCGTGTTGCAGGCCGTCAACCCGGCGGCGGCGGCCTTGGGCCTGCGCGCCGGGCAACCGTTGACCACCGCTCAGGCGCTGGCGGGGCATTTCACCTGCGTTGACCATGACCCGGCGGCTATCGACGCGCTGCAGCAACTACTCGCCGCCTGGGCTTATCAATTCAGTTCTCAGGTCAGCCTGCATTACCCGCGGGTACTGGTGCTGGAGGTCGAGTCCAGCCTTGGTCTGTTTGGCCCCTGGCCTGCATTCGAAGCGCGTTTGCGCGCCGAACTGACGGCCCTGGGGTTTCGTCACCGGATTGTCCTGGCCAGCAACCCGGTGGCGGCGCGCATGCTCGCCAACTGTCACGATGGCCTGGCGCTCGAGTGCCCCGAGCAAACCCGCGCTGCGCTTGAGCAGTTGCCCATCGACCGGGTTGGGTTGCCTGCGCAGGCAGCCAGCGCCTTTGCCCGCATGGGCCTGCAGCGGCTCGGCCAGGTCATGGCGTTGCCGCGTGAGGCTGTGGCCCGGCGTTTTGCCGCGGAGGTGCAACTGCACCTGGACCGCCTGCTGGGGCTGCGGCCCATGGCCTTGACCTTCTACTTGCCGCCGGATCGTTTCGATGTTCGCCTGGAGCTGAATTTCGATGTTGAGTCGCACCAGGCCTTGTTGTTTCCGCTGCGCCGCCTGATCAACGACCTGACGGCGTTCCTGGCGGGGCGCGACAGTGGCGTGCAGCGTTTTACCCTGCACCTGGAGCACGCTGAAGGGCCTGACACCTGCGTTAACGTCGGGCTGCTGGCCGCCGAACGTGACCCGCTGATGCTTTTCGAGCTGGCCCGTGGGCGCCTTGAGCAGCTGCAACTGACGGCACCGGTGCGCAACCTGCGCCTGCAGGCCGAAGACCTGCCGGCCTTTGTGCCGCAGCATGGCCAGCTGTTCGATCCACGGCCGCAGCAGAACCAACCTTGGGAGCAACTGCGCGAACGCCTGCGCGCACGCCTGGGTGATAGCGCAGTGCATAGCGTGTCGGCCCAGGCCGATCATCGACCGGAATGCGCCTGGCGCCTGGACAACGCTGCCAGGTTGGCGCCCGTCACACCTGCAACGCTGCGCCCAGGCTGGTTGCTGGCCGAGCCCCAGGCTTTGACGGGCGTGGGCGTGCAACTGCTTACCGGGGCCGAACGGATCGAGTCTGGCTGGTGGGACGGTGGTGATGTGCGGCGCGACTATTACCGGGTACAGACCCCGACCGGGCTGTATGCCTGGGCCTATCGCAACCTTGGCGAAGACGGGCCGCTGTGGCTGCAGGGGTGGTTTGCATGAACACGCCAGCGGCCTATGCCGAACTGCACTGCCTGTCGAACTTCAGCTTCCAGCGCGGTGCCTCCAGCGCCCAGGAGCTGTTCCAGCGCGCCCGCCAACAGGGCTACCAGGCACTGGCAATCACTGACGAATGCACCTTGGCCGGGATCGTCCGGGCCTGGCAGGCGGCGAGGGCGGTGGAGCTGCCATTGATTGTCGGCAGTGAAGTGCGCCTGCACGAAGGGCCCAAACTGGTGCTGCTGGCAGAGAACCTGATCGGTTACCAGCACCTGTGCCGGCTCATCACCCTAGGGCGGCGCCGGGCGCAGAAGGGCAGCTATCAACTGCTACGTGAAGACTTCGATGTGCCGCTGGAGGGTTTGCTGGCCCTGTGGGTGCCCGACGAAGGCGACCAGGACCTGGCGCTCGGTCACTGGTTGCGCGAACGTTTTGCCGAACGCCTGTGGTTGGCGGTGGCGTTGCACCGCGGCGCCGACGATGGTGTGCGCCTGCCACGGCTGCTGGCGTTGGCCGCTTCTCTGGGCATTCCTGCCGTGGCCACGGGCGATGTGCACATGCATGCCCGCGGGCGGCGTGCCTTGCAGGACAGCATGACCGCGATCCGTCATCACTGCAGCGTGGCCGAGGCCGGCCAACGCCTGTTCGCCAACGGCGAGCGGCACTTGCGACCGTTGACGCAACTGGCCGAGCTGTACCCGCCGGCCTTGCTTGAAGAAACCCTGCGCATCGCCGCCCGTTGTCGTTTCGACCTCAGCCAACTGCGCTACCAGTACCCTCGCGAGCTGGTGCCTGGCGGGCAGACCGCCAGCGGCTGGTTGCGCCACCTATGTGAGCAGGGGCAACGCTGGCGTTGGCCGGGAGGTCTCGAAGACAAGGCACGCCAAGCCCTGGAGCACGAGCTCGAGCTGATTGCCGAGCTGAACTACGAAAGCTATTTCCTCACCGTTCACGACATCGTCCAGTTTGCCCGCGGTCAGGGCATTCTCTGCCAGGGCCGCGGTTCGGCGGCCAACTCGGTGGTGTGCTATGTGTTGGGCATCACTGAGCTGGACCCGATGCACAGCCACTTGTTGTTCGAGCGTTTCCTCTCCCGCGAGCGTGATGAGCCGCCGGACATTGACGTTGACTTCGAGCATGAGCGGCGTGAAGAAGTGCTGCAGTACGTGTTCACCCGCTACGGTCGCCACCGCGCAGCCCTGACTGCGGTTGCCAGTACCTACCATGCCGCTGGCGCGGTGCGTGACATTGCCCGGGTGCTCGGCTTGCCGGTGGCGCAGATCAATGCCCTGGCAGATTGTTGCGGGCGCTGGAGTGATCGCTTGCCAGCGCCGGAGCAGTTGCGTGAAGCCGGTTTTGATCCCGACAGCCCGTTGCTGCGCCGGGTGCTGGCGCTTACCGCCGAGCTGATCGGCTTCCCTCGGCACTTGTCCCAGCACCCCGGTGGCTTCGTGATTTCCGAGCAGCCGCTGGACAGCCTGGTGCCGGTGGAGAACGCCGCCATGGAGGGGCGCACGGTGATTCAGTGGGACAAGGACGACCTTGACCTGGTTGGCCTGCTCAAGGTCGATATTCTCGCCTTGGGCATGCTCAGCGCCTTGCGCCGCTGTTTCGACCTGCTGTACCGCCACCGCGGCCGTGAGCTAACCCTGGCGACGATCCCCGCCGATTGTGCGGCAACCTACGAAATGATTGGCCGCGCCGACACGGTCGGGGTGTTCCAGATTGAGTCGCGAGCGCAGATGGCCATGCTGCCGCGGCTCAAGCCCAAGGACTTTTATGACCTGGTGATCGAGGTGGCCATCGTCCGCCCCGGGCCGATCCAGGGCGATATGGTCCACCCGTATTTGCGCAGACGCCAGGGCCTGGAAGACGTGAGCTATCCCTCCGAAGCCTTGAAGAACGTCTTCGAGCGCACCCTGGGCGTGCCCTTGTTTCAGGAACAGGTGATGGAGCTGGCGATGGTCGCTGGCGGCTATTCGGCGGGTGAGGCCGATCAGTTGCGCCGGGCCATGGCAGCCTGGAAGCGTCATGGAGGGTTGGAACCGCACCGCGAACGGCTGATCAGCGGCATGCTCGCTAACGGCTACAGCAGCGAATTCGCCGAGCGTATCTTCGAGCAGATCAAGGGCTTTGGCAGTTATGGCTTTCCCGAGTCGCATGCGGCCAGTTTCGCCTTGCTGACCTACGCCAGTTGCTGGCTCAAGTGCCATGAGCCGGCGATCTATGCCTGTGCACTGATCAATAGCTGGCCGATGGGCTTTTACAGCCCCGACCAGATTCTTCAGGACGCCCGTCGGCACCGGATCGAGATCCGCGCGGTGGATGTCTGCCACAGCGACTGGGATTGCAGCCTGGAGCCGGGGGCAGGGCAGGCCTTGGCGATTCGTCTGGGCTTGCGCCAGATTCGTGGTTTTCGCCAGCAGGATGCCGAGCGTATCGAGCGGGCCCGCGCTGAGTATGGCTGGCGTGATGTCAGTGATCTTTGCCTGCGGGCGCAACTCGATGCCCGTGCCCGCGAACTGCTGGCCGATGCCGGTGCCTTGCGTGGGCTGGCCAGCGATCGTTACCGGGCGCGCTGGAGCGTGGCGGCGGTGCAGGCGCAGTTGCCGTTGTTCGCGGGCATCGAGGCGCCAGTGGAGGCACCGGTGAGCTTGCCGCAGCCCTCGGTGAGCGAGGACATGTTTGCCGATTACGCCAGTGTCGGCACCACCTTGGGGCCGCATCCGCTGAGCTTGCTGCGGCGTCGCCTCAACGCTCTGGGCTGCCGCAGTTCTCGAGCTTTAGAGGATGCTGAGCATGGCGACAAGGTCAGCGTGGCGGGGTTGGTAACCGGGCGCCAGCGCCCGGGAACGGCCAGTGGCGTGACCTTTGTCACCCTTGAAGATGAGTTTGGCAATGTCAATGTCGTGGTCTGGCGTGACCTGGCCGAGCGCCAGCGGCGGGCCTTGGTCGGTTCGCAGTTGTTGCGCGTGAGTGGGCGCCTGGAGTGCGAGAGCGGGGTGCGCCACCTGATTGCCCAGCGCCTGGAGGACCTCAGTGTTCTGTTGCAGGGGTTGGATGTGCGCAGTCGGGATTTTCGTTGAGTGCAGGGGGCTGCTATGCAGCCCATCGCCGGCAAGGCCGGCTCCTACATTCAAACCATCGCTAAATGCTGCTTGCGCGTCGGCACGGCAAAGGCGCGGTCGATAGCGCGCAGGTCTTCGCTGTTGAGGGTCAGGCTGGCCGCCGCCGCGTTCAAGCGCACATGCTCAGGATTTACCGCTTTAGGGATAGCAATCACATCGTCATGGCGCGTTACCCAGGCCAGGCTCACCTGCGCCGGCGTTGCACCATGGCGCTCGGCAATTTCGATCAGGGTAGGGTGTTTGAGTAAACGCCCGGCCTGGGCCAACGGACAGTAGGCCATGGTGGGCAACTGGCGCTTGTGGCTCCAGGGCAGCAGGTCGAACTCGATACCGCGTTGGGCAGGGTTGTACAGCACCTGGTTGGCGGCGCAGTCGGGGTTGTGCAGTTCGCGCAGGTCATCGACATCAAAGTTCGACACGCCCCAACGGCCGATCTTGCCCGCCTCGCGCAAACGCTCGAAGGCCTCGACGGTTTCCTCCAGTGGGTACTGGCCGCGCCAGTGCAGCAGGTACAGGTCGATATGATCAGTGCCAAGGCGCTTGAGGCTGCGCTCGCAGGCTGCTGGAATACCACTGCGGCTGGCATTGTGCGGGTAAACCTTACTGACCACGAATGCCTGCTCGCGGCGCCCGGCGATCGCTTGGCCGACCACCTCTTCAGCCCCACCTTCGGCGTACATCTCAGCGCTGTCGATCAGTGTCAGGCCCAGTTCGATGCCTTGTTGCAGCGCGGCCACTTCACGGCTGCGTTGGCCCGGGTCTTCACCCATGTACCACGTGCCCTGGCCGATGGCCGGAACGTTTTTGTCGGCAAGTTTCACTGTGCGCATGACACCTCCTGATAGCGGGAATGTTCTTGTAATAGATCGAGCAGCGCCTGAGCCGCTGCCGAGAGTTTATGGTCAGCCAGCAGTGAGACGCCAATACGTCGCTCGATGATCGGGTCGACCAGCGCTACACAGCGCGCGCCGAGTTCCTGCATCTGGCCGATGCATAAAGCCGGCACCGCACTGACCCCCAGGCCGTTGGCAACCATGCGGCCGATGGTCGATAGCTGATGACTCTCGAACGCCACTGCCAGTTTGCCGTGCTCGGCTGCCAGGTGCTGCTCCAGCAACAAGCGCACCGCCGAGGGGCGCTGCAAGGCGATGAAGTCTTCGGCGAGCAATTGGTGCCAGCTCACTTCAGCTTGCTGGGCCAACGGTGAATCGGTTGGCACCACGGCGACAAAACGGTCCAGGTACAGCGGCTTGAACAGCATTGGCGCGCTCGCCTCAGGTTCAATGCCGATGCCCAGTTCGACGCGGCGGTGACGGACCAGTTCCAGTACTTGCTCGTTGATCACGTCATGCACGGTGACGTTGACCCGCGGGTAGCGCTGGCGAAACACCTTGAGCACTGTCGGCAGCAGATTACCGGCATAGGCCGGCATGGCGGCAATCGACACCCGCCCCAGTTGCAAGGTAAAGCGCTGGCGCAGCAGCTCCTCGGTGTTGTCCCAGTCGGCCAGCAGTTGCCGGGCCAGTGGCAGCAACACCTCTCCCTCGGGGGTCAGGCTGACGCTGCGGGTGGTGCGGCTGAGCAAGGCGCCGCCGAGGTTGTCTTCCAGCGCCTTGATGGTCAGGCTCAGGGCTGGCTGCGAAAGGTGCAGGTGTTCGCCGGCCTGGGCAAAGCTCTGGTATTTGGCAACGGTGACAAAGGCGCGCAGCTGCTTGACGTTCATCGGCGTGGTCTATTCTTTTGAAAAATTTATCAAACAATCATAAAAACAAAATTAACAAATAAGTCTGTAGAGGTGAAGATGGGCCACACGCTCGCCGACACCCCTGTCGGTTCAACAACTACAAAAGGCGGATCAGCATGGCCGGACTGGACAAGCGCGTAGCAACCTATGAACAGGCTCTTGAAGGCCTGACAGACAACATGACGGTACTGGCGGGTGGTTTCGGCCTGTGCGGCATCCCGGAAAACCTCATCAACGAGATCAAGCGCCGTGGCGTCAAGGGCCTGACTGTGGTCTCGAACAACTGCGGCGTCGACGGCTTTGGCCTGGGGGTGCTACTCGAAGATCACCAGATCCGCAAAATGGTCGCCTCCTATGTCGGTGAGAACGCCGAGTTCGAGCGCCAGCTGCTCAGCGGCGAACTGGAAGTGGAACTCACCCCGCAAGGCACCCTGGCCGAGAAAATGCGCGCAGGCGGTGCCGGCATCCCGGCGTTCTTCACCGCTACCGGTTACGGCACGCCGGTTGCCGAAGGCAAGGAAGTACGCGAGTTCAATGGTCGCAAGTACATCCTGGAAGAAGCCATCACTGGCGACTTCGCCATCGTCAAGGGCTGGAAGGCCGACCACTACGGCAACGTGGTGTACCGCAACACGGCGCAGAACTTCAACCCGCTGGCCGCTACCGCCGGCAAGATCACCGTCGTCGAAGTCGAAGAGATCGTCGAGCCGGGCGTTCTGCTGCCTACCGAGATCCATACCCCGGGTATCTATGTCGACCGGGTGATTGTCGGCACTTTCGAGAAGCGTATCGAAAAACGCACCCTCAAAGCCTGAACCGTCCCCGAACAGAACAACAAAGAGATCCTGACCATGGCACTTACCCGCGAACAAATGGCCCAGCGCGTCGCCCGCGAACTCAAGGACGGCTACTACGTCAATCTTGGCATTGGCATTCCGACCCTGGTGGCCAACTACGTCCCGGCCGATATGGACGTCATGCTGCAATCGGAAAACGGCCTGCTCGGCATGGGCGAATTCCCCACCGAAGCACAGCTGGATGCTGACATGATCAACGCCGGCAAACAAACAGTGACCGCTCGCACCGGTGCGTCGATTTTCAACTCCGCCGAATCCTTTGCAATGATCCGCGGTGGGCATGTCGACCTCACTGTGCTCGGCGCCTTCGAGGTGGATGTGCAAGGCAACATCGCCTCCTGGATGATCCCTGGCAAGCTGGTCAAGGGCATGGGCGGGGCGATGGACCTGGTGGCCGGTGCCGACAACATCATCGTCACCATGACCCACGCCTCCAAGGACGGCGAGTCCAAGTTGCTGCCACGCTGCAGCCTGCCACTGACCGGCGCCGGCTGCATCAGCAAGGTGCTCACCGACCTGGCCTACCTTGAGATCGAAAACGGCGCCTTCATCCTGCGTGAGACTGCGCCAGGGGTGACGGTGGAAGAGATCATCGAGAAGACGGCCGGCAAACTGATCGTGCCGGACGATGTGAAGGAAATGACCTTCTGATCTGATTGTTGCATTACTTGCTCAGGCCCTATCGCCGGCAAGGCCGGCTCCTACAGAAGAACCACGCATTCTTTTGCAGGAGCCGGCCTTGCCGGCGATGGGGCCTGTAGTCGTTCCAATAAAACCAATAAAAGGAAACCCCCGTGGCCGCTGATATCCAAGACAGCCGCTCCGCTCGCTTTGCCCTGCGCTGCTCAAACTGGGCTGAACGCTGGTTCCCCGACTCCTGGGTGTTTGCCGCCCTGGCCGTGATTCTGGTCTCGGTTGCCGCCATGGCCATGGGCGCCAAGCCTACCGACACCGCCAAGGCCTTTGGCGATGGCTTCTGGAGCCTGATTCCGTTCACCATGCAAATGGCCTTCGTGGTGATTGGCGGCTATGTGGTGGCCAGTTCGCCGCCCGCGGTCAAGTTGATCGATCGCTTGGCGCGCCTGCCCAAAAATGGCCGCTCGGCGGTCTGCTGGGTGGCGCTGATCTCAATGCTGGCGTCCTTGCTCAACTGGGGCCTGTCACTGGTGTTCGGTGGCTTGCTGGTTCGCGCCCTGGCACGTCGCACCGACCTGCACATGGATTACCGCGCCGCTGGCGCTGCAGTGTACCTGGGGTTGGGTGCGGTTTGGGCGTTGGGCCTGTCGTCCTCGGCTGCACAGTTGCAAGCTAACCCGGCCAGCCTGCCGCCGTCGATTCTGGCAATCACCGGGGTGATTCCATTCACCGAGACCATTTTCCTCTGGCAGTCCGGGGTGTTGCTGCTGGCCCTGTTGCTGGTGTCGCTGGTGGTCGCTTATGCCACCGCACCAGGCCCCAGCAGTGCCCGCACCGCCGAGGCGTGCGGTATTGACCCAAGCTTTTCGCTGCCGCCACCGGCCAAGCGCAGTCGTCCCGGCGAGTGGCTGGAATACAGCCCGATCCTGACCCTGCTGCTGGTGTTCCTGGCGGCGGGCTGGCTGTACCACGAGTTCTCGACCAAGCCCGCGATCAACGCGATTTCCGGGCTCAACACCTACAACTTCCTGTTCATTATGCTGGGGGCTCTGCTGCATTGGCGGCCACGCAGCTTCCTCGATGCTGTGGGGCGCGCGGTGCCGACGACGACGGGCGTACTAATCCAGTTCCCGCTGTACGGCTCGATCGCCGCCATCCTCACGCAGGTCCAGGGTGTCGATGCGCAGACTCTGGCGCATCATATTTCCACCTTCTTCGTGCAGATCGCGACTCACGACACCTATGCCGTGCTGATGGGCGTGTACTCAGCAGTGCTGGGCTTCTTCATCCCGTCTGGCGGGGGCAAGTGGATCATCGAGGCACCGTACGTAATGCTGGTGGCTAATGACCTGCAGTACCACCTGGGCTGGGCGGTGCAGATCTACAACGCCGCCGAAGCACTGCCGAACCTGATCAATCCGTTCTACATGCTGCCGCTGCTCGGGGTGTTGGGCCTGAAGGCACGTGACCTGATCGGCTTCTCCTTCGTTCAGCTTTTGGTGCATGCGCCATTGGTGCTGTTCTTGCTGTGGTTGCTGGGGACCACCTTGGAGTACACCCCGCCGGTGATGCCGACACCGGCTGGCTAAGCGCTAGACACGAAAACGCCCTGCAGTGCAGGGCGTTTTTCATGGTGCGGATGGTTTAGCCTGGGATCATCGCGAAACCGACACCAAAGCGGTTCCAGGCATTGATAGTGGCAACCGCCAGCGTCAGGTTGGCCACCTCCGATTCGCTGAAATGTTCGAGCAGGGCACGGTACTGATGCTCCGGCGCACGCAGATCGGGCAGGCGGGTCAGGCTCTCGGTCCAGGCCAGGGCGGCGCGTTCGCGCGGGGTGAAGTAGGCGGTTTCTTCCCAGACGCTGAGGGTCTGCAGGCGCGCCTCGGTTTCGCCGGCCTTGCGCGCATCGTTGGCGTGCATGTTGACGCAATAGGCGCAGCCATTGATTTGCGAGGCCCGCAGGCGGATCAGCTCAAGCAGCGAAGTTTCCAGCCCGGACTTACCCAGGGCCATCTCCAGGCCCACCATGGCCTTGTAGGCTTCTGGCGCGTGTTTGGCCCATTCAATACGATTGCTCATCTCTATTCTCCAGTGGGTTTGCGCGTCAGGCGGCGATGGCACTACCTTACCGCTGCACGGCTACTGCTCGAATAGCCAATTGCGCCGAATCTCAGGAGGCCAATCAGCCGAGGGTCTGCAGGGTGTCGCGCACCCGGTCCAGGGCCGGATCGATGTCCAGCAATTCAATCGCGCCAAAGCCGAGCAGCAACCCCGAACGTACCGGCGCCTGGGCGTAGAAGGGTGCCAGGGAGTAGAGTCCGACCTCGACCTTGCGCGCCATGCTGATCAAAAACTCCATGTCCATATCGTCCTTGGCCAGGGCGCTCAGGTGATAGCCGGCGGTGGCCGGCACCACGTCGAACCACGGCGCCAGGTCACCTTGCAAGCGCTGCAGGATCCGTTCGCGGCGGGCGGCATACACGTCATGTACGCGGCGAATGTGCTTGAGCAACGCGCCTTCGCTGATAAAACGCGCCAACGCCCACTGGCTCAGGGTCGGGGTGTGCCAGTCGGTCAACTGCTTGGCGATACAAATGGCTTCGCGCAGGGCTTGCGGGACGACGGTATAGCCCAGGCGCAGCTCCGGCAGCAGGGTTTTCGAGAAGGTGCCGACGTAGGCCACCAGGCCATGACGATCCATGCTTTGCAGTGAATCGGAGGGCCGCCCCTCGTAGCGAAACTCGCTGTCGTAGTCGTCCTCGATGATGATTGCACCCAGTTCGGCGGCACGCGCCAACAACGCCTGGCGCCGTGCCAGGTTCATTGGCATGCCCAACGGAAACTGGTGGGAAGGGGTGACGTAGATCAGTCGGGTGCCTTCGGCTATCTGCTCCACGCACATGCCCTGGGCATCCACCGGTACGTACTGCAACTGCGCACCCTGGGACAGAAACAGCTGGCGTGCTGGGGTGTAGCCGGGGTCTTCCATGGCGACCTGGCAGCCCGGTTCGATCAGAATCCGCGCGATCAGGTCCAGCGCTTGCTGGGCGCCGTTGCACACCAATACATCGGCGCTGTCGCAACGTACGCCACGGGCGAAGGCGATATGCCGGGCGATGGCTTCGCGCAGTTCTGGCAAGCCCTGATGAGCGGCATAGCGGGCGCTGCCGCGACGGATCTGACGTAACGCGTACTGGTTGCAGCGGCGCCAGTCGTCGAAGGGAAACTGAGCCTTGCTCGACGCGCCGCCAATGAAGTCGTAACGCAAGGTACTGGGGGCAAGGTCCGCCAACAGGTTGGCACGCGCGCGCCATTTGGCCAGGGTGGTAGCGCTGGCCAGGGGCAGGGTGGTGCTGGCAGCAGGCAAACGGGTCGCCGCCGGGGTGATGAACGTCCCTTTACCGACCTTGCCACTGAGCAGGTTGTCGTAAGTCAGGCGCGAATAGGCTTCGGCCACGGTCTTGCGCGACACCCCCAATTGCTCGGCCAATAGCCGCGTCGGCGGCAGTTGTGTGCCCGCCGCCAGGCGCCCGCTGTCGATTCCTTCGCGCAATTGCTGGTAGAGCTGTTCGGCCAGGCCTTTGCTGCCTTGCAGGCTGATATGAAGTTCCATGCTGGGGCGAATCCGCGGGCAAATGACAGGCGTGCAGATTAACCGATCCGCCCGGCCGTTGCCGTTGATCCCCTCGCCCGACGCTTGGCCATCAACGCGCCACACTTTAAAGGTCGGGGTTCTCCGGCGGGTCGGCGAACCTCTTGCGCATACAGGAGCGTCGCCATGTACCTGCGAACTCTGTTGTGCCTGGGCCTGCTGGTCAGCGCCAGCGCCCAGGCTAGCGAATCAATTGCTGTTTACCACTACGGCATGCCACTGGATATCGCCCGGGTGCTGACCATGAGTGAGCCTGACACCGAGCTTTGCGACGTGGTCCAGGCCAGCATGATTTATCTCGACTCAGCCGGTCAGCAACACACCTTGCGCTATCTGAAGCTTGCGCAGGCCTGCAGCGATCAGGGTTAGTCCCAAGCCGGTGCCAGGCTGTCCGGGCTGGTCAGGCGCAGGCCGCTGTCGAGTGTGGCGATTTTCGCCATGTCATCGCTGCTCAGTGTCAGTGCGCTGGCCTTGAGGTTGCTGGCCAGGTTCTCGCGCCGGGTAGAGGACGGAATCACCGCATAGCCCAGCTGCATGGCCCAGGCCAGGGTTACCTGCGCCGGGGTGGCGTGGTGCTGCGCGGCAATTTGCTGGATCAGCGGATCCTCCAGCACCTTGCCATAGCCCAGGGTCATATAAGAGGTCACAGCAATGCCCTGGCTGTGCATGAACGCGGCCAGCTTGCGGTTTTGCAGGTAGGGGTGCAGTTCGATCTGGTTGGTGGCGATGACACCTTCACCGACCACGTCGATGGCCTGGCGCAGCAGGTCAATGGTGAAGTTGGACACACCGATCTGGCGGGTCAGGCCTTGGGCCTTGGCTTCTGCCAGTGCACCCATGAACTCACTGACCGGCACTGCGCCCTTGGGTGAAGGCCAGTGGACCAGGGTCAGGTCCAGGTACTCGGTGCGCAGTTTGCCCAGGCTTGCCTTCAGGCTCGGGATCAGCTTGTCGGCAGCCAGATTCTCGGTCCAGATCTTGCTGGTCAGAAACAGCTCGTCGCGGGCCACAGTGCTGGCGGCTATCGCTTGGCCAACCTCGGCTTCGTTGCCGTAGATCTGTGCAGTGTCGACGGCCCGATAACCAAGTTCCAGGGCCTGGCTGACCGAGTCGATCACGACCTGGTCTTTAAGGCGGAAAGTACCGAGGCCGAGCAGAGGAATGGACATGTAAGAGCTCCTGTGGAGGGCTACTGAAAAAGAGGCGTGCAGTATTGCGACTCTGTGCCATGGGAAAAATCCCTGCCTCGACACAACTTTTTTGCCGTTGACGCACGAATCGCTAGAGCCAAATGGTAGCCTTGCAGGGTCAGTCGCAATGGATTTGGTCATGACCCGGCACAAGCTCAGCATTCGCCAACGTAATGTCGACAACATCCTTCTGGCGGCCGAGCAGGTGTTTGCCGAAAAAGGCTTCGCCGGTACCGCCATGGCCGATATCGCCGAAGCCGCGCAGTTGCCGCGCAGCAACGTGCACTATTACTTCAGCACCAAGGCTGAACTGTATCAGGCGGTGCTGTTCGGCCTGCTTGACGTGTGGAAGCAGGATGCTTTGTGCTTTGAGCTTTATGACGATCCGCGCATCGTCCTGAGCAGCTACATTCGCGCCAAGATGAACCATTCACGCAGCCGGCCGTTTGGCTCCAAAGTCTGGGCCAACGAGATCATTCATGGCGCGCCCAACCTCGGTGCGGCACTGGACGATCCGTTGTATGGCTGGGCGAAGATGAAGGAAGCAAAAATTCGCCAGTGGATCGAGGACGGCCGCATCCTGGCAGTGGAACCCTCGGGGCTGCTGTACATGATCTGGGCCTCGACCCAGCACTATGCCGACTTCAGTCACCAGGTTGGCTTGCTCAACGACCACCAGCCGCTCACTGACCTGCAGTTCGAGCGGGCGGTGCAGACGGTGACCAGTGTGATTCTGCGTGGGATCGGGCTGGAACCATAGCCGGCGGATCGGTTTTGCTTATTCAGCGCGGGCAAAGGCTGTGAGGCCGTCACCTTCCAGGCGATAGCGCACCCACTCATCCTGCGGCTGCGCACCCAGTGAGCGGTAGAACTGAATCGCAGGCTCGTTCCAGTCCAGCACGCTCCATTCCAGGCGGCCGCAGCCGTTGTCGCAGGCCTCGACAGCGATGTGCCGCAGCAACTGCTTGCCGGCACCACCGCCGCGTTGTTCGGGGGTGATGTACAGGTCTTCCAGGTAGATGCCATTGCGCCCCAGCCAGGTCGAATAGCTGTAGAAGTACACCGCATAACCGATGGCCTTACCGTCGCGCTCGCAAATCAGACCCAAAGCCTTGGCTCCGTCATCGAACAGGGTGCGCTCGATATCCGCCACCGAGGCGATCACTTCGTGGCGGGCGCGCTCGTACTCGGCAAGCTCGGTGATGAAGGCGAGAATCTGTGCCGCGTCATCGCGGCGGGCGGGGCGGATGTGCAAGGTCATGGTGGGCTTCCGTGGGTGCAGGTAAGGGTGCGTATGGTAAACAACGGCACAGGACAGCGAACAGCCGAATATTCTATGCTTGCCCTCGACTTTCATTCTGACGAACAAGGACCCAGCAATGACTTGGTCAGCGGCGCAGTACAGCACCTTCGAAAGCGAGCGTACCCGACCGGTGCGTGATTTGTTGGCAGCCTTGCCACAGCAAACCATCAGCACGGCCATCGACCTTGGCTGCGGTCCGGGTAATTCGACGCAGGTGCTGGCTGAGCGTTATCCGCACGCGGCGGTGAGGGGGTTGGACAGCTCTGAGGATATGCTTGCCGCCGCGCGCCAGCGCCTGAGCGACATCGACTTCGAGCTGGGCGACATCGCCACCTGGCGCGCGCCTCAAGGTGTGGATGTGATCCTTGCCAACGCTTCGCTGCAATGGCTGGCCGATCACGCGCAGCTGTATCCGCACCTGGTCAGGCAATTGAACCCAGGTGGCAGCCTGGCCATCCAGACACCGGACAACCTCGACGAACCGGCCCATCGCCGGGCCCGCGAGATTGCCAGTCAGGGCCCGTGGGCCGACAAAATCGCGGCGATCAAGCATCCACCACGGCACACCGCCGCCTATTACTACGATGTGCTCAGCGCGCATTGCCAGCAGGTCGAGGTTTGGCGCACCACCTACTACCATCCGTTGAGGGGCGGGGCGCAGGCGGTGGTGGAGTGGTTCAAGGGCTCGGCATTGCGGCCGTACCTGGCGGCACTGAACGCCGCTGAACAGGCGCAATTTCTGCAGCTTTACCTGCAGGCCATGGAAGATGACTATCCAACGGCAGCCGATGGCAAGGTGCTGTTGCCGTTCCCCCGGTTGTTTATCGTCGCCACGCGCTGACGCGCCGCTTCAGCGGCTGGGCTGGCGTCGCGGCCAGTGGCGGATCACCTGTACGTAGACCACGGCGTTGATCACCACCACGACCGTGCCCAGCAGCAGCTGGATACCAGAGGTCAAGCCGGCCGGGTAGATGACGGGAAGTATGTAATGCTCGATAAAACCGCCTTCGTAACCCGCCTGGCCTGCCGCCTGACGCAGGTAGTTCTCCCAGTCGGTAAGCGGGCAGAACAAGTGCAAGAACTCCACCGCAATGCCCCAGCACATCGCCGGTAAATGCCACCACATCACACCGCGCCATTTCAGCACCAATAAGCCGCCAAACAGCACGAAGACAATGAACAACAGGTGAAACAGCACCAGACCGTCGGCGCCCAGGCGGTACAACATGGCAATGGTTTCCTCGGGCTCGGGATGTCCCCTCAGGCACCATGATAGAGCTTAAATACAACGAGGGTGGATGATCCTCCCTCGTTGTTGCTACAGGTGCCTCAGGACGCTTCGCGGTAGGGGTTGCGTGGGTCATGCTGCCAGTCAAGGAACGGCTTGCCGGTGTCCTGGGGCACCATTTCGATGCAGTCCTGCACCGGGCAAGTGATCTGGCACAGGTTGCAGCCCACGCACTCGGCGTCGATCACTTCGTAGCGGTGGCTGCCATCGGCTTGCTTGAGGTTGGCGATGGCTTGGTGCGAAGTGTCTTCGCAGGCGATATGGCAGCGACCACAGCCGATGCAGGCCTGCTGGTCGATCTTGGCGATCACCTGATAGTTGATGTCCAGGAACTTCCAGTCAGTGGTGTGGCCCACGGCGCGGCCGCTGAAGTCCTGCAGGCTGCGATAGCCCTGAGTGTCCATCCAGCGCGAGAGGCCGTCTTTCATTTCCTCGACGATGCGAAAGCCATGGAGCATGGCCGCGGTACAGACCTGCACGGCGCCGCAGCCCAGGGCGATGAACTCTGCGGCGTCACGCCAACTGCCGATACCGCCAATGCCGCTGATCGGCAGACCGTGGGTGGCCGGGTCGCGGGCGATTTCGGCAACCATGTTCAGGGCAATCGGTTTGACTGCCGAGCCGCAGTAGCCGCCGTGGGTGCTCATGTCGCCGACAATCGGCAGGGCGACCATGCGCTCAAGGTCAACGCTGGTGATCGAGTTAATGGTGTTGATCAGCGACACCGCGTCAGCACCGCCGCGATGAGCAGCGCGGGCGGACTGGCGGATGTCGGTGATGTTGGGCGTGAGTTTGACGATCACCGGCAATGAGCAGTAGGTCTTGCACCAACGGGTGACCTGCTCGACATACTCCGGCACTTGGCCCACTGCCGCGCCCATGCCCCGCTCGGGCATGCCATGGGGGCAGCCGAAGTTCAGCTCGATGCCGTCGGCACCGGTGGCTTCCACCAACGGCAGGATGGTTTTCCATGCTTGTTCGGTACAAGGCACCATCAGCGACACAATAAGGGCGCGATCGGGCCAGTCTTTTTTCACCTGGGTGATTTCCCGCAGGTTGATTTCCAAGGAACGGTCGGTGATCAGCTCGATGTTGTTGATGCCCATGACTTCTCGGTTGACCCCGTAGTGGGCCGAGTAGCGTGACGAGACGTTGACCGCGGCCGGGTCCTCACCGAGGGTTTTCCAGACCACCCCACCCCAGCCGGCCTGGTAGGCGCGGACCACGTTGTAGGCCTTGTCGGTAGGCGGTGCGGAGGCTAGCCAGAAGGGGTTAGGCGCCTTGATACCCGCGAATTCGATCGACAGGTCAGCCATTATGCAGCCTCCACATTGAGCATCAGTTGCGCATGAATGGCCTCGGCGGCCAGCTTGCCGTGCTGCACGGCCTGGACCGTGAGGTCCTGGCCCAGGTGGGTACAGTCGCCGCCGGCGTACACACCGGGCAGGCTGGTGCGCATTTGATCATCAACACGAATGCGCTCGCCGTCGCGGGCCAGGGTCTGCGCACTGCTGTCGCTCAAGGTGTGTTCGTCGAACGCTTGACCGATGGCCTTGAAGATCGCGTCGGCGGCCAGCTCGAAGGTTTCACCGGTGCTGTGCAGGCGGCCGTCGAGCATGTGTGTGCGGGCAAAGCGCATGCCGCGTACCCGACCCTGGTCGTCGAGCAGCACCTGTTCCGGCTGCGCCCAGTTCAGCAGGCGCACCTGGTTCTCCTTGGCGATGTGCTGTTCATGTTCGGTGGCGCCCATGTCTGCAACGCCGCGGCGGTACACCAGGTTGACGTCGTGGGCGCCAAGCCGGGCCATCTGCACCGCCATGTCGATAGCGGTGTTACCGGCACCCAGCACAATGCAGCGATCGGCCAACGGCAGGTCGGTCAAATCCTCGGCCTGGCGCAGTTCACGGATGTAGTCGGTGGCGGCGAGCATACCCGGCGCGGTTTCATCCGCCAGGCCGAGCTGGCGCACGGCATTCAGGCCGAGGCCAAGGAATACCGCATCGAACTGTTGCTGCAGCTCAGTCAGGCTCAGGTTTTCGCCCAGCACCTGGCCATGGCGGATCTCAATGCCGCCGATCTGCAGGACGAAATCCACTTCACGTTGGGCAAAGTCATCGACCACTTTGTACTTGGCAATCCCGTATTCGTTCAGGCCACCGGCCTTGGGACGGGCCTCGAAGATCACCACGTCATGGCCGTGCCAGGCCAGGCGGTGGGCACAGGACAAGCCGGCAGGCCCGGCGCCGACCACGCCAATACGTTTGCCGCTGCTGGGCGCGCGCTGAAAGGGATGTTCTTTGAATTCGGCATGGTCCAGGGCATAGCGTTGCAACAGGCCGATCAGCACTGGCGCGCACTCCTGGTGATGATTGCGCACACAAGCCTGTTGGCAGAGGATTTCGGTCGGGCAGACCCGCGCGCAACTGCCGCCGAGGATGTTTGCCGAAAGGATTTTTTCTGCCGCGCCCTGAACGTTCTCCTGATGGATATTGCGAATGAATGAGGGAATGTCGATGTCGCTGGGGCAGGCGTTGACGCACGGCGCGTCATAGCAGTACAGGCAGCGCGAGGCTTCGACCGCGGCCTGACGGGCATTGAGCGGTGGCGCCAGATCGCTGAAGTGCTCGGCGAGCGTGGCGTTGTCGGCGTCGGGGTGGGGGAGGTGGTTGAGGGAATCGATCACGGTGGTTTCCTCTTTTTTTTTATTTTTTGGCAAGGCGTTGCCTTCTATCGCCGGCAAGGCCCGCTCCCACAAGTTCAGGTGTCAGCCTGGGAGCTGGCCTTGCCGGCGATGCGCTTTAGCGCTTGACGGCAGTCGGGCGCAAATGCTCAGCCCGTTTGCTGAGCAGGTCGAACACCGCCGGATAGGCAGGTCGTTCGATGTAGCGCCCAGCACTACGCTCGGCACGCAAATCGCCGTTGGCCCAAACCAGCTTGCCCTGGCTGATGGTGTGGCTGGGAATGCCACGCACGGTCTTGCCTTCGAAGATGTTGAAGTCGACCTGTTGATGGTGTGTTGCGGCAGAAATGGTGCGGGTGCCTTGCGGGTCCCACAGCACCAGGTCGGCATCGGACCCTACGCGCAGCGCGCCTTTGCGCGGAAACAGGTTGAAGATCTTCGCTGTGTTGGTCGACGTCAGGGCGACGAACGCCTGCATCGACAACTTGCCGGTGTTCACCCCTTCATCCCAGAGCACGGCCATACGGTCCTCGATACCGGCGGTGCCATTGGGAATGCGGCTGAAATCATCGCGGCCGGCCGCTTTCTGTTCGGCGCAAAAGCAGCAGTGGTCGGTGGCGGTGGTGTGCAGGTTGCCGGACTGCAGGCCACCCCACAGCGCTTCCTGGTGGCCGTCCTGACGTGGGCGGAACGGTGGGCTCATCACATAACCGGCGGCGGTCTGCCAGTCGGGATGGCGGTAGACGCTGTCGTCCAGCAGCAAGTGCCCGGCCAGAACTTCGCCATAGACCTGCTGGCCCTTGGCCCGTGCATAGGTGATTTCATCCAGCGCTTCGCGGGTCGACACATGCACCAGGTACACCGGTGTGCCGAGTGTCTGGGCAATTCGAATGGCACGGCTGGCAGCCTCGCCCTCGACCTGCGAAGGGCGTGATAACGGATGCGCCTCGGGCCCGGTAAGGCCTTCAGCGATCAGCTTGCGTTGCAGGTGATAGACCAGTTCGCCGTTTTCGGCATGCACGGTGGGCACCGCGCCCAGTTCCAGGCAACGCTCGAAGCTCGCGACCAGGGTGTCATCGGCAGCCATGATCGCATTCTTGTAGGCCATGAAATGCTTGAAGCTGTTGACCCCGTGCTGGCTGACCAGCTCGCCCATCTCCTCGCGGACCTTGTCGCTCCACCAGGTGATGGCGACGTGAAAGCCGTAGTCGCAGGCGGACTTCTCGGCCCAGCCGCGCCACTGGTGAAAGGCTTCGAGCAACGATTGCTGCGGGTTGGGGATCACGAAGTCAATGATCGAGGTGGTACCGCCGGCAAGGCCTGCAGCGGTGCCACTGTAGAAGTCCTCGCTGGCGACGGTGCCCATGAAGGGCAACTGCATGTGAGTGTGCGGATCGATACCGCCGGGCATCAGGTACTGGCCGCTGCCATCAAGCACTTCGCAGCCGTTGGGAAGGTCGAGGTCAGTGCCGATGGCCTTGATCACACCGTCGGCACAGAGCACGTCGGCGCGGTAACTTTCCTCATGGGTAATCAGGGTGGCGCCACGAATCATAAGCGTCATCAAGAGGCTCCTCGCAGGCTTGACCGGTTGTTACCGGTTCTAGGTTTTTGTATTCATAGCAGCGTAGGACAAAACCTGTCATCGCTGTCAGGAATTGAATCTAGTCGGCGATTTCGGATAGGGCAAATAATTAATTTATAAGCTTATAGCTTAATTAAATAATTGAATTATAACGTTTTAATTGTTTTTGTCGGGTGAAAGGAAAACGACCAGTGGTCCTGTCGTTCTTGACAGGTTGTGGAAATGGTCAAGATTTCACATGGGCACCCGTGATTGCCCGCAATGCCCGTGCAAGTTCTCCAGCCATCCTCAGGATGAGCAAAAAAACAAAACAATGTGGAGCGGCCATGCAGCAGACCAGATCGCAAGTGCGAGAACGCGACGGCTTGTATGAACTCGACGCCGGCAGCGACGTCCTCGACAGCCCCCGTTACAACCATGACATTGCCCCGACCCAGGTCGGCGAACGAACCTGGAACAAATGGCACATCACCGCATTGTGGGTGGGCATGTCGATATGTGTGCCGACCTACACCCTCGGCGGGGTGCTAACGGCTTATTTCGGCCTGACGGTGGGCGAAGCGTTGCTGGCAATCCTGCTGGCCAACACCGTGGTACTGATTCCGCTGACGCTTAATGCCTTTCCGGGCACCAAGTACGGCATTCCCTTTCCGGTGTTGTTGCGCTCTTCATTCGGCATCATCGGTTCCAACGTTCCCTGTTTGATCCGTGCGCTGGTGGCCTGCGGTTGGTTCGGGATACAGACGATGTTCGGCGGTTTGGCCATCCATCTGTTCCTCGGCTCGTTGTCGGCTGACTGGAAGGCGCTGGGCGGTACCGGGGAAGTGATCGGCTTCATGCTGTTCTGGTGCCTGAACCTGTGGGTAGTGCTGCGCGGCGCCGAGTCGATCAAATGGCTGGAAACCCTCTCGGCACCGCTGCTGGTGCTGGTCGGTGCCGGGCTGTTGGTATGGGCGTTGCCCAACGTGTCGATCAGCGAGCTGATGGCGCAGCCGCCCAAGCGTCCGGAAGGGGCGAGCGTGTATGGCTACTTCTTTGCCGGGCTGACGGCGATGGTGGGTTTCTGGGCCACATTGTCACTGAATATCCCTGACTTCAGCCGCTATGCGAAAAGCCAGAGAGACCAGATACTCGGGCAGATTTTCGGCCTGCCGCTGACCATGTTCCTGTTTGCCGCGCTGGGCGTGGTGCTCACCGCCGCCTCGGCGTCGCTGGTGGGCGAAACCGTCTCTGACCCGGTCAGCCTGATCGGGCATATCCAGAGCCCGATGTGGGTGGCCTTGGCCATGGCGCTGATCATCATTGCCACCTTGTCGACCAACACCGCCGCAAACATTGTTTCCCCCACCAACGACTTTCAGAACCTGGCGCCCAAATGGATCGGACGCACCACGGCGGTCTTGCTCACCGGCCTGGTTGGCCTGTTGCTGATGGCCCATGAACTGCTGAAGAAACTGGGCCTGATCGTCAGCGACGTGAGCCTGGAGAGCGTCTACTCCAACTGGCTGCTGGGCTATTCCAGCCTGCTCGGGCCGATTGCCGGGATCATGGTGGTGGATTACTTCCTGATCCGCAAACAGACCCTGGACCTGGCCGGCCTGTACCGCGATGACATCTACCCGGCCTGGAACGCTACCGGCTTCATCGCTTTCGCGGTACCGGTTGCGTTGACCTTGTTATCGCTACAGAGCCAGGCTTTCAGTTGGTTCTACGACTTTGGCTGGTTCACCGGATCTGCCCTGGGCGGGCTGATCTATTACGGGCTTGGCCAGTTCAAGGCAGCCCGCGCGGCCACCCTCAAACCCACCGTGTAGTGCCTATGGCCCGCAGAGGCCAGGCAGCAGATGCAGGAGAACAGCATGCAAACCACACAGGACGTTTTGCAATCGAGCCATCGGCACATCAATGGCGAGCGCTTGTGGCAGTCGCTGATGGACCTCGCCCAGCTAGGCGCAACGGTCAAAGGCGGGGTGTGCCGACTGGCGCTGACTGACCTCGATCGCCAGGCCCGCGACTTGTTCGTCAAATGGACCGAGGCGGCCGGCTGCACGGTGACCGTCGACGGCGTTGGCAACATCTTCGCGCGGCGTCCCGGGCGTAACCCGCAATTGCCACCGGTGATGACCGGTAGCCATATCGACACCCAGCCCACTGGCGGCAAATTCGATGGGTGCTTTGGGGTGCTGGCCGGGCTGGAAGTGATGCGCACCCTCAATGACCTGAAGATTGAAACCGAAGCGCCGTTGGAGGTAGTGGTCTGGACCAACGAAGAAGGCTCGCGCTTTGCTCCGTGCATGATGGGCTCTGGGGTGTTTGCCGAAAAGTTTACCCTCGAACAAACCCTGGCCAAGACCGACGCCGAAGGCATCAGCGTCGGCCAGGCGTTGAACGCCATTGGCTATGCCGGGCCGCGGGCGGTCAGTGGTCATCCGGTGGGCGCCTATTTTGAAGCACATATCGAGCAGGGGCCGATCCTCGAAGACCAGCACAAAACCATTGGTGTAGTGCTTGGCGCCCTTGGCCAGAAGTGGTTCGACCTGACCTTGCACGGCGTCGAGGCGCATGCCGGACCGACGCCGATGCACTTGCGCAAAGATGCCCTGGTTGGCGCCAGTGTGGTGGTGGCGGCGGTCAATCGGGTTGCGTTGGAGCACCAACCGCACGCCTGTGGCACCGTGGGTTGCCTGCAGGCGTATCCAGGCTCGCGCAATGTGATTCCCGGTGAAGTGCGCATGACCCTGGATTTCCGTCATCTTGAGCCGGCCCGGCTGGATTCGATGATTGCCCAGGTCAAGGATGTGATCAGCAGCACCTGTGAGCAGCATGGCTTGAGCTACACCCTGACACCGACAGCGGATTTTCCACCGCTGTATTTCGACAAAGGTTGCGTCGAGGCGGTGCGCGGTGCGGCTCAGGGGCTGGGGCTGTCGCACATGGATATCGTCAGCGGCGCTGGGCATGATGCGATCTTCCTGGCGGAACTGGGACCGGCGGGGATGATTTTTGTGCCCTGTGAAGGCGGTATCAGCCATAACGAAATCGAGAACGCCGCGCCTGAGGATTTGGCCGACGGCTGCGCGGTGTTGTTGCGTGCGATGCTGGCGGCGGCCCAGGCGGTGGCGCAGGGCAGGAAGGCGGCTTAACGCTTGAGGGCCTCATCGCCGGCAAAGGCCGGCGATGGTCCCCCAGGGCCTCAAAGACTGTCGCGAACCATCTGCAAAAACGTCGCCACCAGGCGCCGTGAACTCTGCTCGCGCAGACACACCAGGGTTTCAGTCAAGCGCCGCTGGCAATCAACAATCGGCAATGCACACACCCGCGCATCGGCACCGAACTCGGCCGCCGACACCACTCCCACGCCAATCCCTACCACCACCGCCTCACGCGCCGCCTCCCGGCCTTCGACCTGAATCGCGGCGCGGATGCGCAAACCTGCGCGCTGCATTTCTTCTTCCAGGGTTTGGCGTGTTACCGAGCCTGGCTCACGCAGCACGATCGGCGTGTCGTCCAGGTCAGCCAGGCTGATCGAGCCACGGCTGGCCCATGGGTGATTATGGGAGACGAACGCCACCATCGGATCGCTGCGCATCGGCACACAAAGCAAGCGTTCGTCATCCACATCCCGACCCAACAGGGCCAAGTCGGCCTGATAATTGAATAGCCGTAGCAATGACTCATCAGTGTTACCGGTCTCGATCTTGACGTTGATGCCGGGGTACTGCTGACAAAACTGGGCAATCTGCGGCAGCACATGCACCGGCGCATCCACGGCCAGCACCAGGGTACCGGTCTGCAAGGCGCGGGAGTCCTGCAGCAATTCATGCGCCTCGGCTTCACAGACGAACAGGCGCTGGGTGATGGCCAGCAGGCGCTCGCCGAGGTCAGTCAACTGCACCGAGCGCTTGTTACGGTGAAACAGCAACACACCGAAGCGCTCCTCCAGTTTACGCACCTGATCGGAGATCGCCGGCTGGGTCAGGAACAACCGTTCGGCGGCACGGGTGAAGCTGCCGTGCACGGCAACGGCATGAAAGGCTTTCAACTGCGCATGGGAAACCGACATAGCAACACCTGTTACAAGCTGAGCTTATGAGTGAAATACGATAAATCGATTTTATTTATCAGTCAGTAATTGGTTCTATCTCATCCAGCCCGCCACGTCACCTGCAGTGACCTGCGGGTCATGGACCTGGCTGATACGCCACAACAACAGCTGCATGCTCCAGGTTCCATCTGACCAGGTGACGGCCCTGACCGGCCGCCACGCAGTGCGCAACACAACAACAAAACAGGCGTTTTTTTAAATTCTGCCGGCACACTCAAGCTCCGAGGTCAGAGTCACCATGAATAAACACATCGCAGACATCAAACGTTGGCGCGTGCAGATATTTGCCATCACCTGGATTGCCTACGCCGCGTTCTATTTCACCCGCAAAGCGTTCTCGGTGGCCAAGCTCGGCATCGGTGAAGACCCAAGTTTTACCCTCGACAAAATGGCCATGGCCAACCTCGATGCCATCTACCTGGCGGCCTACGCCGTAGGCCAGTTCACCTGGGGCATGCTCGCTGACCGCTTTGGCCCACGGGTGGTGGTGCTGGGCGGTCTGATCATCTCGGCAGCGGCTGCGCTGGTGATGGGCAGTTACGCCACGTTTCCGATCTTCGCCACCTGCATGCTGGTTCAGGGCCTGGCCCAGTCCACCGGCTGGGCGGGGCTGTGCAAGAACATCGGCAGCTTCTTTCCCTCCTCACAACGCGGACAGGTGCTGGGGCTGTGGAGTTCGTGCTATGCCTTCGGCGGCCTGGTGGCCTCGCCGTTTGCCGGCTGGTGGGCGTATACCCTGATCGGCAGCTGGCACGCGGCGTTCTTTTCCAGTGCTGCGGTGGTGGCCCTGGTGGCGGTGCTGTTCTTCTTTCTGCAGCGCAACAAACCTGAAGACGTCGGTTTGCCTGCTGTCGAGCCAGAACCGGAAAGCATGGTGCCCGGCACCACCCTGTGCAGCATCTGGACACCGCTGCGCGAGATTCTGCGCAACCGTACGGTATTGACTCTGGGCCTGGCGTACTTCCTGCTCAAGCCGGCACGTTACGCGATTCTGTTGTGGGGGCCGGTGATGGTCTTTGAACAGATGCCCTCGGTGGGCAAGGTCGGTGCGGCAATCATCCCCACCGCGTTTGAGCTGGCTGGCCTGCTGGGGCCAATCATGCTAGGCGTGGCTTCAGACAAACTGTTCGGCGCTCGGCGCATGCCGGCCTGCGTGATCAGCCTGCTGGTGCTCACGGTGGTCTTGGCGCTGTTTATGGGCGCCATGCAAACCGGCAGCGTGATGCTGGTGGTGGCCTTGCTGTTTGTCATGGGCCTGACCTTGTACGGCCCCGACTCGATGATCAGCGGTGCAGCAGCCATCGATTTCGGCACCGCCAAGGCTGGCGCCACCGCCGCGGGCTTTGTCAACGGTTGTGGTTCGGTGGGGGCAATTCTTGGCGGCCTGCTGCCGGGCTACTTCGACGGTATCACGGTGTTCATCGTGTTTGCCGGCTGTGCGCTGTTCTCGGCGCTGGTTCTGGTGCCGCACTGGAACAGCCGGCCGGCCTCGGCCGAGCACACCCCGGCGGTAGCGCCGAACACCGCCATGGCAATCAAACCCCTGCGTACTTGAACCCTTTGAGGACCCGACCATGAGACCCTTCTGGCTGCAACAGGCGCTGGACCAGGAACATACCAGCGCCTGCCCGCCGCTGAGCGCTGACACTCACTGTGACGTGTGTATCGTCGGTGGTGGCTACACCGGTTTGTGGACCGCGCTGATGCTCAAGGAACACAACCCGGCGCTGGACGTCGTGCTGATCGAAGCCGACATCTGCGGCGCTGGCGCCAGCGGGCGCAACGGTGGTTGTGCGCTGTCATGGTCGGCCAAGTACTTCACCCTCGAACGGCTGTTCGGCCTGCAGGAGGCAGTGCGCCTGGTCAAGGCTTCGGAGCAGAGCATCTATGCCATCGGTGATTTTTGCCGCGCGCACGGTATCGATGCTGATTACCGTCTGGATGGCACCCTGTACACCGCCACCAACCGCGCCCAGATGGGCGCCACCGACGGCGTGATTGCAGCGCTGGAGCGCCAGGGCATCAACTCGTTCCAGCGGCTGCCGGTGGAGCAGGTGCAGCGGCAGGCGGGCTCTGCCAAGCACCTGGAAGGCTGGTTCTCGCCGGCCGCAGCCACGGTGCAACCGGGCAAGCTGGTGCGCGGCCTGCGCCGGATTGCCCTGGAAAAGGGCGTGCGCATCCATGAAGGCACAGCCATGACTGGTTTGCAGGAGGGGCCCGAGGCCGGGGTGGAGACCGCTGCGGGGACAGTGCGCGCGGCGCGCGTGGTGCTGGGCCTGAACGCCTGGATGGCGCGGGCCTTCCCGCAGTTCGAACGCAGCGTGGCGATTGTTTCCAGCGACATGATCATCACTGAGCCGCAGCCAGAATTGCTCAAGCAGATCGGTTTGACCAGTGGCGTCAGCGTGCTCGATTCGCGGATTTTCGTGCACTACTACCACAACACCAGCGATGGCCGACTGATGCTCGGCAAGGGCGGTAACACCTTTGCCTACGGCGGCAGGATGCTGCCGGTGTTCGACCAGCCATCACCCTATGAACCGCTGTTGCGCCGCAGCTTGGGCGAGTTCTTCCCGAGCTTGGCCAATGTGCCGGTGGCGGCGACCTGGAATGGGCCTTCGGACCGCTCGGTGACCGGCTTGCCGTTCTTTGGTCGGCTCGGCACACAAGGTAACGTGTTCTACGGCTTCGGTTACTCGGGCAGCGGCGTTGGCCCTTGTCACATGGGTGGCCAGATCCTCTCGTCATTGGCCTTGGGCCTGGACAATGAGTGGACCCGCTCGCCGCTGGTCAACGGCCCGCTGGGCTACTTTCCACCGGAACCGATCCGCTACCTGGGCTCGCTGATGGTGCGCAACGCCATTCGTCGCAAGGAACAGGCTGAAGATCATGGTCATCGTCCGCGTCGCCTGGACGTACGCCTGGCACGCTTTGCCGCAGCGGCCGGTAAAGCCGACAAGGTTTGAGCAGTTTTTTTGTCGATTGCGACCACGAGGATGTATAAACTGCACCCACTTTGTCGGTCGCTACCTGAACCGGCACCTGAAACAAAGAGAGTCGAGATGGGCGCACAATGGAAAGCCAAGCATAGAGAAACAGCCGCCAATGCCAAGGGCAAGATCATGGGCAAGCTGTCCAAGGAAATTCAGATCGCCGCCAAGTCCGGCGCTGACCCGGACATGAACCCACGCTTGCGCCTGGCGATTGAGCAGGCGAAAAAGGCTTCGATGACCCGCGAGACGCTGGAACGGGCGATCCGCAAGGGCGCCGGGCTCGATGGTGACGCGGTGCAGTACACCCCGGTAACCTACGAAGGCTTTGCCCCGCACCAGGTGCCGCTGATCGTCGAGTGCCTGACCGACAACGTCAACCGTACTGTGGCGCAAATCCGCGTACTGTTTCGCAAGGGTCAACTGGGCGCTTCAGGTTCCGTAGCCTGGGATTTCAACCATGTTGGTTTGATCGAAGCCACCCCGGATAGCGCTGATGCCGACCCGGAAATGGCTGCGATCGAAGCCGGTGCCCAGGACTTTGCTGAAGGTGAAGAAGAGGGCTCGACCCTGTTCATTACCGACACCACTGATCTGGATGCCGTGCAGAAAGCTCTGCCGGCTCAAGGTTTCACCGTCGTCTCGGCGAAGATCGGCTACACCCCAAAGAATCCGGTCAGCGGTTTGAGCGATGAGCAGATGGCTGAAGTTGAAGCCTTCTTGCACGCCATCGACGACAACGACGATGTGCAGAACGTTTACGTAGGTCTGGCTGGCTGATTGTGCAATGCAGGGGCCCTTGAAGGGCCCCTGCGTTTCAGCCATCAAGCTTCTTCGAGTTCCACCAGCACCGCACCTTCGCTGACCATCTCGCCTTCCTGGCAAAACAGCGCTTTGACCGTTCCGGCCTGGGGCGCGCGAATGCTGTGTTCCATTTTCATGGCTTCCAGCACCACCAGTTGCGTGCCGGCTTCAACTGCTTGGCCCACCTCGACCAATACCCGCACGATACTGCCGTTCATCGGCGCGCTGAGGCCACCTTGATGGCTGTGACTGGCATCGGCTTCGGCGATCGGGTCGTAGCGTGTGATCGCCTGTAACTCACCGTCCCACTGCAGGTAGAGCGTGTTACCTCGGCGGATTGCCAGGTGCCGGCGGCGCATACCGTCCTGTTCGATCAACAACTGCTCGCCTTCGAGTTTCAGTGGCGATGCTGCTGCATGAGCAAGGTTCAGTGCCTGGTCCTGGCCATTGCAACTCAGGTGCAGGCTGATCTGCGCTGGCACCCCGGCCCGGAAGCCGCTGTTGGCCGCCCAGGGGGATTGGCGATCATCAAAGCGCGGCGTTAGCGGCTGGCTCTGGATGTACGCTTCGCCCGCTGCCTGCCAAAACTGCGCCGGCAATGGCTGTGCTGGTGGCAGCAGTTGTTCCTGATAACGCGGGATGAACCCGGTATCCAGCTCGGCGTCGGCGAAGGCCGGGTGGGCGAGGATGCGCCGCAGGAAGGCAATGTTGGTCTTCAAACCCCCGATGGCAAATTCATCGAGCATGGCCAGCAAGCGCAGGCGCGCCTGCTCGCGGGTCTGGCCCCAGGCAATCAGCTTGCCCAACATCGGGTCGTAGAAGGGCGAAATGCTGTCGCCTTCGCTGACACCACTGTCGACCCGACGCCCTTCACCTGGTGCCGATTCGCGGTACAAGGCCAGGTGCCCGGTGGCGGGGAGGAAGTCGTTGGCCGGGTCTTCGGCATACAGCCGTACTTCGATGGCATGGCCATCAAGGGGCACCTGCTCCTGGGTGATGGGCAACGGCTCGCCGCATGCCACACGGATCTGCCAAGCCACCAGATCGAGGCCGGTGATGGCTTCGGTAACCGGGTGTTCGACCTGCAGGCGGGTGTTCATCTCCATGAAGAAGAACTCGCCACGGGCATCGAGCAGAAATTCCACGGTGCCAGCACCGACATAGCCGATGGCTTGAGCGGCCTTGACCGCCGCCTCACCCATGGCTTGACGCTGATGAGCGCTCAAGCCCGGGGCAGGGGCCTCTTCCACGACCTTTTGGTGGCGGCGCTGAATCGAGCAGTCGCGCTCGTTGAGGTACAGGCAGTTGCCGTGCTGGTCGGCAAATACCTGGATTTCCACGTGGCGCGGCTTGAGTACGTATTTTTCCACGAGCATGCGCGCGTCGCCGAACGACGACTGCGCCTCACGCTGGGCCGAGGCCAGGGCTTCAGCCAGTTGGCTTTCGCTGTCGACCACTTTCATACCCTTGCCACCCCCTCCAGCGGTGGCCTTGAGCAGTACCGGGTAGCCGATTTTTTCTGCAGCCGCGCGGAAGGTTTCCAGGTCCTGGGCTTCGCCGTGGTAGCCGGGCACCAACGGCACGCCAGCCTGTTCCATCAAGGCCTTGGCGGCAGATTTGCTGCCCATGGCATCGATGGCGCTGGCGGGTGGGCCAAGAAAGATCAACCCGGCTTGCTCGATGGCGCGGGCAAAGCCTGCGTTTTCGGAGAGAAAGCCATAGCCTGGGTGAATCGCCTGGGCGCCGCTGGCTTTGGCTGCGGCCAGCAGTTTGTCGATATCCAGGTAGCTCTCGGCAGCCTTGGCGCCGCCCAGATCAACGCGGATATCGGCTTCGCGGCTGTGCCGGGCCTCGCGGTCGACGGCGCTGTGCACGGCAACGGTGGTCAGGCCCAGGGCCTTGGCGGTGCGCATCACCCGGCAAGCGATCTCGCCACGGTTAGCGACCAATAGGGTGGTCAATGGCGTGCGGGTCATGGGCGCTCCTTGTTCGACGGTTCGGCCTGCCAGGCCGGGCTGCGTTTTTCCAGAAAGGCGCGCAGGCCTTCCTGCCCCTCGGGGCTGACCCGGATGCGGGCAATGGCGTTCTCGCAGTAGCGGCGCAGGGCCGGGGTCAATTCACCGTGGCCGACTTCGCGCAGCAGTTCTTTACTGGCGCGCATGGCTTGCGGGCTGTTGAGCAGCAGGTTGTCGATCCAGTGTTCGAGCGCCTGTTCCAGTTCGGCTGCAGGATAGGCTTCAGCCAGCAGGCCCAGCTCGCGTGCACGTTCACCACTGAAGCGCTCGGCGGTCAGGGCATAGCGGCGCGCAGCGCGCTCGCCCATGGCCTGCACCACGAACGGGCTGATTACCGCAGGGGCCAGGCCAATGCGCACTTCCGACAGGCACAACTGCGCTTCCTGTGTGCCAATGGCCATGTCACAACAGCTGATCAGGCCCAGCGCACCACCGAAGGCTGCGCCCTGAACCACGGCCAGGGTCGGCACCTTGAGCTTGGCCAGGTTGTACATCAGCTCGGCCAGCTCGCGGGCGTCATCGAGGTTGGTGTTGTAGTCCAGCGCTGCCGATTGCTGCATCCAGGCCAGGTCAGCGCCAGCGCTGAAATGCCGGCCGCGGCCGCGCAGCAGGACGAATCGCAAGCTGGCGTCGCTGGCGATCTGGTCGATGGCCAGGATCAACTCGCGGATCATCTGCGCGTTGAAGGCGTTGTTCTTGTCTTCCCGGCTGAGCCACAGGGTGGCAAAATCACGGGGATCCTTGATCAGTTCAAGGGTAGTGAAATCACTCATGGTCACATCCGGAAAATGCCGAAACGGCTTTGTTCGATCGGTGCATTGAGCGCTGCGGACAGCGCCAGGCCAAGAATTTCGCGGGTTTGCGCAGGGTCAATGACGCCGTCGTCCCACAGGCGGGCGCTGGAGTAATAGGGGTGGCCCTGATGCTCGTACTGGTCGAGGATCGGTTGCTTGAGCCGGGCTTCGTCTTCGGCGCTGAACGGATGTCCGCTGCGCTCGCTCTGCTCACGCTTGACCTGGGCCAGCACGCCTGCGGCCTGCTCGGCACCCATCACACCAATGCGCGCATTCGGCCACATCCACAAAAAGCGTGGATCGTAGGCGCGGCCACACATGCCGTAGTTGCCGGCACCGAAACTGCCGCCGATGATCACGGTGAATTTCGGCACCTGGGCGCAGGCCACGGCGGTAACCAGCTTGGCGCCGTGCTTGGCGATCCCGCCGGCCTCGTATTTCTGGCCGACCATGAAGCCGGTAATGTTCTGCAGGAACAACAGCGGGATGCCACGTTGGCAGGCTAGCTCAATGAAGTGCGCACCTTTTTGTGCGGCTTCGGCAAACAAGATCCCGTTGTTGGCGAGGATTGCCACCGGGTAGCCGTGCAGGTGGGCAAAGCCACACACCAGTGTGGTGCCGAACAGCGCCTTGAACTCATCGAACACCGAGCCGTCGACCAGGCGGGCAATCACTTCACGCACGTCGAACGGCTGCTTGGCGTCGGCCGGGACCACGCCGTACAGCTCTTGTGCGTCGTACAACGGGGCAATCGGCGCCTGCTGAGTCAGTTTGCCCAGCTTGTGCCAGTTGAGGTTGGCTACGCAGCGGCGGGCGATGGCGAGGGCATGTTCGTCATTGTCGGCATAGTGGTCGGCAACGCCACTGGTCTTGCAGTGCACGTCGGCGCCGCCGAGGTCCTCGGCGCTGACCACTTCACCGGTAGCGGCTTTGACCAGCGGTGGGCCGGCGAGGAAAATCGTCGCCTGCTGGCGAACCATGATCGCCTCATCGGCCATGGCTGGCACGTAAGCACCGCCAGCGGTGCATGAGCCCATGACCACGGCAATCTGCGGGATGCCCAGCGCACTCATGTTGGACTGGTTGAAGAAGATCCGGCCGAAGTGCTCGCGGTCGGGGAACACTTCATCCTGACGTGGCAGGTTGGCGCCGCCCGAGTCCACCAGGTACAAGCACGGCAGGCGGTTCTGCAGGGCAATGGCCTGGGCGCGCAGGTGTTTTTTCACCGTCAGCGGGTAATACGAGCCACCTTTGACCGTGGCATCGTTGGCGACGATCATGCACTCGACGCCTTCAACGCGGCCAATACCGGCAATTACGCCCGCCGCCGGCACGTCTTCACCATAGACTTCATGGGCCGCCAATTGGCCGATTTCGAGGAACGGTGAGCCGGGGTCGAGCAGGCGGTCGATACGCTCGCGTGGCAGCAGTTTGCCACGCGAGGTGTGGCGCTCCTGGGCCTTGTGCCCGCCGCCCTGATGGACCTTGGCCAGCAAGGTACGCAGGGCCTGGACCTGTTCGAGCATGGTCGCGCTGTTGGCGGCGAACTCGACCGAACGCGGATTGATTTGAGTGTGCAGGGTAGCCATGGGCGCGTTGTCCTTGTGCTCAGCGGGTTTCGTTGAACAGTTCGCGCCCGATCAGCATCCGGCGGATTTCGCTGGTGCCGGCGCCGATCTCGTAGAGCTTGGCGTCGCGCAGCAGGCGCCCGGCCGGGAACTCGTTGATGTAGCCGTTGCCACCGAGAATTTGGATCGCTTCCAGGGCCATCTGGGTCGCGCGTTCGGCGGTGTACAGGATCACCCCGGCAGCGTCCTTGCGCGTAGTTTCGGCGCGATCACAGGCCTGGGCCACGGCATACAGATACGCGCGGCTGGCGTTGAGCTGGGTGTACATGTCGGCGATCTTGCCCTGGATCAGCTGGAACTCACCGATGCTCTGGCCAAACTGTTTACGGTCGTGAATGTAAGGCACTACCAAGTCCATGCAGGCCTGCATGATCCCGGTCGGGCCGCCGGAGAGCACCACACGCTCGTAGTCCAGGCCGCTCATCAATACCTTCACGCCGCCATTCAACGCGCCGAGAATGTTCTCGGCCGGTACTTCGACATTGTCGAAGAACAGCTCGCAGGTGTTGGAACCGCGCATACCCAGCTTGTCGAACTTGTTGCTGCGGCTGAAGCCTTTCCAGTCACGCTCGACGATGAACGCGGTAATGCCGTGCGGGCCTTTCTCAAGGTCAGTCTTGGCGTAGATCACATAGGTGTTGGCGTCAGGGCCGTTGGTGATCCAGGTTTTGCTGCCGTTGAGGACGTAATGGTCGCCACGCTGCTCAGCGCGCAGCTTCATCGACACCACGTCGGAACCGGCGTTGGGTTCACTCATGGCCAGGGCACCGATGTGCTCGCCGCTGATCAGCTTGGGCAGGTACTTGGCTTTTTGCTCTGGGGTACCGTTGCGGTTGATCTGGTTGACGCAGAGGTTGGAGTGGGCGCCGTAGGAGAGGGCGACTGAGGCCGAGCCGCGGCTGATTTCTTCCATGGCGACCACGTGGGCCAGGTAGCCCAGGCCGGCGCCGCCGTATTCTTCGCTGACAGTGATGCCGAGCAGGCCCATATCGCCAAACTTGCGCCACATGTCAGCGGGGAACAGGTTGTCCTGATCGATCTGCGCGGCGCGGGGTGCCAACTCGGCAGCCACAAAGGACTGCACCTGGTCGCGCAGCATGTCGATGGTTTCGCCCAGGGCGAAGTTCAGGGTCGGGTAATGCATGCGGGCACCTTCTGTTGTTTATTGTTGGATTTCATCGCCGGGCAAGCGATCACCTTTACGTTAACGTAAACCTGAGTCCCATCACTGTCAATCTCGCCATGACCTTTACGTTAACGTAAATATAAGCCAGAGTAAGACCCGCTTGAATCAGCTCCCAGAACAACCACAACAAGGGATCGCCATGAATCAACCGAGCTATACCCAGGGGCGCCAGGACAAGCCCTTGCTGGCCATGACTATCGGCCAGGCGTTCGACAATACGGTGTCACGCTTCGCCGACCGCCAAGCGCTGGTGGTACGCCACCAGCAGTTGCGCTACAGCTGGCAGCAATTGGCTGACAGCGTCGATGTGCACGCCCGGGCGCTGATGGCCCTGGGGCTCAAGACTGGAGATCGTCTGGGTATCTGGGCGCCCAACTGCGCGCAGTGGTGCATTGCCCAGTTCGCCAGCGCCAAGATCGGCGTGATTCTGGTCAATATCAACCCGGCCTATCGCACCAGCGAGCTTGAGTATGTGCTCAAACAGTCAGGCTGCCAGTGGCTGATCTGTGCCGGGGCGTTCAAGACTTCCGATTACCACGCCATGCTCGCCGAGTTGTTGCCCGAGCTTGGCGCCCAGGCGCCGGGTAACCTGCACAGCGAAAGGCTGCCGCAGTTGCGCGGCTTGATCAGCCTGGATGCCACGCCGCCAGCTGGCTTCCTGCCCTGGGTGCAGTTGGCGGCGCTGGCCGAGCACATCGAACCGGGTGATTACCAAGCCCGCCAGCTCAGCTTGCAGTTCGACCAACCGGTGAACATCCAGTACACCTCCGGTACCACCGGCTTCCCCAAGGGCGCGACCCTCAGTCACTACAACATCCTCAATAATGGCTACATGGTCGGTGAGAGCCTGGGCCTGAATGAGCAGGACCGCATGGTCATCCCGGTGCCGTTGTATCACTGCTTCGGCATGGTCATGGGCAACCTGGGCTGCGTCACTCATGGCACCACGATGATCTACCCCAACGATGCCTTCGACCCCTTGTTGACCCTGGACGCCGTCGCCCAAGAGCGGGCAACCGCACTGTATGGCGTGCCGACCATGTTCATCGCAATGCTTGACCACCCGCAACGCAGTACCTTCGACCTGTCCAGCTTGCGTACCGGCATCATGGCCGGGGCGACCTGCCCGATCGAAGTGATGCGTCGGGTGATCGACCAGTTGCACATGAGCGAAGTGCAGATCGCCTACGGCATGACGGAAACCAGCCCGGTGTCGCTGCAGACCGGCCCGGATGATGAACTGGAACTGCGCGTGACCACGGTCGGGCGCACCCAGCCGCAGCTGGAGAGCAAGATTGTCGACGAACAGGGTTGTATCGTCCCGCGTGGGCAAATCGGTGAACTGTGCACCCGCGGTTACAGTGTGATGCTCGGCTACTGGGATAATCCTGAGGCTACGCACGAATCCATCGATCCTGCGGGGTGGATGCACACCGGTGACCTGGCGACCATGGACGAAGCCGGCTACGTGTGCATTGCCGGGCGCAATAAAGACATGATTATCCGCGGTGGTGAAAACATCTATCCGCGAGAGCTAGAGGAGTTTTTCTTCACCCACCCGGCGGTGGCCGATGTGCAGGTCATCGGTATTCCTGATCAGCGCTATGGCGAGGAAATTGTCGCCTGGATCAAGTTTCACCCCGGTCGCAGTGCCAGTGAAATTGAGTTGCAGCAGTGGTGCAAGAGCCGCATTGCCCACTTCAAGACGCCGCGCTACTTCCGCTTTGTCGATGAATTTCCGATGACGGTGACCGGCAAGGTGCAGAAGTTCAGGATGCGTGAAATCAGTATCGAAGAGCTCTGCAGCCGCTGAAACCAAGGGTGTACGAGCGGATGAATCCGCTTGTACCCGGCCAAGGCCGCGTCTCCCTCCGGGCAGGCGCAGGCTATGCTTTCGCTTTCACCGGCGGCTCGTCACTGGGCGGGTCGCCCACGGTGGGCGGCACTGTCGGTTTGATCGGCAGTTCATCGGGCTCTTCATCCGGCACCGCAGGTGGCAGCGTCGGGTCGTCGATATTCGGATCGGGCGTTTCTGCCGGGATGGGAATGTTCATGGCCTGACCTCGCAGGGGTTGTGGATGAGTAAGCTCAGTTTTTTTCGACTCCACAGAGCGCCATTCGCTCATTTTTTTTGAACCCCACGCCGTCACTCCGCTCTGAACTCTTACGCCTACCTCGTAACGGAGCAAGGATCGATGACCCGCGATGAGCCCTTCGAAACTGACCGTGTAGCCGCGGCAAACGATCATCCCGACCAGGCCATCAGCCTGTCTCAAGCGCTATTGCAGCCCAGAATAGTGATCGAGAACACCCAGCCGTTGCTCGACGGTGGTCTGTTCGCGGTCAAGGCCGTGGTCGGTGAACCGGTGCAGGTGAGCAGTAAGGTCTATGCCGACGGCCATGACAGCTTGGCAGTGATGCTCAATTGGCGGCAGGCCCAGAGTCGGCGCTGGCACTGCGTGCCCATGGTGTTTGCCGGCAACGACCTGTGGCAAGCCGACTTCACCGTCATCGAACAGGGGCGTCATCTGTTCAGCATCGAGGCCTGGATCGATCCCTTCGCCACCTACTGCCATGACCTGGAGAAGAAGTTCACCGCCGGGGTGCCCGTGCCCTTGGAATTGCTGGAGGGCCTGCAGTTACTGGAACAGAATATCGAGCGCAGCCAGGGTCTATTGCGCGAGCAACTGCAGACGCTGCACGACACCCTGACGACCCTCACGCCCGAAGCGCAAGTTGCGCAGTTGCTGCACGCCGATACCGCTGTACTGATGCGCGAGGCCGATCACCGTACGTTCCTGAGCCGCAGCCCGGAGTATCCGCTGGATGTCGAACGGCGTGAGGCATTGTTCGCCAGCTGGTACGAGCTGTTTCCCCGCTCAATTACCGACGATCCTGCGCGCCACGGCACCTTCAATGATGTGCATGAACGTCTGCCGATGATCCGCGACATGGGCTTTGACGTGTTGTATTTCCCGCCCATCCACCCTATCGGCAAGCGTCACCGCAAGGGCCGCAACAATGCCTTGCAGGCCGAGCCGGAGGATCCGGGCAGCCCTTACGCCATTGGCAGCGAGGAGGGCGGGCACGAGGCCATCCACCCGCAATTGGGCAGCCGTGAGGATTTTCGTCGGCTGGTCGCCACTGCCGCCGAGCATGGCTTGGAGATTGCCCTGGACTTTGCCATTCAGTGCTCGCAGGACCACCCTTGGCTAAAAGAGCATCCTGGGTGGTTCTCCTGGCGGCCGGACGGCAGTATTCGCTACGCCGAGAACCCGCCGAAAAAGTACCAGGACATCGTCAATGTCGACTTCTATGCCGCCGAGGCCGTGCCGTCGCTGTGGTTGGCGCTGCGCGACGTGGTGCTTGGCTGGGTGCAGGAAGGGGTGAAGATGTTTCGCGTCGACAACCCGCACACCAAGCCATTGCCGTTCTGGCACTGGTTGATCGCCAACATCCGCAGCCAGCACCCGGAAGTGATCTTCCTGGCCGAAGCCTTCACTAAACCGGCGATGATGGCGCGCCTGGGTAAGGTGGGCTACTCGCAGAGCTACACCTACTTCACCTGGCGCAACACCAAGGCCGAGCTGCAAAGCTACTTTGAGGAGCTCAACCAGCCGCCCTGGCGCCATTGCTACCGGCCGAACTTTTTCGTCAATACCCCGGACATCAACCCGTTCTTCCTGCATGAGTCCGGCCGCGCCGGTTTTCTCATCCGCGCTGCACTGGCGAGCATGGGCTCGGGGCTGTGGGGCATGTACTCGGGCTTCGAGCTGTGCGAGGCAACGCCAATCCCCGGTAAGGAGGAGTACCTGGATTCCGAGAAATACGAGATCCGCCCGCGGGACTTCACTCAACCGGGCAACATCATTGCCGAGATTGCCCAGCTAAACCGCATCCGTCGGCACAACCCGGCGCTGCAGACGCACCTGGGCGTAGCCTTCTACAACGCCTGGAACGACAACATCCTGTACTTCGGCAAACGCACCGCCGAACGCGACAACTTCATCCTCATTGCCATCAGCCTCGACCCGCACAACGCCCAGGAGGCGTACTTTGAGCTACCACTGTGGGAGTTGGGCCTGGATGACAACGCCGACACCTTCGGTGAAGACCTGATGACCGGCCACCGCTGGACCTGGCATGGCAAGACCCAATGGATGCGCATCGAGCCCTGGCACCTGCCGTTTGGTATCTGGCGTATCGAAAAAGCCCTCTAGAAAGGAGTCGAACATGGCCAAACGTAGCCGCCCGGCAGCCTTTATCGACGACCCACTGTGGTACAAAGACGCGATCATCTACCAGGTGCACGTCAAATCGTTCTTCGATTCAAACAACGACGGCATCGGTGACTTTCCAGGCTTGATCGCCAAGCTCGACTACATCGCCGAACTGGGCGTCAACACCCTCTGGCTGCTGCCGTTCTATCCGTCGCCACGCCGAGACGACGGTTACGACATCGCCGAGTACAAGGCCGTACACCCCGACTATGGCACTCTTGGCGATGTGAAACGCTTTATCAGCGAGGCGCACAAGCGTGGCCTGCGGGTGATCACCGAACTGGTCATCAACCACACCTCGGACCAGCACGCCTGGTTTCAGAAGGCCCGTCACGCCAAGCCCGGGAGCAAGGCCCGGGACTTCTACGTGTGGTCCGACAGTGACCAGAAATACGACGGCACGCGGATCATTTTCCTCGATACCGAGAAGTCCAACTGGACCTGGGACCCGGTGGCCGGCCAATACTTCTGGCACCGCTTCTATTCGCACCAGCCCGACCTGAACTTCGACAACCCGCAAGTGCTCAAGGCGGTGATCGGGGTGATGCGTTACTGGCTCGACCTGGGGGTCGATGGCTTGCGCCTGGATGCCATCCCGTACCTGATCGAGCGCGACGGCACTAACAACGAGAACCTGCCCGAGACCCATCAGGTGCTCAAGCAGATTCGCGCCGAGATCGACGCCAATTATCCCGACCGCATGCTCCTGGCCGAAGCCAACCAGTGGCCGGAGGATACCCAGTTGTATTTCGGTGAAGGGCAGGGTGATGAATGCCACATGGCCTTTCACTTCCCGTTGATGCCGCGCATGTACATGGCCGTCGCCCAGGAAGACCGCTTTCCAATCACCGACATCCTGCGCCAAACCCCGGAGATTCCCGCCAACTGCCAGTGGGCGATCTTCTTGCGTAACCACGATGAACTGACCCTGGAGATGGTCACTGATCGCGAGCGCGATTACCTGTGGAACTACTACGCCGAGGACCGCCGGGCGCGCATCAACCTCGGCATACGTCGCCGCCTGGCGCCGCTGTTGCAACGCGACCGGCGGCGGGTGGAGTTGCTCAGCAGTCTGCTGTTGTCGATGCCCGGTACACCGACCCTGTACTACGGCGATGAAATCGGCATGGGTGACAACATTTATCTCGGCGACCGCGACGGCGTGCGTACCCCCATGCAATGGTCGATCGACCGCAACGGCGGGTTCTCCCGCGCCGACCCGGCGCGCTTGGTGCTGCCGCCGATCATGGACCCGCTGTATGGCTTTGCCTCGGTCAATGTCGAAGCCCAGGCCCATGACCCGCATTCGCTGCTGAACTGGAACCGCCGTCTGCTGGCAGTGCGCAAACAGCAGAAGGCCTTTGGTCGAGGCAGCTTGAAAATGCTCTCGCCGAGTAACCGCCGGATCCTCGCTTACCTTCGTGAATACAATGGGCCTGATGGCAGCAGCGAGATCATTCTGTGTGTCGCCAACGTCTCGCGTGCCGCCCAGGCGGCCGAGCTGGAACTGTCGCAGTACGCCGACATGGTGCCGGTGGAGATGCTCGGCGCCAGTGCCTTTCCGCCGATTGGCCAATTGCCGTTTTTGCTGACCTTGCCGCCGTACGGCTTTTACTGGTTTCTGCTGGCGCCCAAGGACCAGATGCCCAGCTGGCATCAGGAACCGGCGCAAAGCCTGCCGGAATTCACCACCCTGGTGTTGAAAAAGCGCATGGAGGAACTGCTCGACGCCCCGGCGCGCGACACCCTGCAAGACAATATCCTGCCCCAGTACCTGCCCAAACGCCGCTGGTTCGCTGGCAAGGAAAGCCGTATCGAGCAGGTACGCATCGCTTACGGCGTGCGCTTTGGGGCCCTGACCAGCCCGGTGCTGCTGAGTGAGATAGAGATCAGCAGTGGCGGTCACAGCAACCGTTACCAGCTACCGTTCGGCCTGATTGCAGAGGAGCATATCAACAGTGCAGCTCCGCAGCAGTTGGCCTTGGCGCGGGTGCGTCGTGGACGGCAGGTGGGGCTGATCACCGATGGCTTCGTCCTCGAAAGCTTTATCCGCGCCGTGCTGTTCGCCTGCCACGAAGGCACGCGCCTGCCGTGCACCGAAGGCGAGTTGCAGTTCAATGCTACCGAACAGCTGGCCGCCCTCAATTTGGGTGAGGACGCCCAGGTGCGCTACCTCTCGGCCGAACAATCGAACAGTTCAGTGGTGGTCGGTGGCAGCCTGGTGCTCAAGCTGATCCGTCGGGTTAACCCCGGCGTGCACCCGGAACTGGAAATGAGTGCGTGCTTGACCGCTGCCGGTTTTGCCAACATCTCGCCGTTGTTGGGTTGGGTCAGCCGTGTCGATGCCCAGCAGCAACCGCACTTGTTGATGATTGCCCAGGGCTATTTGAGCAATCAGGGCGATGCCTGGGACTGGACCCAGAACAACCTCGAACGGGCGATTCGCGACGAGCTGGAACCCGGCGAACCGGCACTGGATGCCCACACCGATGCCCTGCAGGACCTGGCCGATTTTGCCGCCTTGTTGGGCCAGCGCCTGGGTGAGATGCATCTGTTGCTGGCAGCACCCAGCAAGGATCCGGCCTTCCAGCCGCGCCCCAGCAGCGCCCGCGATTGTCAGGCCTGGGGCAAGCAGATCAGCGCGCAACTGACCCGCGCGCTGGACCTGCTCAAGCAACATCGCGCTGAACTCGACAGCGAAAGCCAGTCGCTGATCGATGACCTGCAGCAGCAACGCAAAGAGCTGCTGGCCACTGTCGTGGAACTGAGCAAACAAGCCCAGGGTGGCTTGTTGATGCGCGTGCATGGTGATCTGCACCTGGGCCAGGTGCTGGTGGTGCAGGGCGACGCCTACCTGATCGATTTCGAGGGCGAGCCGGCCCGGCCACTGGACGAGCGCCGGGCCAAGCACAGCCCCTACAAGGATGTTTCCGGCGTATTGCGATCCTTCGACTATGCTGCTGCCATGGTGCTGCGCAGTGCCTCCAGTGTCGACCTCTCGGACAGTGCCCGCCAGGCACGTCAGCGCGTCGCCAGGCGTTATCTGCACCAGGCCCGGCATGCCTTTGTCGAGGCCTATGGGCTGGCCACCGCGGCCATGCCGCATGCCTGGGAACACGCCGACGGCGAGCGAGCGGCACTGGAACTGTTCAGCCTGGAAAAGGCCGCCTACGAGATCCTGTATGAAGCCGAAAACCGCCCAAGTTGGCTGGCCGTGCCTTTGCATGGCCTGCATGGCCTGACAAGTACCTGGGGAGAACGTTAAATGAATCATCGTAAGCGCGAGGAAGGCGGGCTGGGGCATCGGGACAGCGACGCCCTGGTCAGGGCCGAGCATACCGACCCGTTCGCTGTGCTCGGCCCGCACCCTGATGGTGCTGGCGGCCAGTTTGTCCGCGCCTATCTGCCCAACGCCTTGAGTGTTCAGGCGCTGGCTCGGGACGATGGCCGAGTACTGGGAGAGCTGGAGCAAGAGCCGGTTCCGGGGCTGTTCATCGTGCACCTGGCAGAGCAACAGCCTTACCTGCTGCGCATCAACTGGGCCGGCGGCGAACAGATAACCGAAGACCCCTACAGCTTTGGGCCGCAGCTCGGAGAGATGGACCTCTACCTGTTTGCCGAAGGCAATCACCGTGATTTGTCCGCTAGCATGGGTGCGCAGCCGATCCAGGTGGAAGGCATCGAGGGTGTGCGCTTTTCGGTGTGGGCACCAAATGCCCGGCGGGTGTCGGTGGTCGGTGACTTCAACAACTGGGACGGACGTCGCCACCCGATGCGTCTGCGTCATCCGTCCGGGGTCTGGGAGTTGTTCGTGCCGCGCCTGGGCGCTGGCGAAGCCTACAAGTACGAAGTGCTGGGCCGCGAAGGCATCCTGCCGCTCAAGGCTGACCCATTGGCACGGGCCACCGAGTTGCCACCGAGCACCGCCTCACGGGTGGCCGGCCCGCTGGCCCATGCCTGGCAAGACCAGCAGTGGATGCAACAGCGGGGCGAGCGTCAGGCGACCAACGCGCCACTGTCGATCTATGAACTGCACGCCGGGTCCTGGCAGTGTGAGCTGGATGACACTGGCGAAGTGGCACGCTTCTTCAACTGGCGCGAGCTGGCGGAGCGCCTGGTGCCGTATATCCAACAGATGGGTTTTACCCATATCGAACTGATGCCAATCATGGAGCATCCGTTCGGTGGCTCCTGGGGTTACCAGCCGCTGTCGATGTTCGCACCGACCGCGCGCTATGGCTCGGCAGAGGATTTCGCTGCCTTCGTGGATGCCTGTCACCAGGCCTCGATCGGCGTGATTCTCGACTGGGTGCCGGCGCATTTCCCCACCGATACCCATGGCCTGGCGCGTTTCGATGGCACCGCACTGTATGAATACGACAACCCGCTCGAAGGCTTCCACCAGGACTGGGACACGCTGATTTACAACCTCGGTCGCACCGAAGTGCACGGCTTCATGCTGGCTTCGGCGCTGCACTGGCTCAAGCACTTTCATATCGATGGCTTACGTGTCGATGCTGTGGCTTCGATGCTCTATCGCGACTATTCGCGCAAAGCCGGTGAATGGGTGCCCAACCGCCATGGTGGCCGCGAGAACCTCGAGGCTATCGAATTTCTGCGCCACCTTAACGACGTCGTCGCTATCGAAGTGCCGGGTGCGCTGGTGATTGCCGAAGAGTCCACGGCCTGGCCCGGCGTCAGCCAGCCGACTCAGCAGGGCGGTTTGGGTTTTGCCTACAAATGGAACATGGGCTGGATGCACGACACCTTGCACTACATCCAGAATGACCCGATCCACCGAACCTATCACCACAACGAAATGAGCTTCGGCCTAATCTATGCGTACTCCGAGCATTTCATCCTGCCGATATCCCACGATGAAGTGGTGCATGGCAAGCATTCACTGATCGACAAAATGCCCGGTGATCGCTGGCAGAAATTCGCCAACCTGCGGGCCTACCTGACCTTCATGTGGGCTCATCCGGGTAAAAAATTGCTGTTCATGGGCTGCGAGTTTGGTCAATGGCGCGAGTGGAACCATGACAGTGAACTGGACTGGTACCTGCTCAAGTACCCCGAACACCTGGGGGTTCAGCGCTTGGTCGCTGACTTGAACCGGCTGTACCGTGAAGAGCGCGCACTGCACGAACAGGACTGCCTGCCCCAGGGCTTTCAGTGGCTGATCGGCGATGATGCGCAAAACAGCGTTTACGCCTGGTTGCGCTGGAGCGTCAGCGGTGAGCCACTGCTAGTGGTGGCCAACTTTACCCCGGTGCCACGGGAGGGGTACCGCATTGGCGTGCCGTTTGGTGAGCGTTGGGTCGAGGTGCTTAACAGTGATGCCGAAAGCTATGCCGGGTCCAACTATGGCAACCTCGGGGAGGTGGTGAGTGAAACGCTGCCCAGTCATGGTCAACCGTTGTCGTTGGGGTTGAATTTGCCGCCGCTGGGGGTGTTGGTTTTGCGGCCGCGGTGAGTGGTCGGTCTGCTTCTATGGTGAGGGGAGCGTGGAAGGTCAAGGGTATAACGCACTGCGCAACTTCTTGCGCACTCAAATGTAGATAACGACCCCTGTTCGCCCCTGTAAGCCACGGCCCACGTGGCTTACAGGCGAGTGCGCAACTTCTTGCACAGTACTGCGCAAGAAGTTGCGCACTTTTCAGGGCTTTTCCCTGTTGAGCGTGACTCCAACTCAGGTAATAAGTGCTGCAGGCCCCGGTTTATAAGGCGTGAGCAACTTATGGCATGACCCTTGTATGCGGTACAGGTACCCGCTGGGTGATTTTACCCACCGGGCACCTCTATTTTCAGCAAGGAGCATTCATGGCTACCCCCGCATACATGTCCATCACCGGCACCAAACAAGGTTTGATCACCGCCGGTGCTTTCACCGCCGATTCGGTTGGCAACACCTACCAGGAAGGTCATGAAGACCAGGTCATGGTTCAGGGCTTTCAGCATGAAGTGATCATTCCGCGTGATCCGCAGTCCGGCCAACCCACCGGCCAGCGCGTACACAAGCCTGTGGTCATCACCAAGGTCTTCGACAAGGCGTCGCCACTGCTGCTGGCGGCCCTGACCTCCGGTGAGCGCCTGACCAAGATCGAAATCCAGTGGTACCGCACCTCGGCTGCCGGCACTCAGGAGCATTACTACACCACGGTCCTGGAAGACGCGATCATCGTCGACATCAAGGACTACATGCACAACTGCCAAGACCCCTCCAACGCGCACTTCACTCACCTGGAAGACGTGCATTTCACGTACCGCAAAATCACCTGGACCCACGAAGTGGCCGGCACCTCTGGCTCGGATGACTGGCGTACTCCGGTCGTTGGTTAAGTAGCGTCAATCATGCATGGGCCGACGTTGCGTTGGCTCATGCGCTATTTTCCCAGCTTAAGGACAAGCCTATGTTTGTGTCGGCTAATACCGCGCATTTCGAGCTATTGATTCCCACGGTTCGCAATGATTTCCAAGTCCTGGCGTTTGAAGGCACGGAAGCCCTCAGCCGCTTGTACGCGATCCGTATTGAGCTGGTCAGCGAGTACCCTGACCTTGATCTTGAAAGCCTGCTCAGCCAGCCGGCGTTTTTGCGCTTTGGCCTGAATGGCGAAGGCCTGCATGGGCGCATCGAAGATGTTCGGGGCGGTGACTCCGGCCAACGCCTGACCCGTTACCAGCTGACCCTGGTACCGGCGCTGCACTACTTGCAGTTCAGCCACAATCAGCGGATTTTCCAGCAACTGACCGTGCCACAGATCGTTGCCCAGGTGCTCAAGGGCCATGGCATTCAGGCCGATGCCTTTACCTTTCATGTCCGCAACAGTCCCACGCGTGAATACTGCACTCAATACCTGGAATCGGACTACGATTTCGTGCAAAGGCTGTGCAGCGAAGAAGGGATTGCCTGGCACCATCAACACAGCCCGGATGGCCATCACCTGGTGTTCACCGACGACCAGACTTTTTTCCCCACCCTGAACCCTGTCCCCTACCAGCAAGGCACCGGGCTGGTTGCGGAGCAGCCGGTGGTCAGCCAGTTCTACAGGCGCTTGAGCACCCGCACCAGCACGGTGACCCGGCGTGACTACGACCTCAAGCGCCCCAGCCTGCTGCTGGAAGCCCAGTTCACCGCCGAGTTCACACCGGCCCTCGAAGACTATCGCTTCCCTGAGCTGCTTGAAACTGAAAACCGCGGCAGACAGCTAGCCCGCCTGGCGCTGGAACGCCATCGCAGTGACTATCAATTGGCCGAAGGTCAAAGCGATCAGCCGTTTCTGCGCAGCGGCCACTTTTTCAAGCTCACCGAGCACCCGCGTCAGGCTTACAACGACTTGTGGCTATTGCGTAGCGTGACGCACGAAGGCAAGCAGCCACAGGTGCTTGAGGAGTCAGTGGGCAGCGATGTCCAGCCTGCCGACGGTTTTACCCAGGGCTATCGCAACAGCTTCAGTGCCACCCCCTGGGATGTGTTTTACCGTCCGCCACTGGTCACCCGCAAGGCGGTGCTGGTCAGCCAGACCGCCCGGGTCACCGGGCCTGCAGGCGAGGAGATTTATTGCGATGAATACGGCCGGGTCAAGGTCGAGTTCCATTGGGACCGCGCCGAGCTCAACAGCGACAAGAGCAGTTGCTGGTTACGCGTGTCGTCCAGCTGGGCGGGGGTGGGCTTTGGTGCGGTGACTATTCCGCGCATCGGCATGGAAGTGCTGGTGACCTTTCTCGAAGGCGATCCCGACCGGCCGTTGATTACCGGCTGCGTGGCCAACAAGCTCACCTCCGTACCCTATCCTTTGCCAGCCAACAAGACAAAAACCGTACTGCGTAGCCGCAGCACGCCGGACGGCAGTGGCTACAACGAACTGTCGATTGAGGACCGCAAAGGTCAGGAGTTGATCTACCTGCGGGCCCAGCGCGACCTGGAACACAAGATCGAGAATGACAGCCGCCTGGAAGTCGGTAACGAACGCCGGGAAACCATCAAAGGCAATAGCATCGCGGTGTTGGAGGGCGAAGACCAGCGCACCGTCACGGCGGATCGAAAGACCGAACTCAAGGCCAACGACTACCTGCAGATTGCCAGCAGCAGCCATACCCGGGTCGGGCAAGCGCTGGTGGTTGAAGCCGGCCAGCAAGTCCATCTCAAAGCAGGCGCCAACCTGATTCTTGATGCCGGGGCCAGTATCACCTTGAAAGGCGGTGGTCAGCACATCGTCATAGGCCCCGGCGGCATTTTCAGCAGCACTGAAATTCAACTTGGTGGCGCACCTGCCGCCGGCGCGTCTGCGATTCCGGCGCTGCCAGGGTTGCTTGGAAGTCTGTCGGCGCCCGTGGCACTGCCGCTCCCAGCACTGGCGTTATACCAGGAGCAATCGGTGGCCGGTGCTCTGCTGCCCCTTCCGGGCTGCCAACTCGATGCAACTGGTCAATGCCCAATCCACCCTAAAGGCGAAACGACATGATCAAACCCACCGCGTCGCCCTTTAAGGTCCCTGTAGCACCGGGAATCCTGTGCGTGGTGCTGGATGCAAGTTTTGATTCGAACTTGCAGATTCATATCGAGCAGGCGGAAAACCACGCTGCGCAGTGCTGCATTCCTCTATTCGACAATACGCCCTATACAACTTTGCAAGCTGCCGGTCCTTTCGCGTTGCTGTGTCCGCAACCCGGAGCGTTACTGGCGTATGCCAGTGCGTTGCTTGAACAGGCCGATGCCGGCTGTGTGGCCTACCTCAAGGATGAACAATCCATCAAGCAAGCCGTTGACCATTGGCGCAGTCTGCTCACCGTCAGCACCGACGATTCGCCCGCCCAGATGATGCGTTTTTTTGAACCGCGCTGGCTGGAGCCGTTGCTGAGCAGCCTGGATGAAACCGAGCTAGCGCAATTCATGGGGCCGGTCACAGACATCGTCTGGCGCAACGAACTGGGCTGGCGTCATCAGGCTCATCCACATCTCCCACTAGAGCCCGAAGTTCAAGCCTCAGGGTGGTTGCACCTGGGGCACAAGCGCCAAGCTGTTATGGATCAGCAGCGCTTGAAGGTGCTGGCCGGACGCTTTGCTCAGGACTATCAGGCGGCATTGCCCATCCCCGACCCAGTGACTTTTGTGTACCGACAGCTCCGAGCAGCCCAGCAAGCAGGGTATCTGCAACTGGCCGAGCAGGAGCGTTGGTTACGTCTGTCGCTGAGCAAAGGCGATGACTTCTGGAGTCGATCCCCGCATAGCGAATGGCTGGCTCGTGAAGACCTGAGTCTTGGCGACAAGCTGGTTGGGCTTGAGTGTCTTTGAATCACAAGGATGATGATGCATGAGCAGCACTTACACGGTTAAACATGGCGATACCCTAGGGCAAATTGCCCAACGACATGGGGCTAAAGTATCTGAAATCCAGGCGCTTAACCCGATCATTGGTGACCCTAACCACATCAAAGCCGGATGGGAGTTAAAGCTTCCCGGCGCCGCGTCAAAACCTGAACTACCGCCACCGATGCATGCGCATAGCACTACGTCGATTGCGCTCAAGGGGCAGGCCGAATGTGACGAGGAACTGGTTGACGTCGCCCACATTACTGGCGAGCCGCATTTCTATGTACTGACCGCCAAACAGTCCAAAGCACTGAAGCAGGAAATCAACGCGGTGCAGAAGCTCATGGATGAACTGCATCAGAACCTGGCTAAAGCCTTGCCTGCCCTGCAGTGCAAGAAGCCTCAGGCCCCCATGGCCAGTTGCACCTGTGCGGGGTGCGTCAAAGATGCCTGGGCGCAGAAAGCCGAAGGCGCCGGGTTGCTGGTACGCGAGACCAAGCCGCAGCCCACCACAATCGCGCCCCTCACCACTGACAAAGACCTGCAGGGCCGCCTGGCGACCTTACAGCAAGCGCGTGATTGGTATCAGGATTACAAGCCCAGTGCTTTGAGGACCACGCAATTTGAATCCAACTGGAAGTCCTTGCAGAACAAGAAAGTCCTGGAGCTGGATCAGGAAATCGGCAAACTCCGCGCCGAACTGGCGGCACAGCGAGCACCCGAGCCGGAAGACAGTTTCAGCACTGCCAATAGTGCGGCGCCCGACTTGAGACATGGCATGGGGAGGAGCTTTGAGCGTCAGCAAGGCAAGCAAACCAAGACTGGCATTAACGTAGTGGAAATCATCCTGTTCAGCGACCCCACCCGGCGCCACTACATCTCGATCCCGTACCGCGAAACCACCTCCTGGAAGGTTCGCGCCTCAACGCGGATTATGGCTGGCAAACCGTTCAACAAGCAGCTGGCCACTGACTTGATTAAAGACATCAAGGAGGCGATCGGAAAAGGGCGCAAGACGGGTCCGTTGGGCAGCCTGGAGCTGAAGCTCAGCAGCTGGAACAGCAAGGAGGACAACCTGCTCAACACGCTGCATCAGGAAGTATCCTGGACCTCTAACCAGAGCGACGCCGCCCCCTATGCCGTAACGGCAGAAGCCCACGCCCTGCGTTTCGCGGCCAGCGCCAGTGCCGGGGTGAACAACTGGAGCCCCAAGGCAGGCAGTATTGAGGTGGGGATTAAAGGCAGTGCGGCCTTTTCGCTGGCGGAGGCTTCGGCTTCGCTGAATTCGTACTTCCCCGACCAGGGCGGTTATGTCGCGAACATGGCGTATCGAAATGCCTTGGGTAAGGAAGTGCTGCATCCCGTGGGCGTGTTTCGCCTGAGTGGCAAGTTGGAGTTTTCGTGTTTTGTCGGTGCCAAGTTACAGGGGGAAGCTGGGGTTAAAACGCAATACAAACCGAGTGAACGTCCGGCAGGTGCAACGGGACTGCTCGGCACTCCAACCATGGACGTCGGCCCGAGTGGCAATATTGGCGTCAAGTGCGAAGCGTTTGCTGGCGCTCAAACGGGTGGTGCTCTCAGCGGTTCCTTTGATTGGGTTGCACCAGATAAACAAGGGTTGGGGAAAGCTTTTGTCGGGCAGGCGAATGCCAGCAGCAATTGGGTTCCGCTGGCTGTGGTTAAAGCGGAAGGGAATGCTGCTTTGGGGGTGGGTGCTAGTGGTGAGTTTGGTATCAGCGTTATGGACAACCGATTAGCGTTTAACTGCAGAGGGTCTGTGGTTCTGGGTCCAGGTGTCGGCGGTGGGTTTTCCACGATGGTGGATGTTGAGCAGGTCGGAAAGCTGACCTTGTTGATCTGCAACGGATTGGCTGATATGGATTACAGGTACCTGTTGGGAGTTACGAAGGAGGCATTTAACTATGTGGCTTCAGGTCTGTATCAAGTCGCAACATCACCCGTAAACGTCGCTAATCAAGCGTTCAATGACAGAGTCAACGCGATGAGCCTATGGTGGGAAAATCGTACGGCAACTCAGGTTGAGGCGAAAAATTTGGCAGGCTATGTAGTTAAGCATAAAACCGAAAAAGTTATGACGGTTCAGGGCCAACCCCTGCCTTTTCGATTACTCCCGCCCGAAACGCTAGGCTCAATGGTCTATATCCTGACCGAAGGTTTTGTCGAGAGCTTTAATGAACTGCAGGAAGAGGCGCTGGTTATTTTGTTGTCCGAGATCCGCAGTTGGCGGCAGTTTATCGAAGTGCTCGAGCATTGCTCGCCCAAAGCAGAGAAGGTTAATGCGATGAAAAGTCTCGAGCGGATTAACTCCTTGCTAGATGGTTACGAACAAAATCAGTTTAATCGTTTTATTGATAACTTGGCTATTAATAAATCTATTGGGGGTTCGGCTAGGTTGGCTTGGAGCCCAAGCAATGCTTGGCGAAAGGAGAAAATATTGCTGGCTGCGCGTAACAGTGGCCGGTTTGATGGATTGGCTTAAAGTTGTTGATAAAGGCGCTTAAGTGCGCCTTTGTTTGAAGTCAGAACGGTTTTTCTGACTGAATAGCGCAGCGAAAACTGACGCCAGGGTAGTAGTCATTTTGTATCGGCTCAGCACTCCAGCGGCGGACGGTGCTGGCGCTCAGAAGGGGATCTTCTAGTACATTTGTTCCGCGCCATACCCGTTCGTTACCTGTAATTGGTCCTTGAGGATTCTCGACCGGTGAATGTCGGTAATAATCTTTGTCGTACCAGTCGTTAACCCAATCCGTCGCATTGCCAGAGAGATTATAAATTCCGAGTTTGTTAGGAATGAAGCTGTCTACTGGGAAAGTTCTCGTTTCATCAGGTCTAGGAAAGTTTCGGTCGTAATTCAAGCTACCGTTGTCGGTGGGGAACGCGAAAAATTGACCGCGATTGCGGGCCGCATATTCCCATTGTGCCTCAGTGGGTAGATCTACCGGATAACCGCTCAGATTACCTAACCAACCGCAATAGTCCTTGGCTTCTTGCCAGCTACGGGTGGGAGCGGGAAGGTTGGGTTGATAACGGAACTGTAAATCCTCACGCTGGCGTAATTTTTTGTCAAAGAGCGGTTTTCCCTGCGCGATGAAAAACAGGTCAAAATCCCCTAGTGTTGTTTGAAATTTTGACAGGTGGTAGTTTCTTAACTTAACGAGATGAACGAATTTATTATCAGTGCCCATACTGATGGGCCCCATCCGTTTTGGGTCCACCCCGCATGGCCAATCGCATAAGTTTGATGGATCATCATCGTGCGGCCAACCAAAATCCCCCATCTGAAATTCACCCCCTTCGACAAACACCATGTTGTCTAAAGACTGCACCACGGTGGCGAGTAGCTTGCTGCGTAGCTCAGTGGAAAGCTTTGGATATTTCTGTTCGATGGTTGCAGCAATCTGAACGACCTTGTCCGAGGAAAGTTTTTGGCTTTTAGGAAGTGGTATCGATTGGGCCTGGCAGCCTACTAGCACTAGTAACGCGCAGAGGGGTAATGTGATTGTTCTTGCCACAGAATGTCCTTATGCATGTGAAGTGGGTGAGTGCGTCGTTTCATTAACTTTAGCATGGCGCCTATGAATAAAATATTCAACCAGCTTGTAGTGGGCGCGATTTGTGGCGGCTGTATTGGTTTTTCGTATTTTCCATTTCAGTTGATTCCTACTGATCTGTCAGAATTGTCTTTCTGGTTTTATATTGGCATTCGGTCTGAGGTTTTTATTAGTTGTTTGCTTGGTTTCAAGAATTTCCGTCCGAAGCGATAGGCCCGATGGTCAATCAGCTGGCCGATCCGTCGGCCAGGGTGTCGTGGAAGCCAAGCAATGCTTGGTGTAAGGAGAAAGCTTTACTAGTGGGCTGTTTTATGGCTTGGCTTAGAAATAATGACGCGTTTAAAATGTGCTTTCTGGTTGTATTGAACAGCGAAAGCTCACAGTAGGGTAGTAATCCTTTTGTATCGGATCAACGCCCCAGCGGCGGACAGTACTGGCGCTCAGAAGCGGGCCTTCTGCCACATATGCACCTCGTCTAATTCGTTGGGTCCCCGTATCTGGACCTTGCGGATTCTCGACAGGTGAAGAACGGTAATAGTCTTTGTCGTACCAGTCATTGACCCAGTCCGTCGCATTGCCCGAAAGGTTGTAGATTCCCAGCGGATTAGGGGCAAATCTATCGACTGGGAATGTGTCCAGTTCGCCGGGGGCGGGGAAATTTCGCCCGTAGTTTAAACTGCCATTATCAGTAGCAAACACCACGTGCTGGCCGCGATTTCGAGCAGCATACTCCCATTGTGCTTCAGTCGGTAGATCCACGGCATGTCCACTCAATTGCCCTAGCCAGCCGCAGTAGTCCTTAGCCTCTTGCCAACTTCTAGTAGGCGCGGGAAGGTTTGGTTGAAAGAGATCCTGCAAATCTGCACGCCTTCTATACTCTGTGTCGAATAGTGGCTTGCCGTGAACAGTAAAAAATAAATCGAAGTCTTCAAGCTTGACTTGAAGTTTCGATAGGTAGTAACTGCTCAATTTAACAGGGTGAACGAAGTCGTCATCCCCAAACGGGGTGATACGCCCCATCCGCTCTGGCTCTACCCCGCATGGCCAGTCACATAAATTTGCAGGGTCATCATCATACGGCCATCCAAAATCCCCCATCTGAAATTCACCCCCTTCGACAAACACCATGTTGTCTAAGGACTGCACCACGGTGTTGAGTAGCTTGCCGCGTAGCTCGGTGGAAAGCTTTGGATATTTCTGTTCGATGGTCGCAGCGATTTGAGCGACCTTGTCAGAGGAAAGCTTTTGGCTTTTAGGAAGTGGTATCGACTGCGCCTGGCAGCCCGCCAGGACTAGTAATACGCAGAGGGGTAATATCGTTTTTCTTGCCACAGGACTCCTGCTGTTCTCTCAGAATTGTCTATTTGATTTTGTTTCTGCTTTCTGTCCGAAGTCTTTATTAGTTATTCGCTTGGTTTCAAGAGCTTTCGCCCGAAGCGCTATGCCTATGTGCTGACCGATCCGTCGGCCAAGGTGTCGTGGAAGCCAGCCATGCTTGGCGTAAGGAAAACGTGTTGCTAGCAGCTCGTAAAAGTGGGCGGTTCGATAGCTTAGCTTAGGATGAGTGAGGTGTTTAAAAATAAAGGCGCTTTTTAGCACCTTTGCATTTAAAGTTAAAATGCTTTTTCTGACTGTATTGAACAGCGAAAACTTAAAGTGGGGTGGTAATCTTTTTGTAGCGGCTCAACGCCCCAGCGACGGACGGCGCTAGCAGTCGCAATTGTATCTTCTAGTACACTCGTACCTCGTCGAATTCGTTGGGTGCCCGTGTCTGGTCCCTGTGGATTTTCGATGGGTGAATACCGATAATAATCCTTATCGTACCAGTCATTTACCCAGTCCGTCGCATTGCCCGAAAGGTTGTAGATACCCAGTGGGTTAGGGACAAATCTATCCACAGGAAATGTATCCATCTCGTCGGGTTCTGGAAAGTTTCGACCGTAGTTTAAACTGCCGTTATCAGTGGGGAACACCACATGGCGGCCTCGATTTCGAGCAGCATATTCCCATTGTGCTTCAGTCGGTAGGTCTACGGCATAACCACTCAATTGGCCTAACCAGTTGCAGTAATATTTGGCCTCTTGCCAGCTTTTAGTGGGCGCGGGAAGATTTGCTTGAAAGAGATATTGTAGGTCTTTGCGGCTTCTATATTCTGCATCGAATAGCGGCTTGCCGTGAACGGTAAAAAATAAATCGAAGTCCTGAAGTTTAACTTGGAATTTTGAAAGGTAGTAGCTGTTTAGTTTGACGGGGTGAACGAAGTCGTCATTTCCAAACATAGTGATGCGCCCCATCCGCTCTGGCTCTACCCCGCATGGCCACTCACATAAATTTGTAGGGTCATCATCATACGGCCAACCAAAATCCCCCATCTGAAATTCACCCCCTTCGACAAACACCATGTTGTCTAAAGACTGCACCACGGTGTTGAGTAGCTTGCTGCGTAGCTCGGTGGAAAGCTTTGGATATTTCTGTTCGATGGTTGCAGCAATCTGAGCGACCTTGTCCGGGGAAAGTTTTTGGCTTTTAGGAAGTGGTATCGATTGCGCTTGGCAGCCTGCCAGCAGCAGCGTGCAGAGAGGGAGTATGAATTTTCTTATCACCAGGATGTCCTTATGCATGTGAAGCAAAAAACGTTGATCGTCGCGTTTCAAATGCTCCAATATGGTTTCAGTGGCTAAGCTATTAAACCGAATTTGCTATGTCAATTCGGTTTTTGCAATGGCGCATCATTGCAAGTGAATCGGCTTCTATGCTCTCTCGTTGGGAAAAGTCCTACTCGTTTGTCAGAATCGTCTGATTGGGTTTTTTTCCATATCTATTTAGGCTTCTTCGAGCCCGATGCTGATCTTATTCGCAGGGGCGGGTTGTCGGGTGTCTCCGTTGATTCAAGTATCTTGAAGGCCGGGGATTGTAAAAATATTGATTTCCCTTCAATGGAAAAGCCAAGCGATGTCCTACTCAAATAAATTATCAACGCACTATTTTGAGCTCGCGAAGTCGGCTATTTGCAAACAGCGTTTTGCAGGTGAAGACGTCCGTTTTTCGAGCGAATTCGAAGCGTTGGAGCATGAGTTGGCTAAAGCTCAATCCATGCATGAGAGCGGGCAGACCGATTGGCTGAAAGTGCAGGAAATTGCTGAAGGGGTGCTCCGGACCCAGTCCAAGGATTTGCGGGTTGCAGCGTGGTTGACCTGGGCGCTGTACCAGTGTGAGCAATTCTCCGGCCTGGTAGCGGGCATGGCGATCTTGCATTACCTGTGCGACCAGCATTGGGCCGAGGTTCACCCTGTCAAACTGCGAACACGTGCCGCTGCCATCGGCTGGCTGGTGCCTCGTCTTGAACAGGTGCTGGCCGACAACGTCGCGATCAAGGGGCAGTTGCCGCTGTTTCGTCGCTTGGTGGAACACCTGGATGGCCTTGAAGCCGCGTTCACCGAGCACATGGGGGATGATGCGCCGCTGCTGTTGCCGGTGTGTCGGCGCTTGAAAACCATGGTTCAACGTGCTGCCGATAACCAGCCGGAACCGGGTGTCGTGGGTGCGGCAGTGGCGCAGGTTAAACAGGTTGCAGCCCAGTTGCTCACGCCTGGCGCGCCTATCGACAACGAGAAGGAAGCCCAGCGGGCCTTGCGTACCTTGCAGGAAAACGCTCGTCCGCTCAACGCCTGGTGGCTTAAGCAGAACGCTATCGATGCGCGTGCGCTGCGCTTGAACCGCACGATGCTGTGGCTGCCCATTGACGCCATTCCCGAGCGCAATGCCGAACAGATCACCGCATTGCGCGGGCTGCCAGCCGACAAGCTGAAAATCTTCCAGGAGCGCTTTGCCAATGGACAGTATGCCGATCTGTTGGTGGAGCTCGAAGCCAGTCTGGCCAGGGCACCTTTCTGGTTCGACGGCCAGCGTCTGGTCTGGGAGTGCTTGCAGGGCTTGAACGCCGATCAAGCGATGCGCGAAGTGGAATTTCACTTCGCCCTGTTGCTACAGCGACTGCCGGGTGTCATCGAGCTGCATTTTCACGATGGCACGCCTTTCGCCGATCCGTCCACCCGCGGCTGGATCAGCGCTCAGGTCATGCCCCATCTGCAAAGCGCTAGCGCGCCGCGCAAGGTCGAAGGCACTGCCGCCCAGCCGGCGTGGGAGGAAGCCCTCGACGCTGCGTTGCCGATCCTGCGTAAAGATGGCCTCAAGGTTGCCGTGCAGTTCCTCAAGCAAGGGTTGAACAGCGCCCGCGGCGCACGTGCGCGATTTCTCTGGCAGTTCAGCCTGGCCCGCTTGTGTTTCATGGCCAAAAAATACGAACTGGCCAAGACCCAGCTCGAAATCCTCGATCAAGAATTACAGGGCTCGGGCCTAGATGCCTGGGAGCCTGACCTTGCCCTGGAAGTGCTGCACCTGCTGCATAACTGCTGTGAGTTGTTGCCGCAGAACCACGCAGTGCGCGAACGCAAGGATGAGATTTATCGCAGGCTGTGCCACCTCGATCTCGAAGTGGTACTCGAATAGGCCCCTGGGCCAACAATCGCAAGGAAAAATGTCATGGCCAAAGAAGGCTCGGTAGCCCCCAAGGAACGCATTAACGTCACTTTCAAGCCCGCTACAGGCGCAGCTCACGAGGAGATTGAGCTGCCGTTGAAGCTATTGGCAATCGGTGATTACACCCAGCGCGCAGACGAGCGCAAGGTAGAAGACCGAAAGCCGATCAGCATCGACAAGGTGACCTTCGACGAAGTGCTCGCCAAGCAGGAACTGAGCTTGACCCTGAGCGTGCCCAACCGACTGCAGGAGGAGGGTGATACCGAAGAGCTGGCGGTCACGCTGCAGGTCAATTCGATGAAGGACTTCAACCCGGCCAGCCTGGTCGAGCAAGTGCCTGAGCTGAAAAAGCTGATGGAGTTGCGCGACGCATTGGTAGCCCTGAAGGGGCCGCTGGGTAACGCCCCTGCATTTCGCAAAGCTATCGAAGGCGTACTCGCCGACGACGAATCACGTGGTCGTGTGCTCGGCGAGCTGGGCCTGAACGCCGCAGCCCCAGAAGCCTGAGCCCTCCACCCGCCAAGGAAGCCAACGCAATGAGCACCCGCGCAGCACAACAGAACAGCAATCAAAGCGCCGAATACAGCATTCTCGACAGCATCATCGCCGAAACCCGCCTGACCCCGGATGACGAAGCCTATGGCATCGCCAAACGCGGTGTATCGGCCTTTATCGAAGAGCTGCTCAAGCCACAAAACAGCGGCGAGCCGGTCAAGAAGGCCATGGTTGACCGCATGATCGCCGAGATCGATGCAAAGCTCAGCCGTCAAATGGACGAAATCCTTCACCACGAACATTTCCAGTCCTTGGAATCAGCCTGGCGCGGCCTGCAGTTGCTGGTTGACCGCACCAACTTCCGTGAAAATATCAAGATCGAAATTCTCAACGTTTCCAAGCAGGACTTGTTGGACGATTTTGAAGATTCGCCAGAAGTGATGCAGGCCGGGCTGTACAAGCATATCTATACCGCTGAATACGGTCAGTTCGGTGGTCAGCCGGTCGGCGCAATCATCGCCAACTATTTCATGTCGCCAAGCTCGCCTGACGTGAAGCTGATGCAGTATGTATCCAGCGTTGCGTGCATGTCCCATGCACCGTTCATTGCCGCTGCCGGTCCGAAGTTCTTTGGCCTGGAAAGCTTCACTGGTCTGCCGGACCTGAAGGACCTGAAGGATCACTTCGAGGGGCCGCAGTTCACTAAATGGCAGAGTTTCCGCGAATCGGAAGACGCTCGCTACATTGGTTTGACCGTACCGCGTTTCCTCCTGCGTAACCCGTACGATCCGGAAGAGAACCCGGTCAAGTCCTTTGTCTACAAGGAAACCGTTGCCAACAGCCACGAGCACTACCTGTGGGGTAACACCGCCTACGCGTTCGGGACCAAGCTGACTGACAGTTTCGCCAAGTTCCGCTGGTGCCCGAACATCATCGGCCCGCAGAGCGGCGGTGCCGTAGAAGACCTGCCTCTGCACCATTTCGAAAGCATGGGCGAAATCGAAACCAAGATTCCGACCGAAGTTCTGGTCAGCGACCGTCGCGAATATGAACTGGCCGAAGAAGGTTTCATCTCCCTGACCATGCGCAAAGGCAGTGACAACGCGGCGTTCTTCTCGGCCAACTCGGTGCAGAAACCGAAGTTCTTCGGCATCAGTGCCGAAGGCAAGACCGCAGAGCTGAACTACAAGCTCGGTACCCAACTGCCGTACATGATGATTGTCAATCGCCTGGCTCACTACCTGAAAGTGCTGCAGCGCGAGCAACTGGGTTCGTGGAAAGAGCGCACCGATCTCGAGCTGGAACTCAATAAGTGGATACGTCAGTACGTTGCCGACCAGGAGAATCCGAGTGCCGAAGTACGTGGCCGACGTCCGTTGCGCGCTGCGCAGGTCATCGTCAGTGATGTGGAAGGTGAGCCAGGCTGGTATCGCGTCAGCCTGAACGTACGGCCACACTTCAAGTACATGGGCGCCGATTTCACCCTGTCGCTAGTGGGGAAGCTGGATAAAGAGTAACCCGGTGATGACTGGATACGGCAGCCTTTTCGAACGCTTGAGTGGCGAAGCCGGCAAACGTGCCGGCTGGAGCCGAGAGGCATGCGCCATGACATCGGTGACAGCCCATCTGAGCAAGATGCTAAGCACCCGGGCGGGCAGCGTGCAAACGCTGTCCGATTATGGGCTGCCGGATCTGAACGACATGCGCCTGAGTCTGCACGATGCCCTGAGCCAGGCGCGGCTGGCCATTGAAAACTTCATCGAAGCCTATGAGCCGCGCCTGAGCAATGTGCGTGTCGTTGCCCAGCCACGTGACCACGATCAGCTTCGCTTGTCTTTCAGCATCGAAGGCCTGCTGCAGGTTGAGGGATTCAAACGCCAGGTCAGTTTCATTGCGTGCTTGGATGCTAGCGGCCAGGTCAAGGTCATTTAAGTCAACGACGATAGCGGCCAACACCGAAGTCCGCTATTGCGATGGCTACTTATTTCACAACATTTACACCCACGAAAAGCAGGGAGCTGCGAGTGTCCTTCAACCACTACTACCAAAGCGAACTTACTGCGCTACGCCAGCTGGGTAGCCGTTTCGCTGAGCGTAGCCCAGCGTTGGCGCCGTTTCTCGGTCAGGCGGGACGAGATCCGGATGTGGAGCGCTTGCTTGAAGGTTTCGCCTTCCTGACTGGCCGCCTGCGACAGAAGCTTGATGATGAGCTGCCTGAACTGAGCCACTCGCTGATGCACCTGTTGTGGCCCAACTACATGCGCCCGTTGCCAGCGTTCAGCATCCTCCAGTTCGACCCGCTGGAACAGTCCGGGCCGGCCTTGCGCGTGGCGCGTGAAACGCCGGTGCAGAGCACGCTCATCGATGACGTGCAGTGCCGTTTCCGTACCTGCTACGCGACGGACGTCTTGCCGTTGAAGCTGGCGGCGTTGAACTACTCGGTGAAAGGCGACGGTGCATTGCTGTGCTTGCGCCTGGAGATGGGGTGCGATGGCCATCTGGGTGAGCTGGACCTGAGCCGTCTGCGCCTACACCTTGCTGGCGAGCGCTACATCAGCCAGATGCTTTACCTCAGCCTGTTGCGCAACCTCGAAGGGATTGAGCTGGTACCACTGGACGGGGAGGGTGAGCCCGTGTTGGGCGTCAGCGGCAATGCCTTGTCGTTCAAGCTGCCCGGCAGTCGCGTGCAGCCAGTGGGTTTTGCCGAGGAGGAGGCGTTGATCCCGTACCCGCTGAACACCTTCCGCGGCTATCGCTATCTCCAGGAGTATTTTGCCTTCCAGGACAAGTTCCTGTTTGTCGACCTGAACGGCTTGGATCTACTCAACTCCCTGCCGGAGGACACCCTCAAGCAGATGCACGGTCTGGAGGTGCGTTTCGACATTCGCAAAAGTGGTATCCAGCGTCTGCGACCGACGCTGGACAACGTGAAACTGTATTGCACGCCGATCGTCAATCTATTCAAGATTGACGCGCTGCCGATCCGCCTCGATGGCAAGCAAGACGAGTACCTGCTGCTGCCGGCTGAGTACGACCTGAAAACATGTGGCGTGTTTTCCGTGGAAGCGGTGACCGGTTGGCGGCCGGGCGGTCTGGGTTATCAGGAATATGTACCGTTCGAATCCTTTGAACATGACCCAAGTTTCGATGTTGCGGGAGACCGCCCGCACTACAGCATCCGCCAACGTTCCTCGTTGCTGCATGAGGGCCTGGACACCTACTTGAGCTTTGGCATCCGCCACACCGAAGCCGCTGAAACTCTGTCCATCGAGCTGATCTGCACCAATCAGAACCTGCCGCGCCGACTCGAGTCCGGCCAGATCAACCAGCGGTGTGAGCAAACCCCGGAGTTCCTTACCTTCCGCAACATCACCCCGGTGACCTCGAGTTACGCACCACCGCTCAATCGTGACTTCCTGTGGAAGCTGATAAGCAACATGTCGCTCAACTATTTGTCACTGGCCAATGTTGATGCACTCAAGGTGATTCTCGAAACCTATGACTTGCCGCGCTACTACGACCAGCAACTGGAAAAGGTCAGTAAACGCCTCTTGGACGGGCTCAAGTCAATCCGCCATGAACATGTCGACCGGCTGCATAGGGGCCTGCCGCTGCGCGGTTTGCGCACCGAGCTGACCATCGACCCGCAAGGTTATATCGGTGAGGGCGACTTGTTTGTCTTCGCCTCGGTTCTCAACGAGTTTTTCGCGCTTTACGCCAGTCTCAACTCGTATCACGAGCTGAGGGTAAAAAGTACGCAAGGAGAGGTGTACCAATGGACACCACGAATGGGTCTTCAGCCCCTGCTTTAAACGGGTTGACTCGGGTCATCCGCGAGTACTCGTTGTTTCAAGCCGTGCTGCTGGTGATGGATCGGCTGCGTGAGTCACATCCAGGCCTGAGTGAAGAGGATCTCTACGAGCAGTTGGAGTTCCAGGGCAATCCGAGCCTGGGTTTCCCTGGTAGCGATGTCGATCGCGTGGAGTTCTTCGAGGAGCATGGGCAGGTACGTGCGCGCCTGCGTTTTAACCTGATCGGGCTGTTCGGCTCTGGCTCGCCGCTGCCGGCGTTTTACGCAGAACAAGCCCTGGGTGACAGCGAAGACGGTAACCCGACGCGTACCTTTCTTGACCTGTTCCATCATCGCTTACAGCGGTTGATGCTGCCGATCTGGCGAAAGTACCGCTATCGCGCCAGCTTCAAGAGCGGCGCGCTCGACCCGTTTTCTGCCCAGCTGTTTGCCTTGATAGGCCTCGGTGGCGAAGAAATACGCAAGGCCGGCGAACTGAACTGGAAGCGTCTGCTGCCGTACCTCGGCTTGCTCAGCCTGCGAGCTCACTCGGCGGCACTGATCGAGGCCGTGCTGCGTTACTACTTCAAGCATGCCGAGCTGGTGATCGAGCAGTGCATCGAGCGCCGGGTGCAGATTCTCCAAGAACAACGCAACCAGTTGGGGCGTGCCAATAGCCAGTTCGGCGAAGACTTGGTGCTGGGCGAGCGGGTGCGCGATCGCAGCGGCAAGTTCCGCATCCATATCTACCAGCTCGACTGGCAACGCTTCCATGAATTTTTACCGATCGGTGTCGGCTACCAGCCGCTGTGCGCGCTGGTGCGGTTCACCTTGCGTGACCCGCTTGACTACGACATTCGCCTGGTTCTGCGCCAGGAAGAAATCCGTGAACTGTGCATCAGTGAGCAGAACACCTGTCGCCTCGGGTGGACCAGTTGGCTCGGCCGTGAACACGCGGACGGTGTGGTGACCCTCGGCAGCAAAATTCGTTAAGGACAGATGATTATGATCAATGTAGACCTGCAGCAACTGATCCAGGCGTTGGACGCCGACACTCGCCGAGATCTGGAGCGCTGCGCCGAACGTTGCGTCGCCCGGGGCGGCAGCAAGATCCTCATCGAGGATCTGCTGCTGGGCTTGTTGGAGCGCCCGCAAGGGCTGCTCGCACGTGCGTTGCAGGATGCCGAAGTGGATGTCGGCGAGTTGAGCGCGGCGTTGCAGCCACAGGTCGAGCACAGCGCCTCGCGCAACCCGGTGTTCGCTCCGGAGTTGGTGCAGTGGCTGCAGGATGCTTTGTTGGTGGCCAACCTCGAACTGGGTCAGACTCAGGTAGAGCAGGCCGCCCTGATCCTCGCGTTACTGCGCAACCCGATGCGTTACGCCGGAAGCCGTTACCAGGCGCTGCTGGCCAAGTTGAACAGCGAGCGCCTGAAGGATTTCGCCCTGTCGCAGAAGGAGGAGCCGGCCAACGCTAACCCGTCGGTGCCTGGCGAATCATTGTTGCCGCGTTTCACCCACAACCTGACCCAGCAGGCCCGCGAGGGCAAACTCGATCCGGTGCTATGTCGTGATGACGCGATACGCCAGATGGTCGACATCCTCGCCCGGCGGCGTAAGAACAACCCGATTGTGGTCGGCGAAGCCGGCGTTGGTAAAACTGCGGTGGTCGAAGGCCTCGCTTCGCGGATCGCTGCCGGTGAAGTGCCGCAGGTGCTCAAGGATGTTGAGCTGCTGTCGCTGGACATGGGCCTGCTGCAGGCGGGCGCCAGTGTGAAGGGCGAGTTCGAGCGTCGTCTCAAGGGCGTGATCGATGAGGTCAAGGCCTCGCCCAAGCCAATCATTCTGTTTATCGACGAAGCCCACACCCTGATCGGCGCGGGCGGTAATGCTGGCGGTTCCGACGCGGCCAACCTGCTCAAGCCGGCACTGGCCCGTGGCGAGCTGTGCACCATCGCCGCCACCACCTGGGCTGAGTACAAGAAGTACTTCGAGAAAGACCCGGCCTTGGCCCGCCGCTTCCAACCGGTGCAATTGCACGAACCGACGGTCAATGAGGCGGTGACCATCCTGCGTGGCCTGGCCCAGGTCTACGAAAAGAGTCACGGTATTTACCTGCGCGATGATGCAGTGGTGGCTGCGGCTGAATTGTCAGCCCGTTACCTGGCTGGGCGTCAGCTGCCAGACAAGGCGGTGGATGTCCTCGACACCGCCTGTGCCCGGGTGCGGATCAGCCTGGCGGCAGCGCCGCAAAGCCTGGAACGCCTGCGTGGCGAGCTGGCCGAGGGCGGCCGTCAGCGTCAGGCGCTGCGCCGCGATGCCGAGGCCGGTTTGGCGATTGACCAGCAAGTGCTGGACGCGCTGGAAACCCGTCTGGCTGAAACTGAGGCTGAGCAGCGCGTCATGGAAGCCTTGTGGGGTGAGCAGCGGGCCCTGGCCCAGCGTCTGCTCGAGCTGCGCCAGCAGCTGGCCAAGGCCCGCGAAGCGGCGGCGGTCGAAACCGTCGTTGCCGACGTGGAGGAGGGGGGCTGCGTCGAAGCACTGGAAGCCGAGCTCAGAGAAACCCATCGCGCGCTGACCGATGCCCAGTGTCAGGAGCGTCTGGTCAGTTTTGAAGTCTGCCCGCGTCTGGTGGCTGAAGTGATCAGCGCCTGGACCGGTGTACCGTTGGAGCAGCTGGCTCGTGAACACAACGCCAAGGTGGCGAGCTTCGCCACCGACCTGCGCCTGCGTATTCGTGCGCAGGAACAGGCCGTGCATGCGCTGGACCGTTCCATGCGCGCCACCGCCGCGGGCCTGAACAAGCCGGATGCACCGGTGGGGGTATTCCTGCTGGTGGGGCCCAGCGGCGTCGGTAAAACCGAAACCGCGTTGGCCCTGGCTGACTTGCTGTACGGCGGTGATCGCTTCATCACCACCATCAATATGTCCGAGTTCCAGGAGAAGCACACCGTGTCACGCCTGATCGGCGCGCCGCCGGGCTACGTGGGTTACGGCGAAGGCGGCATGCTTACCGAAGCCGTGCGACAAAAACCCTATTCGGTTGTGCTGCTCGACGAAGTCGAAAAGGCCGACCCGGATGTGCTTAACCTGTTCTATCAGATCTTTGATAAAGGCGTAGCCAACGATGGCGAAGGGCGTGAAATCGACTTTCGCAACACCTTGATCTTGATGACCTCGAACCTGGCCAGTGACTGCATCAGCGCACTGTGCGAGAACGGCGAGCGGCCAAGCGCTGAGACCCTGGAAAAAACCATCCGCCCGATACTCAGCAAGCATTTCAAACCGGCGCTGCTGGCACGCATGCGTGTGGTGCCCTATTACCCATTGGGCGGCCCGGCAATGCGCGAGCTGATCGAAATCAAGCTGGCTCGTCTAGGTGAGCGTTTGAACCGTTGCCAACTGGATTTCAGTTACTGTCAGAACCTGGTCGATCACTTGGCCGAGCGCTGCACCCAGAACGATAGCGGCGCTCGCCTGATCGACCACCTGCTCGATCTGCACGTACTGCCTTTGGTGGCCGACCGTTTGCTCGACTCCATGGCCACCGGCGACAACCTGAAGCGCGTGTACGCGACGCTCGACAGTAGCGGCAGCGTGACCTGCGAGTTCGCCTGAGGTGGGCGTGATGTTCACCCAGGTACCGCAACCACTGACCTACGCCGAGGCGCTGCTGGCGCAGTTCGCCAGCCTTGCGCGGGCGGCCGATGCGGCTACGCTGCTGGGCGACTTTGTGCGCGGGGTGGCCGAACTCAGTGGTTGCGAACTGAGCCAGCTGTACCTGCTCGATGCCACACATGTTCGTCTGGGTCTGAGCGCCGAATCTCTGGGCGGCATCCTGCAATCGCAGGCAGCGACGAGCCTACCAGTGGACTACAACGGCGAGCAGTTGCTGCAGTTCGCCCTGTGCCAGAACCGTGTGGTGAGCTTGGTGGGACTGAGCGGCAGCCTCCACGAAACCAGCTTTCTGCCAGGCAGGGAGATGCCTTGGCAGTCGTTGTTGTGTATACCGCTGGTAAACACGCAAAAGGCCGTCGAGGGTCTGTTGTTGTGCGCCAGTCGCGAACCTGTCGACCTTCAGGGCTTCGCCGAATCAATGGGCCAGCTCGGCGCGTTCGTGCTCGGGCATTTGCACCTGCTGCAACGCCTGCGCCATCCGGTGGACGATATGGCGCCCACGGCCAGCGTCTCGGTCAGCGCCAGCGGATACGGGCTGATTGGCAGTAGCACGGCCATGCGCCAGACCTACCAGTTGATCAGCAAAGTGCTGCACAGTCCCTACACTGTATTGCTGCGCGGCGAAACCGGTACCGGTAAGGAAGTGGTGGCGCGGGCCATCCATGACTATGGTCCGCGACGCTCCCAGGCGTTCATCGTGCAGAACTGCGCGGCGTTTCCGGAGAACTTGCTGGAAAGCGAACTGTTCGGCTACCGCAAGGGCGCCTTCACTGGCGCCGACCGCGACCGCGCCGGGCTATTCGACGCGGCCAATGGCGGCACACTGTTGCTGGACGAAATCGGTGACATGCCGCTGTCCCTGCAAGCCAAGCTGTTGCGTGTGTTGCAGGAGGGAGAGATTCGCCCGCTGGGCTCCAACGATACCCACACGATCGACGTGCGCATCATCGCCGCAACCCACCGCGATTTGGCTGCTCTGGTCAGCGAAGGCAAGTTCCGTGAGGACCTGTACTACCGCCTGGCGCAGTTTCCGATCGAATTGCCGGCCCTGCGTCAGCGCGAAGGCGACGTCCTCGACCTGGCCCGACACTTCGCCGACAAAGCTTGTGCCTTTTTGAAGCGCGACCCGGTGAGCTGGTCAGAAAGCGCCCTCAATCATCTCTGCGGTTACACCTTCCCGGGCAACGTGCGCGAGCTCAAGGGACTGGTGGAGCGAGCGGTGTTGTTGTGTGAAGGCGGTGAGCTGCTGGCCGAGCATTTCTCTCTGAGCATCGAAGCGCTGCCGGAAGAACCCGGCCTCTACCTGCGCGAACGCCTGGAGAAGGTCGAGCGCCGGCTGCTGCTTGATTGCCTGCGCAAGAACGATGGCAACCAGACCCTGGCAGCCCGCGAGCTGGGGTTGCCCAGGCGCACGCTGCTGTACCGCCTCGGGCGGCTGAACATCAATCTTGGCGACTTCGAGGGCTAGCGCCGTATGGCTTCACGAAATGCCATTTAATTTCTCTGAGCGCCGCCCGCCAGGGGTGACGCCTTATGCATTGACTACTCATGGAGACCTACTGATGCCTGTTCGTCACTGGCAAGCCGCCGTGCTGGCCCTGCTCGTTCTCAGCGGCCTCGGCGGCTGTAGCGGAAATTACAAATTCAACGACAACACCTATCGCCCATTGGGTGATCCGCAGGCGGTCAATCGCGGAAAGTGACCGCAAGGAGCCTCATTATGGAACTGGTTTTCGAAATGCTGAACGCCACTCAGTTCGTGCCCACGCAATTAAGCAGCAAAACCTTCAAGCAAGCAGGCGGGGTGATCGGGCGAGCCGAGGATTGTGACTGGAGCATTCCAGACGTTCAGCGTCACTTGTCCAATCATCATGCTTATATTAGCTACCGCGACGGTACATTTTTCCTCACCGATACCAGCAGCAACGGTATCCAAGCCAGCAATAGCGGCGCCTACCTGCGCAAGGGCGTACCGCAGCGAATTGAGCACGGCAGTATTTTTGTGCTGGGGGACTTCGAGATTCGCGCGCGCCTGGTGCACGATCCGGCAACCCTCGCCATCGAGGCCGGTCGTCCGCAAGCTGCGGGTAGCACCATTCCCGATGACGCATTCCTCGACCTCGACCCGCTCCGCGCCCTGGACCAGCAGGAGCGGGTGTATTCAGAAATCGATGAGCTGACCGCGCTCAACACGCCGCGCCTGGAACCCCTCCAGCGTGCGGACTATGCGCGCATCGACATGGAAAGCCTGCTGGTACCGGAACTGGTGGCGCAGCCCGAGCCGTCGGTCAGCGTCGAGCCGGTCCCGGTAGAACGACAGAGCGAAGGTTTCTGGGAGCAATTCGGCGCGGCATTGGGGGTGGACCTCAAGAACCTCGATCACGACAGCCGTGAAGCGCTGGCGATCAAGGCCGCGCGCCTGCTCAAGCAAAGCGTCGGCGACCTGCAACAGAGCCTGCGCACCCGCAGCGAGCTGAAAAATGAATTGCGCCTTGCCCTGACCACCGCCCAGGGCAACGGTAAGAACCCACTCAAGTTCGCCCTGGACGCCAGCGAAGCGCTGGGCATCCTGCTGCTGGGCAACAAGCCCGGCCAGTTGCCGGCCGAGCAGGCGATCTCCCGTGCCTTTCGCGATTTGCAAGCGCACCAGGTGGCGCTATTGACTGCCAGCCGTGCGGCTATGCGCGGCACCCTCGAACATTTCTCGCCGCAGCAACTGACCCTGCGGTTCGAACGCGATAGTAAACCGCTGCTGGCCACTGCCGGCAGCCGCTGGAGGGCTTACAACCGCTATCACCAAACCTTGCGCCAGGATGATGACTGGAGCGAGCGCCTGCTGGCCCGTGACTTTGCCCAGGCCTACGAAGAACAGATCCGCTTGATTTCCACCCTTCACACTGAACACCAAGGATGATGCGTATGTCCCGTCGCCTGACCCTGTTACTCAAGGCGCTTGCTGCGCTGACTACCCTGGCATTGCTGGCCAGCTGCGCTTCGCTGTCGCCGTATTCGAGCATGACCAAGTTGAACCTCAAGCTGACCGCCAGCGATCAGCTCAATCCTGACCTCAACGGTCGTCCGTCACCGATCGTGGTGCGGCTGATCGAGCTCAAGCATCCGGTGGCCTTCGAGAACGCTGATTTTTTCAGCCTCTATGAGCGTGCCAAGGAGTCTTTGGCGCCGGACATGGTAACCAGCGAAGAGCTTGAGTTGCGCCCAGGTGAAACCGTGGAACTCAAGCTCAGCGTCGAGGAGGGCAGCCGCTATGTCGGTGTGCTGGCGGCCTATCGTGACCTGTCGCAAACCCAGTGGCGTTATGTGGTGCCGCTCACTGCGCAGGCCCTGACCGAAGCCGATCTGACCCTCGACCAGGCCAGCATCCGCTCCAGCCATGTAACGACTGACAAGGCGGACAGATAATCATGAATGTGCATAAAGTCATTTGGCAGGAAGGCATGCTGTTGCGCCCGCAGCATTTCCAGCACAACGATCGTTACTACGACTACCAGATAAAAACCCGGACCCAGTTGCTGGGCAGCTATTGCTGGGGGTTTCTGGGACTGGAAATCGACCTGCAGTTTCTCAACATGGGCAAGCTGGTGATCAGCCAGGCCTCCGGCATTCTGCCGGATGGCAGCCTGTTTGAACTGGGTGGCAACACCGAGCCGTTGGTCCTCGACGTGCCGCCCAATACCGGCAACACCCCGGTCTACCTGGCCTTGCCGCTGGTGACTGGCAACCACATCGAAGCACGCCGTGCGGAGCAGTCTGATGTGCTGGCGCGCTATACCGCTTATGAGACACAAGTCGCCGACTCCAACGCCGGCGACGATTCCAGCAGTCAGGTCAGCTGCGCCCGGCCGGACTTTCGCCTGCTGCTCGGCGAGCAACAGAGCGACCAGGTCTATGTGAAGCTCAAGCTTTGCGAGGTCCTTGATACGACGCCCGACGGGGTGATCAGCCTCGCCCCGGACTTTGTGCCGACCTTCATCCACGCCCATGCCTCGAGCTACCTGCTGTCGTGCTTGAAGGAAGTGATCAGCATGCTTAGCCACCGCGGCGACACCATTGCCGAGCGGGTTCGTTCCAACAGCAAGGTCGGCGGTGCCGAAGTCGGCGACTTCATGATGTTGCAATTGATCAACCGTACCGAACTACTTCTGCGCCACTACCTGGGCCTGGAGCAGGTCCATCCGCAAGCGCTGTACTGCACGCTGCTGACCATGCTCGGCGATCTGGCGACCTTTGCCAGCGACAGTAAGCGGCCACGCTTGGACAGCCGTTACCAGCACAGCGACCAGGGCGAGAGTTTTCGCAAGTTGATGGACGCGATCCGCCAGGTGTTGTCGATGGTGCTCGAACAGCACGCCATTGAGCTGGAGCTGCAGGCGCGTCAATACGGGATCACGGTGTCGCCGTTGCATGATCACAAGCTACTGGGTTCGGCCTCGTTCATCCTGGCCGCCAGTGCCAACTGCGACGCTGAAGAGCTGCGTCATCGCTTGCCGGCGCACCTGAAGGTCGGTCCGGTGGAGCAAATTCGCCAACTGGTCAACCTGCACTTGCCGGGGATCAAGGTCAAACCGTTGCCAGTGGCGCCACGGCAGATCGCGTTCCACGCCAACAAAACGTATTTCATTCTCGAACTCAGTTCCGATGACCTGGCGCAACTGGAGCGTTCAGGCGGTTTCGCCTTCCACGTGTCCGGCGAGTTCGCCGAGCTTGAACTGAAATTCTGGGCCATCAGGAACTGACCGACATGATCAAGGACATGGAATACCCCCAGGACGACAAAACCGTTTTGCTCGATCGCCAGGGCCATGGCCCGGCGCAGGAAGCGATGACCGACGTGGTCACGCCAACGCGCATCGAACGACTTGAACAGCGGATGATCTACGCCGCGCGTCTGCGCCCGGCCGAGGCCTTCAATATCGGCCTCAATGCGCTGGTGGCAGCTGCCTGCGATCTGTTGTCGGAAGTGGTGCGCCTTAAGCACAGCAACAGTAGTGAAGATTTGACCGCGCTCAACCAGCGACTGAGCGAGGAGCTGAAACGGTTTGAGGTGCGTGCCCAGCAAAATGGTGCGCAACACAGCGAAACGATCAACGCCCGCTACGTGCTATGCACCGTGGTCGACGAGGCGGTGGTCACCATGCTACAGGACAAGGAAAGTGAGTGGTCGCAGATGAGCCTGCTCAGTAGCTTTCACAACGAGACCTTTGGTGGCGAAAAATTCTTCCAACTGCTTGATCGGCTCTCGAAGGACCCGGTCAAGCACCTGCCGATGCTTGAGCTGATGTACCTGTGCCTCTCGTTGGGCTTCCAGGGCAAGTATCGGATCCTGCCCCGCGGCATGCTTGAACTCGAAGGCATTCGCGATGCGCTGTACCGGCAAATCCGTCAGCTTCGCGGTGATGTTCCGCGTGAACTGTCACCACACTGGGAGGGCCTGCGCGACAAACGCCACAGTCTGGTGCGCATCGTGCCGTGGTGGATGGTTGCGCTGTTCACGCTGGTCTGCCTGATGGTGATGTATTCGGGGTTTGCCTGGATTCTGGGCGAGCAGCGTGACCGTATTCTGCAACCTTATCAGCAGCTTGACCCGACCATGGTCCAACCCCAGCAGTAATACAGGGACGTGCAATGAAAAATTTCTTCAAAAAAATCGCTTCCTTCCTGCGCAAGACGTGGCTCTGGACGCTGATGTTGGTGTTGTTTGTAGCCCTGCTGGTGTGGCTCGCCGGGCCGTTGCTGGCAGTCGACGATTATAAATTCTGGGAAACTGCGACCTCGCGTCTGCTGACCATTAGCGTGCTGTTCCTGATCTGGGGGTTGGCCATGGTCTTTGTCAGCTGGCGCGCGGGGCTGCGCAAGAAAGACCTGGAAGACAGTGAAGACGGCCAGCAACGCCTACGTCGTGACGAGTTGATAGACAAGGAGAGGGACGCGCTGAGCAGCCGTTTCAAGGAAGCCATGCGCACCCTCAAGACCTCCAGCCTGTACCGCGGCCGCAGCGAGCGCTGGCGCGACGACCTGCCCTGGTACCTGCTGATCGGTCCGCAAAGCAGTGGCAAGACCAGCCTGTTGGATTTCTCCGGCATGGAGTTCCCGATCAACAAGATCGAGCGCAAGCTGACCCGCGACACCCTCGGCACTCAGCATTGCGATTGGTACTTCGCTGACCACGGTGTGCTGATCGACACCGCGGGCCGCTACCTGACCCAGCCTAACGAAGACGTCGACGGGAGCGCCTGGAGCACCTTGCTCACCCTGTTGCGCAAGCGCCGTAGGGGGCAGCCGCTGAACGGTGTATTGGTAACCCTTCCGGTGGAGTTGCTGTGCAGCGGTAATGAAAAGGCGCTCAGAACGCTGGCAGACCAGGTGCGCGTGCGGTTGCAGGAGGTGCACCAGAAGCTGCATGTCGATGTGCCGGTGTACCTTGTGCTAAGCAAGGCCGACCAATTACTGGGCTTTGACGAGTTCTTCGAGCAGTTGACCCGTGAGGAAAGCGATCAGGTGCTCGGTACCAGCTTTCGCAAGGAGCAGAGCGGCACCGACGTCGCCGTGCTGCGTCAGGAGTTCGAAGCGCTACTGCAGCGCCTGAACAGCCAGGTAATCATGCGTATGCACCAGGAGCGTGACACCCAGCGCCGTGGTCGCATTCTCGATTTCCCACATCAATTAGGGCAGATCGGCGAGCAACTGTGCCTGTTCGTCGACATGGCGTTCACCGGCAATCGCTACCAGCGTGCCAGCCAGTTACGCGGTTTTTACCTGACCAGCGCGCCGCACTTGACGGAGAAGCTCGACCACGATGCTGCCAGCATCGGCGCCAACCTGAGCATGCCGACCAGTGTTCTACCTACACTGCGTCGCGGTCGTTCGCGCTTCATTCATCACCTGCTGAGCCGGGTAATTTTCCCCGAGGCTGATCTAGCCGGGCTGGACACACGTGAGCGCAATCGCATCCATTGGGGCCAGCGCGCGCTGTACGCTGGCGCGCTGGTGGCGTTAGTGGTGTTTGGCATGCTCTGGGCTGGCGGTTACTCCGCCAACTACGAGCGCCTGGAAAACTTGCGCTCTCTGGCGCAGCACTGGAACCAGCAGCGGACGGCGCTGACTAGCCACGACGACGCGCTGGCAGCGCTCAATACCCTGGACACCAGTTTTGAGGCCACCCAAGTGTTCCCGGACAAGGGCGATGTCTCGCTGCACGAGCGAATCGGTCTGTACCAGGGAAGTGAAAGCAACCCGGTTGTACTCAGTGCCTACGAGCGTGAGCTGCAGGCGCAGTTGCTGCCACGCGTGGCGCAGATGCTGGAAGCACAGATCCGCACCAGCCTGCGCGATCGCGACAGTCTGCTCAACAGCCTGAGGGCGTACCTGATGTTGAACATGCAGGAACGCCGTGATCCGTCCTGGCTCAAGGCCTGGGTGGCCGCCGACTGGTCTACGCGCTATGCCGGTAACACTGCGGTGCAGAACGGCTTGAACGCGCACCTGGAGCGCCTGCTCACATTGCCGTTCAGTTATCCGCTCAACGACACCCTGGTGGCCCAGGCCCGCCAGGTGCTGCGCAGTGAGTCGCTGGCCAACGTGGTTTACCGCGCGTTGCGTGAACAGGGGCGCAGCCTGCCTGAGTACCGTTTGAGCCAGCACCTGGGGGCGCAAGGTGAGCAGCTTTACGGTACCGACTATGTCATCCCCGGTTTCTACACCCAGCAGGGTTATCAGCAGTACTTTTCGCTTCAGGGCAGCGCATTGGTCACCAATATCCTGCGTGATAACTGGGTGTTGGGTGAAGGCAGTGGTATCAGCGGCATGGACCTGCGCCGTCTGATGGTGGCGCTCGAGCAGCTGTATTTCCGTGACTACGCCAACCACTGGAGTGATGCGGTCGGCCAGGTTGGCCTGCAACCGTTCAGCGATGCCGGCGAAGCCGCCGATCAAATCGCCGGTCTGACCTCGGCTAACTCGCCGCTGTTGCAATTGCTGGTGGCGGTACGTGAAAACACCCGCTTTCAGGTTATCGCCGAAAGCGCCGAAGAGGTGAGCGCAACCGCGGACAAGGCCGCCGCGAAGGGTGGGGCACTGGGCAAAGTCGCGGCGGCAGCCGGAGGCAAGGCTCAGCAAGCACTGACCAAGAATCTGCCGGACACCGCGAAGCAGTCGCTGCAACGCCGCTTCGAACCGTTGCACCGTCTACTGGATGACAACAGCGGCCCAGCGGCGGACCTGACTCCGGTGCTGCAGGCGCTGAACGACTTGCAACTGCAACTGGCCAGCCTGGCCCGAGCCAGCGCACCCGAGCAGGCGGCGTACGAGATGGCGAAGACGCGCATGAGCGGCCAGCGTGATGCGCTGAGCAGCCTGCGCAATGCGTCGACGCGTCTGCCGCGTCCGTTGAGTACCTGGTTCAATCTGTTGGCGGAGGACTCCTGGCGTCTCGTGCTTGACGACGCCTATCAGTATTTAAATCAACGTTACAAGAGCGAGCTGTACAGCTTCTACGGCAAGGCCATTAGCAAGCGTTATCCGTTCAATGCCCACAGCACTAGCGATGTCGCCATCAGCGACTTTCGTGAGTTCTTCAAGGCCCAGGGTATCGCCGAGCGCTTCTTTGAAACCTACATGCGGCCTTTCGTTAGTGGCGATCCGGGTAACTACCGCTTGCGCAGTATCGACGGCCACAGTCTGCCGATGTCCAGATCCTACCTCGACCAGATGGCCGCCGCCCAGGTGATCCGCCAGAGCTTTTTCTCGGAGAATCCAGCGGAGCCGCAAGTGCAGTTCAAGCTTGAGCCGTACACCCTGGACCCGGCGGTCAGCCGTTCCGAGTTCCGGTTTGGCGACAAGACCATGGAATACCGTCACGGCCCGATCGTACCGGTGTCTTTCAAGTGGCCGAGCGATGTTGAAGACGGTCGAACCAGCCTGGTACTGGAGAAGATGGCCGGGCGCCCGATCGGCATCGAGAAGAACACCGGCCCCTGGTCGCTCTTTCGTCTGTTTGACTTGATGCAGACCGAGTACCTGACAGGCCGCGACGTGTTGGTGCTCAAAGCTGAAGTGGGGGGACTGCGCGCCAACTATCTGCTGATGAGCCAGCGCGTGCCGAATCCGTTCGACGTAAGTGTGTTGCGAACCTACCGCATGCCGGTCGAGCTTTGATGGCGGTAACCAGCCCCTGGCGTAGCGCTGCGCGCACCGATCCTGGCAAGGTGCGGGCGCGCAACGAAGATGCCTTCCTTGACTGTCCGGAGCAGGGCCTCTGGGTGGTCGCGGACGGTATGGGCGGGCATCAGGGGGGAGACATTGCCAGCCAGTTGATCGTCGCCAGCCTGGCCGAGCTGCCAGCGCAGGACAGTTTCGACGAGCGGCTCAAGGGCTTACGCCAGTGCCTGCACTGGCTTAACCGACGCCTGGGCCAGGAGTTGACCGTCACCTCTGAGCGGCATGACAGCATCATGGGCAGCACCGTGGTTGCACTGTTGCTGGAAGGCAGCCGCGCGGCGTGCATCTGGGCCGGTGACAGCCGCTGTTACCTGTGGCGCGGGCAGCGTTTGTATCAGCTGACCAGGGACCATTCACTGCAGCAGCAATTGATCGACGAGCAACAGATGAGCGTCGAGCAGGCGCGGGCGCATCCGGCAGCCAAGGCCCTGACTCGGGCGGTGGGCGCCAGCGAGCAACTTACCCTGGAGGTACTGGAGCTGCAGGTCTATCCCGGCGATGCCTTCCTACTGTGCAGTGATGGCCTGTACCAGGGGCTGACCTGTGATGCACTGGGCAATGCGTTGAGCCTGGCTTCACCGCTTGTGGCCCTGGAACGGCTGTTGGATGGCGCCCTGCGGGGCTCGGCACGGGACAACATGACAGCCGTGGTGATCCGCCAATGAGTGGTTTCAAATCCGCTCAGGATAACATCGTGATGGGCGAGGACGGGGCCAGCAATCTGACCTATTTCGCCTTCGCTGGCACCAATGAAACACCGCGCTCCCAAGCTAACAAGGGGAAGGGCCGCAATCGATCCAGGCAACGCTCTGGTTCCAAAGCCAAGCCCGTGGCGCTTGTGGGCGAACTACCGGATGTGCTGGTCGGACGTTACCGCCTCGAGCGCCTGCTCGGGGCCGGAGGCATGGGCGCGGTTTACCGTGCGCGCGATCTACTGCACGAGCAGTTCGGCGAGCCGGAGCCCTATATAGCGCTTAAAGTCATGAGCGAAACATATTCCGAGACACCGGATGCCAGCGCCTTGCTCTACAGCGAGTTCGCTCTGAGTCGACGTCTGCGCCACCCAAACATCGTGAGCGTATACAGCTTTGAGGTGGACAGTCAGTGTCGGCGGGCCTTCATCACCATGGAACTTATGCGCGGTCTGGCTCTGGACAAATTGCTCTGCGAACGGCCTACCGGCCTGCCGTGGAATGAGCTATGTGATGTGGTGCGGCCACTGCTTGATGCCCTGACATACAGCCACGCTCAGGGTGTGCTGCACGGCGACCTGAAGCCGAGCAACGTGATGCTGTGTGAAGACGGTGTGCGACTGTTCGACTTTGGGCTGAGTCAGGCGCAGGAGGGCATCCTGACCGGCCTACCGCAGCTCCGTCGCAGTCGCTTCAACGCCTGGACGCCAAGTTATGCCGCCCCTGAACTGCTGGAGGAGGGTGTAGTGTCGATTAGCAGCGATCTCTATGCGGTGGCTTGTGTGATCTATGAGCTGGCCAGCGGAAGGCACCCATATCGCCGCTTACCTGCTACGCAGGCCCGTAATGAGTGCCTTGATCACCAATTGCAAGCACCTCGGAACCTTCCGAGCTACTGTTGGCCTGTTCTACAGAAGGCACTGGCTTTCGATCCGTCGGTGCGACTCACCTCAGCCTCCACTCTACGGGATGCTTTTAGAGAACCCTCATCATGGATCAAGAGCTGGCTGTGTCGGGCCTGATCCCCTATCGGCCTTTCTTGATCAACATCAACCGTACTCAAGCCCTCACCCTGTAGGCTCAAATCCAGACACGGAACCCGAGCCCAGAGGGTCAGATGATCTATCCACTGTTCCTAACCCTGCACCTGTTCGCCGCCCTGATTTTCATTGGCACGGTGTTCTTCGAGGTGCTGTTCCTCGAAGCTATCCGCAAACAGTTGCCGGCCAACCTGATGCTGCTGCTCGAACAGGCTATCGGTCAACGTGCCCGGCAACTGATGCCCTGGGTCTTGCTGGTGCTGTTCGGTGCCGGCGCTGGGATGGTCTGGCTGCGCTACCTGCCGCTGCTCAATACGCCACTGAGCTCATCGTTCGGCACCTTGCTGCTGGCCAAGATCGTGCTCGCCGCCAGCGTGCTGGTGCATTTTCTCGGCGCCATGCTGTTGTTCAAAACCCAGCGTATGACCGGCGCCTGGGTGAAGTTCATTCACCACAGTGTGTTTGCCCATATGGTGGCGATCGTGTTGCTGGCCAAAGCCATGTTCTACCTGACCTGGTAGCTACCCCACCAGCGCTTGATACAAATCAAGGCCTCGAGGCTGTTATCGGCAGACACTGAAACTCCGCAGCCCGTCTCGGAGCCCCGTCATGCTCGATGTCCTTCACGCTTGCAACGAGCAGGTCGTTCAACACGATCAAGGTGTGCTCGACCCCAACAGTTATGTCGATGTGCGCAAGTTCCATCGCGGCGTCGGCTCCCTGGACGTGTTGCGCGCTCTGCGCAGCAGCCGTCAGCATCAACGGCCGTTGTCGTTGAATGTTCAGGTGCCGGCCCGCCTGCGCGCAGCCGACGCGTCCATGGATGAGTACTTTCTTTGCCTGGCCAGAGAAATCGACCTGGTCGGCTGTCACCTGAGTACGCAACAGCGGGTTGAGCAGTTTCACTTGGGTGGTGCAACGCCTGAACCGATGTACTTGCACAAGCTGATGGCGCAATTGCGCAAGCGCTTCAATTTTCTCACTCATGAGAGCGGTGACTACAGCGTTGATGTCGTGCTGAACCAGACCAACTGGGCAACCATGGGTTTGCTGCGCGATCAGGGCTTTAACCATGTCAGTATCGGTGTGCCGGATATTGACGGCGACAGTGGCCAGTCGGTGGCCAGCTTCCAGAACCCGGCGCCGATTCATTCATTGATCGATGCTGCACGGACCTTCGACTACCGCTCGGTGAGTGTGGACCTGGGCTACGGCCACGCCTGGCAGACGCCAGAAAGTTTTACGCTGAAGCTGACCACCTTGATTGAACTGGAGCCTGATCGGCTGCGAGTGTTCGATTACGCCCAACCGCCGCGCCGCTATGCCCAGTTCGCCCAGCGCCAGGCCTGCAGCGAGCAAGACAAGGCCTTGATGCGGCGTATCTGCTTCGAAAAGCTGCTGGCAGCGGGGTACCAGCACATCGGCCTGGGGCAGTTTGTGCGCCCTGATGACGACTTGGCGATTGCCCAGGAGCGGGGCCGTCTGCGCCGCAATTGTCAGGGCTTTACTCGGCATGGCTACTGCGATCATGTTGGCTTTGGCCTTGGCGCGATCAGCCAGCTTGACGCGGTGTATGGGCAAAACACCGAGGTCCTTGGTGACTACCTCGAGCAGCTGCAACGCGGCCAGTTGGCCACGGCTCGCGGCTGGCGTGGCGAACACAGCGATCAACTCAGGCAGCGTGTGATGGAGCGCCTGGCCTGTGACCTGGAGCTGGATATTCTGGCCCTCGAGCGCCGCTACGGTCTGAGTTTCCAGCACTACTTCCCCGTCGCTTGGCGTCAGTTGCAGGCCATGAGCCGTGACGGGCTGGTTGAGCTCAATGAGCGCTTTATCAGCATACTGCCGGCCGGCCGTGCGCAGGTGGATAGCATCTGCCAGGTGTTTGAACAGGAGGTGAGCGGCACGGGTTTTACCTCCAATCATGAGTGGGTGGATCACGATGCCAGCGTTTAAATTCAACCGCGCCCTGGTCAAAAAGTACGATCGTCCGGGGCCGCGCTACACTTCCTATCCCACCGCACCACAGTTTCATCAGGCCTTTGCGCTGGACGACTACTTGCGCGCGGTGCAGGCCAGTAACCAGGCGCAGACGCCTAAACCGTTGTCGGCGTACATCCATATTCCTTTCTGTCAGAGCCTTTGTTACTACTGCGCTTGCAACAAGATCATCACCCGCAAAACTCATCGCGCGACCGAGTACCTGAGCTACCTCAAACGTGAAATTGCATTGCAGGGGGCGTTGTTTGATCGCCGCCGCAAGCTGACGCAGCTGCACCTGGGTGGCGGCACACCGACCTATTTGAGCGACGAGCAGTTGGCAGAGCTGATGGCCTGCCTGCACCAGGCATTCAACCTCGATGACAGCGATGATCATGAGTTTTCCATCGAAGTCGACCCGCGCACCGTTAGCACCGTCCAAGTACAGCGGCTGCGGGGGCTGGGTTTCAACCGCCTGAGCTTTGGCGTGCAGGACTTTGACCCGCAGGTACAAGCGGCGGTCAATCGACTGCAAAGCGAGGAGCAGATCTACGCGTTGGTCGCGGCGGCGCGCCAGGCGCAGTTCAAGTCGGTCAGCGTTGACTTGATCTATGGTCTGCCGCTGCAAACGGTAGACAGTTTCGATGTGACCCTGGGCAAAATCATTGCCCTGCGGCCAGACCGCATCGCCGCTTATAGCTATGCGCACCTGCCCGAGCAAGTGCGCGCACAGCGCATGATTCGCCCTGAAGACATGCCGCCGCCCGAGCGCAAGCTGGAATTACTGGAGTTGACTATCCGGCGGCTGACCGAAGCCGGTTATGTGTACATCGGCATGGATCATTTTGCCCTGCCGGACGATGAGCTGGCCCTGGCTCAAGCCAACGGCACCCTGCAGCGTAACTTTCAGGGCTACTCGACCCATGCCGATTGCGATCTGATCGGCTTGGGCGTGTCGGCCATCGGCAAGGTCGGCGATAGCTACAGCCAGAGCGTCAAACTTGTGTCGCAGTATTACGCATGGCTCGACCAAGGCCTGTTGCCCGTGCAGCGCGGCTACCGCCTGAATGCCGACGACCAATTGCGCCGCGACGTTATCAATGCACTGATGTGCCATGGCCGGGTCGACTTCGGCGCGTTCGAAGCGGCTCATGGCATCTGTTTTACAGACTATTTCGCCGACGCCCTGGGGCAGTTGAGCGAGCAGGTCGATGACCAGCTGTTGCTGCTGGACCAGGACGCATTGCAGTTACTGCCTCAAGGGCATCTACTGATGCGCAGTACGGCTATGGCCTTTGATGCTTATCTCGGGGGCGGACAGAAGGGGCAGTTCTCGCGTACCGTCTGAGCGCTTGATGGTGATCAAGTTTGCCGGCCACGGCGTTTGCCAGGGGTGCAGCGGGCTCGTAGCGTGGTTGTTCAACCCGCTGTTTAGCCAGGTACGTCATGGACCTCACAGAACCCCGAAACGAGCCCTTCTATCAACCGCAAGACAACGAACAGGCGCTGTTCGAACACGCCTGGCGCCAGCGTATGCCTGTGCTGATCAAAGGTCCCACCGGTTGCGGCAAGACCCGCTTTGTCCAGCACATGGCCCATCGCCTGAAACTGCCGTTACATACCGTGGCCTGTCACGATGACTTGAGCGCCGCCGACCTCATCGGGCGTCACTTGATCGGCGCCCAAGGCACCTGGTGGCAAGACGGGCCGCTGACCCGCGCGGTGCGCGAGGGCGGCATCTGTTACCTCGACGAAGTGGTCGAGGCCCGTCAGGACACCGTGGTGGTTTTGCACCCATTGGCCGATGACCGCCGCGAGCTGTTCCTCGAACGCACCGGCGAAGTGCTGCAGGCGCCACCCACCTTCATGCTGGTGGTGTCTTACAACCCCGGTTACCAGAACCTGCTCAAGGGCATGAAACCCAGCACCCGCCAGCGCTTCGTGGCCATGCGCTTCGACTACCCGCCAGCAGCCGAGGAGGAGCGTATTGTGCGCCGCGAAGCGGGGGTAGATGGCGCCTTGGCCAGCCAGGTGGTCAAGCTGGGGCAGGCGCTGCGCCGTCTCGATCAGCATGATCTGGAGGAAGTGGCCTCGACCCGCCTGCTGATATTCACCGCACGCATGATCGGCGCCGGCATGAGCCCGCAAGAGGCGTGTCTGGCATGCCTGGCCGAACCGTTGAGTGATGATCCGCTGACCGTGGCGGCGCTGATGGACGTGGTCGCTGTCCACTTTGGCTGAGCCTCAGCCACGGCCGCTGGTGCGCTAATACCCGAGTGAAACCATCGGCATTTCTTGATTGCCATCAAGCAGGTTTCAGCCCCGTGCTTTCTATCATGGCCAGGCCAAGCCATGAGGACACGAGCATGTCAGAGACCTTCACCAAAGGCATGGCCAGGAACATCTATTTCGGGGGAAGTGTGTTCTTTTTCCTGATCTTCCTGGCCTTGACCTACCACACCGAACAAACCTTTCCCGAGCGCAGCAACGCTGCGCAACTGAGCGAATCAGTGATTCGTGGCAAGACCGTCTGGGAGCAGAACAACTGCATCGGCTGCCACACGCTGCTGGGCGAGGGCGCCTACTTTGCGCCTGAGCTGGGCAACGTGTTCAAGCGTCGTGGCGGCGAGGAGGGCTTTAAACCCTTCATGCATGCCTGGATGAAGATGCAGCCGTTGGGCGTCCCCGGACGTCGTGCCATGCCGCAGTTCAACCTGACCGAGCAGGAAGTCGACGACATCGCAGAGTTCCTTAAATGGAGCTCGAACATCAACACCAATGGCTGGCCGCCAAACCAGGAGGGCTAAGTGATGAGCGTTGCCAATCCACATCTGAAATTCGCTTCGCAGGCTGTCGCCAAACCTTATTTTGTCTTTGCCCTGATCCTGTTTCTCGGTCAGGTGCTGTTCGGTTTGATCATGGGCCTGCAGTACGTGGTCGGGGATTTCCTGTTTCCGCTCATTCCCTTCAACGTGGCGCGCATGGTCCACACCAACCTGTTGATTGTCTGGCTGCTGTTCGGCTTTATGGGTGCAGCGTATTACCTGGTGCCGGAGGAGGCGGATCGTGAACTGCACAGCCCCAAACTGGCGATCCTGTTGTTCTGGGTATTCGCCGCAGCCGGGGTGCTGACCATTCTCGGTTACCTGCTGGTGCCGTATGCGGGCCTGGCCAGGATGACGCATAACGAGTTGCTGCCGACCATGGGCCGCGAGTTTCTCGAACAGCCGACCATCACCAAGCTTGGCATTGTGATCGTCTGCCTGGGCTTTCTCTACAACATCGGCATGACCCTGCTCAAGGGCCGCAAGACTACGGTCAGCATGGTGATGATGACCGGCCTGATTGGTCTGGCGGTGTTCTTCCTGTTTTCCTTCTACAACCCCGGCAACCTCGCCCGTGACAAGTTCTATTGGTGGTGGGTGGTGCACCTGTGGGTCGAAGGCGTGTGGGAGCTGATCATGGGCTCGATGCTGGCTTTCGTGCTGATCAAGGTCACCGGGGTTGACCGTGAAGTGGTGGAGAAATGGCTGTATGTGATCATTGCCATGGCGCTGATCACCGGGATCATCGGCACCGGTCACCATTTTTTCTGGATTGGTGCGCCCGAGGTCTGGCTGTGGGTCGGTTCGATCTTCTCGGCACTGGAACCGCTGCCGTTCCTGGCCATGGTGATGTTCGCCTTCAGCATGGTCAAAAACCGTCGTCGTCAACACCCGAATCGCGCCGCCACACTGTGGGCCAAGGGCACAACGGTCACGGCGTTCTTCGGCGCGGGCGTATGGGGGTTTCTGCACACCCTGGCGCCGGTGAATTTCTACACCCATGGCACGCAACTCACTGCAGCCCACGGCCACCTGGCGTTCTATGGTGCCTACGCGATGATTGTCATGACCTTGATTAGCTATGCCATGCCGCGGTTGCGCGGGCTTGGCGAGGTAGCCGATGAGCGTTCACAGACCCTGGAGGTCTGGGGCTTCTGGTTGATGACCCTGTCGATGGTGATGATCACCTTGCTGCTGACGGCTGCCGGAGTGGTGCAGGTGCTACTGCAACGCTGGGCCGAGGACGGCACGGCCCTGCCGTTCATGTCCACCACCGAGCACTTGCGTGGGCTGTTCTGGGCGCGCCTGGTCAGCGGCGTGGGCTTTCTTGCCGGGTTGCTGTGTTACCTGCTGAGTTTTCGTCAGCGCAGTCGTGCTGCCTTGCGCGCTCCTGCTCGAGTCGTGCCCTCATGACCCTTAGCGTTGAGCTGGAAGAATGGATCGGTAGCCTGTGGCATCGTTTCATTACGCGCCGGGCGAGCGTGGATTTTCCTGAGGCGCGGGTCGAGCTGGCGTCACGCCAGCGCGCCCTGGCGCTGTTGTTCAGGGCCACGGGTGGTGCGCTCAACATGGGCGTGGAAGCCGTCAGCGAGCGCGCGTTGCTGGTGCGCCGTAGTGTGCTGCAGCAAATCGCCGGGACCTGCAAACAAGTGCCACTGGCGTGGTGTGACGCCCAGAACCTGCGTTTGCCGGCGAGCCTGGCGATATTCCCCGAGGCGTCGCTGAATGAGGAACTCTATCGCTGGCTGGCCTTGCTGGCGGCGCAGTCCGGGCCGATGCGCCACTGGGGGCGGGACAACCAGCGCTGGACGCGCTATCTGTTGCAGCGCTATCCGGGTATGGCGAATCGATACCAGCGGTTGCTCGCTGCGCACCTGCAACTGCGCCCGGACCCCGCCACGCTGTCTCCGGCGGAGGCCGCCTTGGAGCGCGCCTTGCGTCAGGCCCTGCGAGAACCGGGCAGTGTAGAGCACTTTCCGCGCTGCGAGCGGGCAGCCTGGCCGGTGCCGCTATGGTTGTATCCGCCGCTGTATCTGGGTGGTGCGACAACGGCGGACCTTGAAGACCTCAACAGCGATCTGCCGGCGGCTGGCGGTGAGCAGCAGGGCGGGCGCAAACGCGCCACGCGTACTGATGACAGTCCTGTCACCGGCGGTTTGCTGGTGGTGCGCCTGGAGAACCTGTTCAGTTGGACAGAGCATGTCGAGCTCGATCGCTGGGAGGACGACAGCCAAGACCCGGACGCGGCGAAAGTTGCCGAAGACCTCGATCACTTGACCTTGTCGCGTACCCGTATTCGCAAGGGCGGCGGCCTGAAGTTGCACCTGGACCTGCCACCGGCCGACATCGACGACATTCCGCTGGGTGCAGGCATCAAATTACCCGAATGGGACTACCGCCAAGGGCGCCTGCAGGACAACTTCGTCAACCTGCAGCTGTTCGAGCCCCGGGACTGCACCCCGCAGCTGTTGCCAGCGCGTTTGCAACCGGCGGCGCGACGTCTGCGTCGGCAGTTCGAGCAGTTGCGCCATGAGCGCCAATGGTTGCGTCAGCAGCCACAGGGCAGTGAACTGGATCTGCAGGCCTGGCTGGACTTTCATGTCCAGCGTGTTAATGGCCAGGGCGCCGAGCGTGGTCTGTTCATGGAGCGACGCCATACCCATCGAGACCTGGCCTGCCTGTTGCTGGCCGATGTGTCGATGTCCACCGATGCTCACCTCAACGATGAACACCGGGTGATCGAGGTGATCCGCGACAGCCTGTTGCTGTTTGGCGAAACCCTCTCGACACTGGGTGATGACTTTGCCTTGTACGGGTTTTCTTCACTGCGTCGCCAGCAAGTGCGCCTACAGGAACTCAAGACTTTCGCCCAGCGTTACGACGACAGCACGCGCGGTAAGATTCAGGGGCTGACGCCGGGTTACTACACGCGCATGGGCGCCGCGATTCGCCAGGCTACGCGCCTGCTAAGTAGCAGCAAACGGCGGCGCAAGCTGTTGCTGCTGCTGACCGACGGCAAGCCCAATGACCTGGATTTGTATGAAGGGCGCTATGGCGTCGAAGACACCCGCGAGGCGGTGCACGAAGCGCGGCGGCAGGGGCTGATCCCGTTCTGTATTACCATCGACCGCAAGGCTGCTGACTACTTGCCGTACATGTTCGGCAGCAATGGCTACAGCCTGATTCGCCAGCCTGACCAGTTGCCGCTGCGCCTGCCGCAACTGTATCGCCAGCTGACCCAGCTTTGAGCCTAACGGGGTAACCAGACCACCATCACCACGCAGAACAGCGTCAGGCCAATGCAGAACCACAGAAAGCGCAGTTGACGGCGTGCGCCAGCTAGCGCCGCGGTGGCCGGCAGCGGCATGCCGCATTGCTCGCAGGTGCTGGCCTGAGCCGGATTGGTGTGCTCGCAGTACAAGCAGTCGGGGAGGGCATTCATTCGAACTGCTCCAGCCGTGGGCGATCAAGAATGACGATATGGCGACCGTCCTGAGTGATGATCTGCTCATCGATCAGGCGACGGATAATCCGTGAGAACGTCTCTGGTTGAATCGACAGATGGCCGGCAATCAATTGCTTGGCCATCGGTAGTTCGAACTGATGCGCTACAGGTTGCGCCCGCATCAATTGCGTCAACAGGTAGCGCACCACGCGGTGAGTGGCGTTCTTCAGGGACAGGGTTTCGATTTCATTGACCCGTTGATGCAGGCGCACACACAGCTTGCCGAGCAGGGCGAATGTCAGCCGGCTGTTGCTCTGTAGCAAGCGCATGTAGGTGCTGGTGGCCAGGCGATACAATTGCGACGGCGCTATGGCCTCGGCCGAAGCAACATAGTTGGGGGTGTCCATCAACATCATTGCTTCGGCGAAGGTTTGCCGCGGGCCAACCACCTCGAAGACTTTCTCCTGGCCATCCGGGGTCAGTCGATAGATTTTCACCGCGCCGGCAATCACGAAATAGAACGCCTCGGCTGGCTCGCCTTGGTCAAACAGTGGCTCGCCCTTGTCGAGGTTGAGCAACTGACTACTGGCGAGCAACTCATCGAGCTGCTCATCGTTCAACGGCTCGAACAGGTGGTGGCTGCGCAGAATCTGGTGATGGACGCGGTGACGCACCATGGCGATTTATCCTGAGAGGGTTGATAGGAGACACCTTGAACCCTTGAGCAAGAGCCGGGCCAGGCCAACAAAGCCCGTCCTGACTGCAGTTTTTCTAATTGAGGGTATTAATCACCCTAACGTTTAGGGTTATTAATACCGTTGATGGGTTGTTTCTACCCTGAAACTACGCCATAACCCTGCGGACCATCAGCAAACACAGTGAGGGCACGACCCTTGCACTAGCGTGTTAACAGCGATTGGCAGCTTACGCCGCCCCCCACCGTGCGCCTTGACGTGCGACAAGGCGATGGCTGGCAAATCACAGATGATGGCGCCGGGATTCAACTTCGTTGAGACGACACCGGCTCAAGGTAAGGAGTGGCTTATGCAAGTTCTTGATCGCCGTAAGGCAATGGCCATCGTGCCGTTGCTGCGCTTGGCGTTTCGGCCGTTTTTCCTCGCCGGTTGTGGCTTGGCATTGTTGGCGGTGCCCGTATGGCTGGCGGCCTTGAATGGCTCGTTGGGCGACTGGCAGCCGGCCGGTGGCTGGTTGGCCTGGCACCGTCATGAACTGTTGTTCGGCTTTAGCCTGGCGATTATCGCCGGCTTTCTGCTCACCGCCGTGCAGACCTGGACCGGCCAGCCGGGGCTCAGTGGCAGGCCACTGGCTGGTTTGGCGTTGCTTTGGCTGGCCGGACGAGTAGCGTGGTTGGTCAATCTGCCCTGGCCCTTGCTGGCGCTCCTGGAACTGGCCTTTCCGTTGCTGGTCGCGCTGCTGATGGGCCGTACCCTGTGGCGCGTACGGCAGAAACGCAACTATCCGGTGGTGATGGTGCTGTTGTTGCTGGCAGCGGTGGATGGGCTGGCGGTGTATGGCCTGGTCCAGGGCAATGACGGCTGGCAGCGTCAGGGCGTGCTCGGTGGTATCTGGTTGGTGGCGGCAATGATGGGCCTGATCGGCGGACGAGTGATTCCATTTTTCACTCAGCGGGGGCTGGGTCGGGTCGAGGCGGTGGCGCCCTGGCCTTGGCTCGACTGGCTGATACTGGCTGCCTCTGCGCTGGTGGCGCTGCTCTATGCTGGCGGACCGGCGCTGAGCCCCAGCGTCTGGATCGGCGTGCTGTTTGCCGCCCTGGCGGTCGGCCATTGTCTGCGTCTATGGCGCTGGCATGATCGTGGCCTCTGGCAGGTGCCGTTGCTGTGGTCGCTGCACCTGGCCTACGCCTGGTTGGCACTGGCGTGTCTGGGCATGGCCTTGTGGCATTTCGGTGTGCCGCTCAACTCCAGCCTGGCGGTGCATTGCCTGACCATCGGAGCCATGGCCGGGCTGATTCTGGCGATGATCACGCGGGTCAGCCTGGGCCACACCGGTCGCCCCTTGCAACCCCCAGCAGGCATGGCCCTGGCGTTTGTCCTGCTCAATCTGGCGGGTGTCTGCCGGGTGGTGTTGGTGCACTGGCTGCCGCTGGCCGGATTGTGGTTGGCAGGGCTGTGCTGGTTGCTGGCGTTTGCCCTGTACGCCTGGCAATACACACCGATGCTGCTACGCGCCCGGGTGGATGGCCATCCAGGTTAGGCGTTTGGCGAAGGAGAGGATGAATGCTCTACCCGTACCTGCTGGTCGTTCATTTACTGGCGGCGATCGCCTTCATCGGCACACTGTTTTTCGAAGTGGTGATCTGGCAGACCGTGCGCCGGCAGTTGCCGACCAGCGCTCAGCCACCGGCTGACCAGGCGCTGTCCGTGCGTTCGCGCAAAGTGCTGCATGCTGTGGTGCTGCTGTTGTACGGCGCGGGCATCGGCCTTGCCTGGCACCATCGTGCGGCCTTGAGGCACCCGCTGGACAGCAGCTTTGCCAGCTTGCTGAGCCTGAAGATCGTGTTGGCGCTGAGTATCATCGGTCATTACTTGCTGCTGGCTTACTGGCTGCAACGGGGGCGTTTGAACGAACAGCGGGCGCGGTGGATTCGCTGGAGCATTCTGGGGCACATGCTGGTGATCGTGATGCTGGCCAAAGGGATGTTCTATTGGCATTGATTGATCACCCGCATGTGCCGGTAACGGTTAGCTGAACAACACCTCGTTTTCCAGCTGAATATGTTCCACCAGGTCGTCGTGAAACACCTGCAGGCCTTGATACAGGGCGCGCCAGGTGTTGCAGGCATCGGCAGGTGGGGTAAAGGTGTCGGTCAGCGCCAGCAAGGTTTGCAGCGCTTGGCCGTGTTCATCATGTTCAAGGCGCATCACCCGGATCGGCGCCGCAGCATGCTGGCCCAGGCCTTGTTGAAGCAGTGGAAACAGCACGTGTTCTTCCTTGCACATATGGCTTTCCAGTTCCTGCTGCATGGCCTGCAGATGCTCGGCCAGGCCATTGGGGCACTGGCGATGCGTGCTGTGGACCTGCTCTACGCGCCGCGCCTGGTTAATCAGCTCGGGCAGCTGTTCACGGTGACGTTGGTGGTAGCGCCAGAGGATATGCGCAATCAGTTCGGCTGCGGGCGCAGTGCGCCAGTCGTGTGCTTGGCTCATCAAGGTTCCTTGGTGGTATTACACAGTTCCCTGAGGCCATTGCAGCGTCTGTGCCATTTTTAACTGATTGAAATCAATCACGTTATTTTTTTTGGTGGTGATAATCACCCTAATGCGTCAGGGTAGATGCAACCACACAGGGTGATTATTACCATGCTGCGAGAAAGCCTGGCCGCCGACCTGATTGTCGAGTTACCCAACGCCGTGCGCTTGCAACGCCTGGTACAAACCCTGCGCGAATACTTCAATTGTGGTGCGGTCGGTTTGTTGCGTCTGGAACAGGACAGCCTGCGCCCCGTGGCGGCCGTTGGCCTGGTGCATGAAGCCCTCGGGCGGCGTTTTGTGATTGCCCAGCATCCGCGCCTGGCGGCGATCATGGCTTCTCGCGAGCCTACCTGGTTCGAGCCCGACAGCCGCCTGCCCGACCCTTATGACGGCCTGCTCGACACCGCGCTCCATGAGCCGCTGGCAGTGCATGACTGTATGGGGGTGAGCCTGTACGTCGAAGGGCAGGCCTGGGGCGCGGTGACCCTTGATGCGCTGCAAACCGGCACCTTTGACGACGCTGCACGCGAGGAACTCAAGCGCTGCACCCTGCAGATCGAGGCGGCGTTGCGGGTTACTCGTCTTGAGCAGGAAAACCGCAGCCTGCGCCTGTCGCGTAGCGATGTGCCGGAATTGCGCATGCCCGGGCAGGAAGGCGAGATTCTCGGTCAAAGCGCCGTCATGCATCAGTTGCTCAATGAACTGGATGTGCTGGCCGATTCGGAACTGCCGGTGTTGCTGCTGGGGGAGACAGGGGTGGGCAAGGAGCTGTTCGCGCGGCGCCTGCACCGCCTGTCGCGGCGCAGCCATAAGCCCTTGGTACAGGTCAATTGCGCCGCCTTGCCGGAGTCGTTGGCCGAAAGCGAGTTGTTCGGTCACGTCAAAGGGGCCTTTTCCGGTGCCGGCAGTGATCGGGCCGGACGCTTCGACGCGGCCAACGGCGGCACCTTGTTTCTTGATGAAGTCGGCGAGCTGCCGCTGAGCGTGCAGGCCAAGTTGTTGCGCACCCTGCAAAACGGGGAAATACAGCGCCTGGGGGCGGATAAGCCGTTGCATGTAGATGTGCGCATTATCGCCGCCACCAACCGGCAGTTGCCAGACAGCATTCGCCAAGGGCTGTTTCGCGCCGATCTCTATCATCGTCTGTCGGTCTACCCACTGCCGATTCCGCCGCTGCGCGAACGGGGTAATGATGTGCTGATGCTCGCCGGGCGCTTTCTCGAACTCAATCGCAGCCGCTTGGGCCTACGTGGCCTGCGCCTGTCAGCCGCAGCCGAGCGCGCATTGTTGGCCTATCACTGGCCGGGCAACGTGCGTGAGCTGGAACATGTGATCAGCCGCGCCGCGCTCAAACAGCTCAGTCGCGGTGACAGCCGCAACTTGATTTTCACCCTGGAGCCGCAAGTGCTCGACCTGGACAGTGGTCAAGCGGCGGAACTGGCGGCAACACCCGCGGCAGCGTCCGCCTCGCAAGGGGTGTCGACTGCACCGCTGAGTGAGGCAGTCGATGCTTGCCAACGCCAGGCCATCGTCAATGCATTAGAGGTATGCGGCAACAACTGGGCCAGCGCGGCGCGCCTGCTGCAGGTCGATCCAAGTAACTTGCACAAGCTCGCCAAGCGCTTGCGCCTGAAGTAAGTGCCGGGTGTTGATGGCGGTCAAGGTGTACCGCTGGCACAGCCAACAGACTGTGCACTCCCTTTCCCCGGAGATCATCGCCATGCCCCTGTCCCTGGCTCAGATGCGCCGCAATTACACCCTCGGTGGTCTGCAAGAAGAGGCCGCGCCGCAGGATCCGTTGCAGATGTTTTACCAGTGGTTGCAGCAGGCCCGCGAAACCGAAAGCGCACCGGTGGAAGCCAACAGCATGCACTTGGCGACGGTCGACCGTCAGGGTCGACCCCATGGCCGCGTACTGTTGCTCAAGGGTGTCAGTGACGTCGGGTTTACTTTTTTCGGTAATTACCAGAGCGCCAAGGGTCAGGAGCTGGAGGCCAATCCTTGGGCGGCAATGACCTTCTTCTGGCCGGGCCTGGAGCGTCAGGTACGCATTGAAGGGCAGGTGCGGCGACTTGAGCCACAGCTCAGCGATGAATACTTCGAAAGCCGCCCATTGGCCAGTCGTCTGGGCGCCTGGGCGTCGCCGCAAAGCCAGGTGCTGGCCGATCGTGCAGCCCTGGAAGCGTTGCTTGCGCAAACCATCCGGCGTTTTGTCGATCAACCACTGCAGCGCCCTGAGCACTGGGGCGGTTACTGCCTGCAACCAGAACGCATGGAGTTCTGGCAGGGGCGCGCCGACCGTCTGCATGATCGCCTGGATTATCGGTTGGAGGACGGAAAGTGGACGCGTAGTCGACTGGCGCCATAAGCGGCGTGTCCGGTCGAGGTACCTCCATGGAGGAATAGGTTCGCCTGCGGTTTCGGTTCAGGCTTGGGCCGATCCCATTCATGGAGGGTCCGCACATGGCCCATCTGGCGCAACGCACCTTTGAACCGCTGAACATTGCTGTCCTGACCATCAGCGATACCCGCAGCTTTGACACCGACACCTCGGGACAAACCCTTTGTGATTTGCTCCAGGCCGCCGGCCATACCTTGATCGACCGCGACCTGGTCAAGGATGACATCTACCAGATCCGCGCCACGCTTTCGCGCTGGATCGCCGACCCTAACGTCCAGGTGGTGGTGACCACCGGTGGTACCGGATTCACTGCGCGTGACAATACGCCGCAAGCCGTGCTGCCGTTGCTGGACAAGCATGTCGAAGGCTTTGGTGAATTGTTCCGCCAGGTGTCGTTGGCGGAGATCGGCATGTCCAGCTTGCAGTCGCGGGCGCTGGCCGGCATGAGCAATGGTGTACTGGTCTGCTGTGTGCCTGGCTCCCCCGGGGCCTGCCGTACGGCCTGGAACCAGATCCTCCTCGGGCAACTGGACAGTCGTACCGGCCCGTGCAATTTCGCTCCGCACCTGAAGGTGCAGACACAGCAGAGGATCGAGGCCTGCGGAGAGCGCACATGACTGGCAAGGTGTGTGACAGCGGCAAGTTGATGCCAGTTGATCAGGCCATCAGCCATTTACTCGAACAGGCGCCGCCGCCTCCGGCGCAGCAAACCGTGTTGCTGGAACAGGCTCTGGGCCGGGTGCTGGCGGTCGATATTCATTCACCACGCGACCTGCCAGGCTGGGACAACAGCGCCATGGATGGCTTTGCCTTACGCGCGGCTGATCTGCCGGCAGTCGGTGGTTGCCTGATCCTGGCAGGGCGAATCGCTGCAGGGCAGGCGGCCAATACACCGTTGCCGGCCGAACAGGCCGTGCGCATCTTTACTGGAGCGCCGTTACCGCCCGGTGCCGATACCGTGGTGCCTCAGGAACTGTGCAGGGTCGAGGGCGATCAGGTCTGGTTACCGGCGGTGAGCCTCGGTGATCATGTACGCAAGGCCGGCGAGGAGGTACGCCAGGGGCAACTGTTGCTCGAGGCCGGCAAGCGCCTGCGTGCCCAGGAACTGGGCTTGCTGGCCGCTGCCGGGGTCTGCTGGGTCGAAGTCCATCGCCCGCTGCGGGTGTGCCTGCTCAGCAGTGGCGATGAACTGCGCGAGCCGGGCCAACTCTTGGCCCCTGGGCAGATCTACAACAGCAATCGCTTTTGCCTGTCGGCACTGCTCCAGGGCTGGGGTGTTGAGGTGCATGACTACGGGGTGATGGCCGACGATCTCGCCGCCAGTTGCCAGGCCTTGAGCCTGGCCGCCGCAGAGTGCGACCTGATCTTGACCTCCGGCGGCGTCTCAGTGGGTGAGGAAGATCACCTCAAAAGCGCTATAGAAAGCCTGGGCAGCCTGCGCCTCTGGCGTCTGGCCATTCAGCCGGGCAAGCCATTGGCCTTTGGCAATGTGGCCGGCAAACCGTGGATCGGTATGCCCGGTAATCCGGCGGCGGCGTTGATCACGGCCCTGGTCGTGGTCCGGCCATTTTTGCTCAGGTCTCAGGGTGTGCGGGATGTCTTGCCGCGGCCGCTGGCGATGCCGGCAGGCTTTGACTGGTTGCAGCGCAACAAGCGCCGCCAGTACTTACGTGCCCGGCTGACATCCCAAGACAGCGCGTCGGCCTGCATTCAACTACACCCGCAGCAAAGCTCGGCCATGCTCTCGGCAGCCTGTTGGGCCGATGGCCTGGCGGTGGTGGAGTGCGAGCAGCAGGTGCACAAGCACGACAGTGTGACCTTTCTGTCGTTCGCCGAACTCATGCAATGACCGGCCTTGACTGTCGTCAAGGCCGGCGCGGGTGGTCTGGCTAGACTGGCTGCGCATTTTCGATTGCAACCGGGCCTGCTCGCGTTACGCATCGCAGGCGGGGTCGAGACAAGGTCTTTCATGAGGAATACCCATGCAACTGGTCTGTCCCGCAGGAAACCTGCCTGCGCTCAAAGCGGCGGTGCGCCAAGGCGCCGATGCCGTCTACGTCGGCTTTCGCGATGACACCAATGCCCGGCACTTCGCCGGCCTGAACATGGACGACAAGCAGTTCGATGCTGCGGTCGCTCATATCCGTCAACATCAACGCAAACTCTATGTTGCGGTCAACACCTACCCGCAACCGCAGGGCTGGGAGCGTTGGCAACGAGCGGTGGACCGTGCCGCCGACCATGGCGTCGATGCTTTGATCGCCGCCGACCCCGGCGTGTTGGCCTACGCCAGCCAGCGTCATCCGCAACTGACCCTGCACCTGTCGGTGCAGGGTTCGGCGACCAATGCCAGCGCCCTGGCGTTCTACGCCCAGCACTACAATATTCGTCGCGCGGTATTGCCACGGGTGCTGTCGCTGGCCCAGGTGCGCCAGGTCGCGGCCCACAGCACTGTGCCCATCGAAGTCTTCGCCTTTGGCAGTTTGTGCATCATGGCTGAAGGGCGTTGCCACTTGTCTTCCTACATCACCGGCGAGTCGCCGAATCTGTGCGGCGTCTGTTCACCCGCCAAGGCGGTGCGTTGGTCCGAAGACGCTGAAGGCTTGAGTGCGCGCCTGAGCGAGGTATTGATCGATCGATACCGCGACGATGAGCCAGCCGGTTACCCGACCTTGTGCAAGGGCCGCTTTCTGGTCGGCGGCAAACGCTTTCATGCCCTGGAAGAGCCTACCAGCCTAGACACCCTCGACCTGTTGCCTGAGCTGGCGGCGATGGGCGTGGAAGCAGTGAAAATCGAAGGACGTCAGCGCAGCCCGGCGTACGTCGAGCAGGTCACCCAGGTGTGGCGTGCGGCCCTGGATGCCCACCACCTGGCGCCTGAGCGCTTCGCCGTCAAAGACCAGTGGCGCCAGGTACTGGCGGGCCTTTCAGAAGGCAGCCAGACCACATTGGGCGCCTATCATCGATCATGGCAATGAGGGACCTGAACATGAAACTCAGCCTGGGACCGGTCCTGTATTACTGGGACAAGGAGCAAGTGGGGCGCTTTTATTCCGAGATGGCCAGCTTGCCTCTGGATGTGATTTATCTGGGTGAAACCGTCTGCTCGAAGCGCCGGGCAATGAACCTCGATCATTGGCTTGGCTTGGGCCGCGAGCTGCAGCAGTGCAGCCAGGCGCAGATCGTACTGTCGAGCCTGACCCTGGTCGAAGCCGCCTCCGAGCTCTCCAGCCTGCGGCGGTTGTGCGACAACGGTGAGTTGCTGGTGGAGGCCAACGACATGGGCGCAGTGCAGTTCATGGCGGAGCGCAAACTGCCCTTTGTCGGCGGCCCGGCGCTCAATCTGTACAACGGTCATGCCTTGGCCCAGCTGCAGGACTGCGGTCTGGTTCGCTGGGTGCCGCCGGTGGAGTGCTCGGCGGCACTGATCCGCTCGATCCTTGATCAGGTTCAGGCGTTGGGGCGTGAAGTGCCGGAGGTCGAAGTCTTTGCCTACGGGCACCTGCCACTGGCGTATTCGGCGCGCTGCTTTACCGCCCGGGCAGAAAACCGGCCCAAGGACGATTGCCAATTCTGTTGCCTGAACTACCCCGATGGCCTGGCCTTGAGCAGCCAGGAGGGGCAACCGCTGTTCACTCTCAATGGCATTCAGACAATGTCGGCTGAGGTCACTAACCTGTTGGCTGATTACTCCGGCCTGGCCGCCAGCGGCGCGAACCTGTTGCGCTTGAGTCCTCGTGCCCAAGGCATGGCCGCCGTCATCGAGGCCTTCCAGCGGGTGCGCCAGGGTGAGGCGCCACCGGTACACGTAGAGGGCTGTAACGGCTATTGGCACGGTCAGGCGGGCATGTTGCGCGTTGAGGAGGTAGGCCTGTGCTGAACCGCAAACAATGGCTGCTGCGCGGCGCTGATCGCGTTTTGCCGCTGATTCGTCGTGTGCCCTTCGTGGTCCAACGTGTGGCCTTGCAGCAGGCGCTCAATCGCTGTCTGGCCGAGCCTATCAAGGACGGTGAGTTTGATTTGCTGCGTGGGCGCTGGCTATGCCTGCGCATTCCTGACTTGAACCTGACCTGGTACCTGACGCGTAGCCTGTACGGCTTGCAGATTGCCGAGCGGGCCAACGCTGATGTCACCATTCGCGGCAACTGGCGCGAGTTTCTGCTATTGGCCAGCCGTCAGGAAGACCCCGACACCTTGTTCTTCCGGCGGCGGCTGGTGATTGAAGGCGATACCGAGCTGGGGCTGACCCTGAAGAACCTCATCGACAGCCTCGATCCTGAAGTATTGCCGGTGTGGTTGTGGCGCAATCTGGAGCGGGCAGGGAAGGGCTTGGCGACAGGGTAGGGGCGGGGTTCTCGCCGTGATAATAAGCAACTAACTTCTGAAGAGCCGTGTCCAGAGAATCTCAGATTGGGTCCAATTGTGAATTCGTAAGCGTTTAGGAACGGTCCTACATCAATTTTTTGTATTCCTTATTAAGGTGTTCGCCGGTATGGCATTTCCCCGTCAGGGCATTGCTTTGCTAGCGTTCACTGCTTAAGGATAAGTCTATGGTCACGGCGGCCAACAGTACCCATTTCGAGTTATTGATCCCCACGGTTCGCAACGACTTCAAAGTGCTGGCTTTCGACGGTACTGAAACCCTCAGTTGCCTGTATGCGATCAAGGTCGAACTGGTCAGCGAATACCCTGACTTCGACCTGGAAAGCCTGCTCGGTCAGCTGGCATTCTTGCGCTTTGGCTTGCAGGGTGAAGGGCTGCATGGGCATATCGAAGATGTTCTGGTCGGCGAATCCGGCAGGCGCCTGACCCGCTATCAGCTGACCTTGGTGCCCGCGCTGCACTACTTGCAATTCAGCTACAACCAGCGGATTTTCCAGCAACTGACGGTGCCGCAGATCGTTGCCCAGGTGCTCAAGGGCCATGGCATTCAGGCCGATGCTTTTGTCTTTCATGTCCGCACCAGCCCTGAACGTGAATACTGCGCTCAATATTTTGAAAGCGACTACGAGCTGATCCTGCGGCTGTGCAGTGAGGACGGGATTGCCTGGCACCACCAGCACAGCCCGGACGGCCATCGGCTGGTGTTCACCGACGACCAGACGTTTTTCCCCAAGCTTGGCGCCACGCCGTATCAGCAAGGCAGTGGTCTGGTGGCGGACCACCCGGTCATCAGCCAGTTCACCCGGCGCTTCAGCACCCGCACCAGCACGGTCACGCGCCGCGGCTATGACTTCCAGCGGCCAAGCCTGCTGCTGGAGAGCCAGTTCACCGCCGAGTTCAGCCCGGAGCTTGAGGACTACCGCTACCCGTTGTCGATGGACACCGAGAGCCTTGGCAGACAACGCGCCCGCCAGGCCCTGGAGCGGCACCGCTGTGACTACCAGTTGGCCGAAGGTCAAAGCGACCAACCGTTTTTGCGCAGCGGCCACTTCTTCGACCTGACCGAGCACCCGCGTAAAGACTGCAACGACTTGTGGCTCTTGCTCAGCGTCACCCATGAAGGTAAACAGCCGCAGGTGCTTGAGGAGTCAGTCCGCAGCGACAGCCAACCCGAAGGCGGCTTCAGCCAAGGCTATCGCAACAGCTTCAGCGCCATTCCCTGGGACGTGTTCTATCGGCCGCCGCTGGTCACCCGCAACGCCGAGCTGGTCAGCCAGACGGCGCGGGTTACCGGGCCAGCAGGGGAAGACATCTACTGCGATGAATACGGGCGGGTCAAAGTCGAATTTCACTGGGACCGTGCCGAGCTGAACAGTGACAAGAGCAGTTGCTGGCTACGGGTAGCGTCCAGTTGGGCTGGACAGGGTTTTGGCGCGGTGACCCTTCCGCGCATCGGCATGGAAGTGGTGGTGACCTACCTGGAGGGTAATCCCGACCAGCCGTTGATTACCGGTTGCGTGCCCAACAAGCTCACCCCGCAGCCTTACCCGTTGCCCGCGAACAAAACCAAGACCGTGCTGCGCAGCCGTAGCTCGCCTGACAGCGGTGGCTACAACGAGCTGTCGATTGAGGACCGCAAAGGCCAGGAGTTGATCTACCTGCGCGCCCAGCGCGACCTGGAGCAAAAGATCGAGAATGACAGCTGCCTGGAAGTCGGTAACGAGCGGCGGGAAACCATCAAGGGCAACAGCATTGCGGTACTGGAAGCTGAAGAGCAGCGCACCGTGAGCGCGGACCGCAAGGTCGAACTCAAGGCCAACGACTACTTGCAGGTCGCCAGCAGCAGCCATACCCGCATCGGACAAACGCTGGCAGTTGAAGCGGGCCAGCAACTGCACATCAAAGCGGGTGCCCATGTGATTCTCGATGCCAGCGCCAGCATCACCTTGAAAGGCGGCGGCCAGCACATCGTCATCGGTCCCGGCGGCATTTTCAGCAGTAGCGAAATTCAAATCGGTGGTGCACCCACTGTGGGAACCGCAGCTGCTCCGGTATTACCCGGCATGCTCGAAGGGCTGTCATCACCCGAGGCGCTGCCGCCGGGTATTGCGCTATACGGCCCCATCCAGCCCGGTATCCACAAACTCTGTGGCAAGCAAAGTAATGGCGCCTGTAGTCGAGGAGACTGCGCATGCAAGAAGGACTGATCGATTTCATCAACCAACCTCGGCAGAACACATTAGCGGCAACTTCACAGCCGCTGCATTTCATTCTTGACCAGGTGCTGTATCCCGATCTGTTAAAAGAGCTCACCGCACGTCATGTGCACGCATTCGACTACCTGCTCATCGGTACTGACTTTGCCTCGCAGGCGAGTGCAGGGCCGATCTGGCTCAGCGTGCAATCGGATAGCGCCATAGCCCAGTGGTGTGAGCAGCTTTGCCAGCACCACCATGCCGGCATAGCGATTGCGGCGACCAACAGTGAATTGGCACTAAAGCACGCGCGTTGGCTACTGAAAGTCAATGACGGCTCCGGCGGTCAAAGTTTGGTGACCTACTATCAGCCCGCCTTGTGCGCAGCCCTGCTGGGGACGCCCCAGCCTTTGTCAATGAACCTGTTGCTGGGCCCTTGGTCAACGGTGTACGTACCCTCTACCCGCCATATCCATGGCCTGTCGCCGGGCTGGCTGAGTTGGCAAGCAGCACGTTCTTCCCCAGCGCCGACAAGCACCTTCTTCACCTTGTCACCTCGCACCGAGCCGGTCTACGTCACGCTGCGTTGGGTGTATTGGCTAGACCAGCAGTACGCTGCCTTTAACCAGCCGGATGTCGCAAAACTCCCCCCATTAATCGACAACCTGAACCTGGCGCTCCAGCACCAGATCTACGAAAGCGCTCATCTACTGCAGTTAGCCGAGGTGCTGGCGCGCACTGACCTTGCCACTCAACCCGCCGCCATGGCCATTCTACGCGGTGCTGATCAAGCTTTTGACAAGGTTGAACAACTGCGGGTGCTGCATGGTTTGCCTGGATCGAGGAAGAAACAACGCTAATGGAAGTGATCAATTACACCGTCAAAGCAGGCGATACGTTAAATGAAATTTCCCAGCAGTATGGTTGTAGCGTTGCGCAGCTGCGGCAGCTGAACCCCTTCATTGTCAATATCATCGAACCGGGATGGAACCTCAGCGTTCCTATTCACAGCAGTGAAACCGTGCGCGCAACACCTCCAGCCACAACCTACGCCGAGCCGGAAAACCTGCCTGCGCCACCGCCGACCACCACGCGCCTCGAGCTGGATCCACAGACCAAACCCAAACCCTCCGCCAGCATTTGTTTTGCCCCACAGGAAAAGCTCGCCTGCTCTTCGGTGTACGCCGAGATCATTTACGCAACCGACGAGAAGTCGTTCTGGTTACTGTCGGCTGAGGCGGCCGGCGCACTCAAGGAAGCCGCCAGCCAGCTGGATGAACTGATTGCCCCAGGCCAGAGCGCACAGGAGCGTCAGCAGGGCCTGTATGCCTGCGATTTGCTGGACTATTTTCTGGAACCCAAACTGGCCAATTTCCTGGAGGGTGAGCAACAGGCGCGAATGCTCGCAATCGAGGCAGAGGAACCCCTCATTGCTGACCCTCGTTATGCCATGGAGGTCAGGACAGCGGCTGAAGACAAACAGCGCGAAATCGCCGCCAAAAGCGCGGGGCCCGTTGATCCATACTCGCGTGACAAAGCGAGCGAAGACAACAAGCGGATGCTGGAGAACCATAAAAAATACCAGGCGCTGATGGTGCTTCACCAGGAATGGAAACACCTGGCCAACATTGCCCAAGCGCAAGCTAAACGTCAGGGATACGTGATCGAAGGCGGCGCACTGTTTACCCCTGAAGCCCTCAAGGCCCGCGACATTGTTCAGGTTTACCTGAGCGAGCGCGCCAAGCTGCTGGACGACAAAGGGCAACTCAGCACCTTCTCAATCGATGAAGTGGCCAGGGTGCTGCAAGCCGCCAGCGAGTATCGAAATCGCCTGGAGAGCTGCTTGCTCCAGTGTGAAGCAGAGCTGGTGAGCTACTACGCCATGTACACCCAGGAGGCGGCAAAATTCGCCTATCCGAAGTACCTCGATGCCATTCTCAACGCAGCCGATTATGGCATTGCACTGCCAGAGTTGGCGTTGTGCCAAGGTGCGGATCTTGAAGCGGGGGTGCAAGCGCTAAAGGCCTACCTGGCGCTGCAACTGCAACAAACCGAAATCAAGCAGCGTCTGTTCGACAAGTACGAAACCTGGATCAAGGCCAGCGGTGAAAACACCAAGGCACCTGACAGTCTGGTGGCAGGCGAACGTACGCTCTGGGTTGATCTGCAAACCCAGTTGGAAGCAACCCGCCAGCTGGCGCAAAGCAATGTCTCATCGACCGTGCCCCGGCGCCATCTGCTGTGGGAACCCGAGCAATTTATGCCCACTCCGGTAGAGCGCTTGGTCAAACCAGACTTCCCGCTGCGAGAAATCAGCTGGCCAGCCAGCAGTTCTGCGGTGCGCCATATCAGCTTGACGCTACTCAAGTCGCTAAAGGAGCACAGCACCGTCAAATGGGGGGCAAACAGTGCTGGAAAATCCGCAAAGGATCAGGCCCACAGCGACTTTCATGAGTGGCTCACCTCCATGGGGGCAGTGCCGGTTGCCGACCAAGGTGCGTGGTTCGACAACGAAGGCGGTTTTGATGTCGAGCAGTTCCACCGCCAACTGACCGAACAAGGCTACGAAGTCAAAACCTTGGCCAGTGCCGATCAGCGCTCCGCCTGGGGTGAGCAACTGCGTCAGATGCTGTTCATGGCCGGGGCTCAGCGCGATCTGCGCTTATTTGACAGCAGCCCGCAGGCCCAACTGATTCGCTGCCTGACTCCAAAAAGTGCCAACGTGCAACAAACCGTCAGTGCCAGCAGCAGCTTGTCCCCTAACGGCATTGAAGCCTCGGCACAGGTGCAGGTTGAGGTCAACCTGGCCAAGGGTGAAATCGAACTGTTCAAGCTTGACTGGCCTAAGCGCAGCGCGGCCCGGGACATCAAGGTTCAGTATCAGCGCTACGATGGCCAAGGCGTTGGCGAGATGAATGTCGGGCGCTTCTCCTTCAACCTCAGCGCGCATGCCTGGGGCTTTGCCGGCGCAGCCATCCTGGCCTCTAGCACTATCACTCTGACGCCCAGCAATACCCGCTATGGCGCAGGACTCAGCGCCTTGCAAGACGCCCAGGCACCGGCAGCGGTCCTCTCGGCAGCGCACACCCAAAAAAGCGCAGCGGCACTCACCGGCGTTGCGGCTAACGTGCAGATCGACGATGGCGCCACTGCCGCCTTTAACCTGTTTGCCGGCGTGCAGGCGGGTATTCGCCTGACCGGGGCGTTGAACTGGGCGCCGCCTGCAGACCTGGTTGCACTGCGCAGCGTTTCGTTGCCATCAACGCCCTCACAGCACGCCCAGTACATGGGTAGTCAGTGGCTGAGCCTGGCCCGGCTGGAAGGCGAACTCGCTGGTGCGGCTGGTGTCGGTGCGTCCGCGGAGTTCAGCTTATCGGCCGATAAGGGTCGACTGATTCTGCGCATCAAAGCCGCCTTGATCTTTGGCCCTGGCGCCAAGGGTGCGTTTGCCTTTGAGGTGGGGTACGACGCCGTCTATGAACTGTTGAACCTGTTTCGACGCGAACTGCACAAAAACCACGGCCAGCCACTGGACTGGGTGGATGGCAGTGCGGTGGACCTGTTCAGCAAAATGAACTTGCTCGGCCTGGCGGGCCTCGATCCAGGCATGCTCTACCTGATGGGGTTCGACAAGATAGCTGAGCTCTGTGAGGCACTTACTTCCGCTGGCAAGGGTGGACCGATCGCGCACACCATCATGAACTACGGCTATCCCGCTGAGTTGGAGCAATGGACCGTGGAGGCGATTCCGGAAGCCTTGGGGCCAATGTTGATGACGTTGATTAGTGAGGCGAAAGCGTTTGATGTTATTTCTTATGAAATCGATCTTGTAACAGATGTGTGGATAGAGGTTAAAACTCATTACACCGAATCACAGGCTTGGATGCTTCAGCAGAGAGCAATTAACCGGCTATTGGATTGGATCGTTATTAATGCACAGAAAAAAGGCAATCTATCCACCGCTCAACTGCAGTTTGAAGAAGCGTGTATGCGAATGAGCCGCTTTGGCAGCAAATCGGAAACCCCAGGCCAGTCGTATTGTACAAATAGGTTAAAAATGGACAACTTCATGGCCGAAGGCGTAGAGAGGCTACATGACCATCTGGCCGATGAGATTCGTGCCGAATATCGGGTCAGTTCTGCGTTGCTCGGCGCGGGAAAAGATAATTACTGTGAGCGCCGCGGATATTACGGTAGAGATTATATTCCAGGTGGCATTGCGAAATACACAGGAGCAGGACAATGATAGGTTCCCAGGGCTTTAAATATCTATCACTCGTTACGCTACTTGGGGTTTTTGCAATTTTTTCAGTATCTTCATTTGCGGCATTGTCGCCGGCTCAGCAGGCGGCGAAAGAGCGCGGCATAATGCTGTACAATCAATATAAACCCGCCGAAAAGGAGTTGCGTATTGCCGCTGAAGCCGGAGACGCAGAGGCGCAGTTTTATTTGGGCGAAGACCTTCGCCATAAAAATCGTTACATGACAGCAGAAGCCAGAAATTTTCTTGAGGCCTCTGCGAGTCAAGGCAACTTGTATGCGATGATTCGTCTGGGCAATAGCGGCAGTGGGCTGTGCAATATATTAGGAAATTGCCCGGCAGGTTTTAAAAGCCAAGAAGGTTGGCTTCGGGAAGCGTTAAAAATATCAAAAGAGCAAGCGGCACAAGGAGATCCTGAAGGGCTGTATATACTCTATAAAGTAACAGGGGACTTTGACTCATTGATAAAATCCGCTGAAGCAGGATTCCCATTTGCTCAGTATTGGTTGGCAAGAAGATACCATAACGGCGATGGTTTTTTTTGGCTACCTTGGCGACGCAGCCAGGAAATTGAGCGCTGGTACAAAGCTGCCGCTGAAAATGGCCACCCAGAAGCCATGGTTAGGTACGCCGTTATCATTTATGAAAACCAAGGCGACATGGCGGTGGTGCGTTACTGGATTGAAGAAGCGGCAAAAACAGGTTATCAAAATGGTGTAGGTCACTTGGCCTCTGAATATGCGCACTTGCGAACCTATTTTGATTTTCCGCTCGACTTAGTCAAAGCTTATGGCTTGACGTCATTATTATTAGTGCTTGATGGTGGCGGAGACACATTAAGATTTACAGAAAGACATCTTGTCAAAATATCCGCCCAAATGACCCCCGAACAAATCGAACAAGGTAAAGCCTTCGCACTGGAATGGCAGGCCGCCAACCCACGACCTATTTCATTCTTCCCTATGATGCTTGACCCGTTGGATTCGTTTTGATTGTTATAGGTTATATGAGGATTAAGCCCTCAAGAAATTATGACGTCGAGGAATAAAAGCGCAGCATCACTCACTGGCGTGGCGGCGAACGCACCGATCGACGATGGCGCCACTGCCGCCTTGATCTTTGGCCCCGGCGCCAAGGGTACGTTTGCCTTTGAGGTGGGGTACGACGCCGTCTATGAACTGTTGAACCTGTTTCGACGCGAACTGCACAAAAACCACGGCCAGCCACTGGACTGGGTGGATGGCAGTGCGGTGGACCTGTTCAGCAAAATGAACTTGCTCGGCCTGGCGGGCCTCGATCCAGGCATGCTCTACCTGATGGGGTTCGACAAGATAGCTGAGCTCTGTGAGGCACTTACTTCCGCTGGCAAGGGTGGACCGATCGCGCACACCATCGTGAACTACGACAACCCCTCAGAGTTGGAGCAATGGACCGTGGAGGCGATTCCGGAAGCCTTGGGGCCAATGTTGATGACGTTGATTAGTGAGGCGAAAGCGTTTGAAGTTACGTCCTTCCGCAAAGATTACAGTACAAACAAATTAGTTGAGAGTAAAAGACGTTACAATAAATCAGAATGTTGGATGCTTCAGCAGAGAGCAATCAACCGGTTATTGGGCTGGATTGTTATTAATGCACAAAAAAAAGGTAATCTGTCCACCGCTCAACTGCAGTTTGAAGAAGCGTGTATGCGAATGAGCCGCTTTGGCAGCAAATCGGAAACCCCAGGCCAGTCGTATTGTACAAATAGGTTAAAGATGGACAGCTTCATGGCCGAAGGCGTAGAAAGGCTACATGACCATCTGGCCGATCAGACTCGGGCAAAGTACAAGAAAAACTCTGCGATACTCGGCGCAAGGAAAGATAATTACTGTGAGCGCCGCGGATATTACGGTAGAGATTATGTTCCAGGTGGCGTTGCGAAATACACAGGAGTAGGACAATGATAGATTCCCAGGTCTTTAAATATCTATCACTCGTTACGCTACTTGGGGTTTTTGCAATTTTTTCAGTATCTTCATTTGCGGCATTGTCGCCGGATCAGCAGGCGGCGAAAGATCGCGGTATTATGCTGTATAACCAGTACAAGCCATCCGAAAAAGAGTTGCGTATTGCCGCTGAAGCCGGAGACGCAGAGGCGCAGTTTTATTTAGGCGAAGACCTTCGCCATAAGAATCGTTACATGACAGCAGAAGCCAGAAATTTCCTTGAGGCCTCTGCGAGTCAAGGCAACCTCTATGCAATGATTCGCCTGGGCCATAGCGGTAGCGGGCTTTGCAACATATTAGGTAATTGCCCAGCAGGCTATAAAAGTTCAGACGACTGGTCTTTGGAGGCATGGAAAATATCCAAAGCGCTAGCCGCAAAAGGAGACCCGGAAGGGTTGTATATTTTTTATCGCGTGACGGGAGAGTTAGAGTTTTTAGTTAAATCTGCTGAAGCAGAATTCCCATTTGCTCAGTATTGGTTGGCAAGAAGATACCATAACGGCGATGGGTTTTTTTGGCTACCTTGGCGACGCAGCCAGGAAATTGAGCGCTGGTACAAAGCTGCCGCTGAAAATGGTCACCCAGAAGCCATGGTTAGGTACGCCGTTATCATTTATGAAAACCAAGGCGACATGGCGGTGGTGCGTTACTGGATTGAAGAAGCGGCAAAAACAGGTTATCAAAATGGTGTAGGTCACTTGGCCTCTGAGTCTGCGCACTTACGAACCTATTTTGATTTCCCGTTAGATTTGATAAAGGCTTATGGCCTGACATCATTACTACTAGTTCTAGACGGAGGTGGCGGAGTACTAGAGTTCGCAAAAGAGAATCTTGAAGAAATATCCGCCCAAATGACCCCCGAACAAATCGAACAAGGTAAAGCCTTCGCACTGGAATGGCAGGCCGCCAACCCACGACCTATTTCATTCTTCCCTATGATGCTTGACCCGTTGGATTCTTTTTGATTTTTGTACGCCATTTCAAAATTTCAAAACTTCAAATTGGCTACACCACGTGATGTTGCAAAATACAGGCGAGATGGCCTGAAAGCCCGCCTAGGCGTAACCCAAGCATCGATGGGGCAGCGACGGCCCTTCGGCTGCTCCCCGGTCGGAAGGGGCGCGAGTTTTGGTTACTTTGGCCCATCAATGCTGGTAATCGACCAGCGCCTCAGTCGCCAATATACGAATGTCACGTCGCTCCATGGCAATCAAACCGTGCTCCACCAAGCGGTGGAGGATGCGCGAAAACGTCTCCGGTTGAATCCCCAGTTTCGACGCTACCAGGCGCTTGGGCACTTGCAAGACCACGCGATCATCCTGCGGGTCGCGCTCCTGCAGGAGGTAGTTGATCACCCGTTGACTGGCGCTGGCCAAGGTCAGGGTGTCGATGTCCTTGAGGCGCTGGTGCAGGTTGATGCTCATGCTGGCGAGGATCGACAGGCACACCTGCGGCTGGTCTTCGAGGGCATTGCGGTAGTGGTTGCCTTCGATGCTGATCACCACGCTGTCCTTGAGCGCGGTGGCGCTGACCGGGTAGTAGCGGGTCTGGCTGAACAGCAGGGCTTCGGCAAAGGACTGCCCCGGCTGAATCACCTCGACGAGGTTTTCCTGACCTTGGGCGGTGATGCGGTAGAGCTTGATCTGGCCACTGACCAGGAGGAAAAAACGCTTGGCCGGATCACGCTGGTGCATGAGGGTGTCGTGACAACTCAGGCGCCGCTGCATGGCCAGGCCGCAGACTTGCTCGAAAATGTTCTCAGGCAATTGGTTGAACAGGTGATGACGGCGTAAAAACAGTACATGTGAAGGGTGGGTCAGCATGGGATACCTCCGCTGACCGCCATGGTAGAGCGCCAGGCGCCACCGGCCTATGCCTCTGCCGGCCTACCTCCAAAGGGGCATAAGCTTAGTGGCGCAGATGCTCCATGGCCCAGACAGCGGCCTCGACCCGCGAGCGCAGGCCGAGTTTGTGCAATAGGTTTTTCACATGGACTTTGACCGTGCCTTCGGTGATCCCAAGCTTGTGGCCGATGACCTTGTTGCTGTAACCGCTGGCGATGGTTTTGAGGACCTGGCGTTCGCGTTCGGTCAGTTCAACCTCGGGTTGGCGCGGCGGTGAGCGCAGGGCCTGGGCCATCACCTGGGTCAGCCCCGGGCTGATTACCAGGGTGCCATCCATCGCATCGCGGATGTACTGGACCAACAGTTCCGGCTCCATGTCTTTGAGCAGGTAGCCATCGGCATCCAGGCGCAAGGCATCACGGATATCGTCTTCGGCGTCGGAGACGGTGAACAACAGGACTTTACCGCTGAACGACAGGTTGCGCAGGTGGCGCAGGGTTTCGATGCCGTTCATTTGCGGCATGTTGTTGTCCAGCAACACCAGGTCTGGTTGCAGCGGCTCGATCATCGCCAGGGCTTCTTCGCCGTGATTGGCCTCGCCGACAATCTCGAAGTCGTCTTCCAGTTCGAGCATCTGGCGGATGCCGCGACGCATCATCGGGTGGTCATCGACCAACAGGATGCGGCAGAGGGCTGGGCTGTTCATGTGACGTTACCTTGGGTAGGGCGCCCGAGAAACTCCGGGCGAAATTCCATTTGTACCCGAGTGCCTTGCGGCTCGCGGGTAAGGATCTGCAACTGGCCGTACAGGCTGCGCGCCCGCTCGTCCATGATGTTCAGGCCATGGTGCTCACGGGGATCACGGCTGCCGACGAAACCGCGACCATCGTCCTCGATGGACAGGCACACGCTTTCGCCGTTCTGGCGCAGCTGCAGCCAGGTGTTTTGCGCGTGGGCGTGGCGCAGGCAGTTGGAAAGCGCCTCGCGGGTGATTTGCAGGATGTGGATCTGTTCACTGGCCGACAGTTCGAAGGCCAGGTTGTCGATGTGCAGGTGGACCTGAAAAGCGCCTTTGCGGGTGAATTCCTGGGCGGTGTCTTTCAGGCCCTGAGCGAGGCCGTCATCGTGAATCTGCAGGCGAAAGGTGGTCAGCAGTTCGCGCAGTTGGCGGTAGGCGTTGTTCAGCCCTTCACGCAGCTCGGCGGTCACGCCTTCCAGGGTCTCTTGTGGCTCACCGCGGCGCATCAGCGTCTGCATGCGGCTGACTTGCAGCTTCATGTACGACAGCGCCTGGGCCAGTGAGTCATGCAGCTCACGGGCGATGATCGCGCGCTCTTCTAGCAGCAGCAGGCGGTGATCCTGCTCGCGTTGGCGCTTGAGTGACAGGGACGTGCCGATGAGGTTGGCCAGGGCCTGAATCAGCTGGGTTTCCCAGGCTTGTGGGGCATGGCCATCAATAAAGTGTGCCTTCAGTTCACCCAGGGCGCTGCCCTGGTTGCTGATGCTGTAGCTGTGCGGGTTGGGTTGTTCGTGGCGCTGGCAGGTGGCGCAATCGCTGCTGGCGCAGACTTTGCGGCTGTCGGCACCGTGCAGGGCGAGCAACTGTTGCGCCGGGGCTTGCAGTTGGCCCTGCAGGCACAGCGACAAGCGCAGGCCGGGCAGGCGCTGCTGGAAGCGGCGGATCAGCACATCCAGGCCTTCGGCGTTGGCCAGGCGGGTGGCCAGGCTGCTACTGCTTTGATACAGCAGCTCAAGCGCAGCATTGGCCTGTTGCAGGTGCAAGGTCTTCTGCTGGACCTGGGTTTCCAGGGTGCGATGGGACTGCTCGATGGTTTCGGCCATGGCGTTGAAGCTGGTGGCCAGCTGACCCAGCTCATCCTCGGATTGATGGTTGACCCGCGCCTGGAATTCGCCGCGGCGAAAGCGCTGGGTGGCATCCACCAGTTCCTGCAGCGGGCTGATCACGTTGCTTTGCAGTTCGTGCAAGCCTACCAGCAGGACGATCATGGTGATGAACAGTGCCGCGCCTTGAATCAACTGTTGCCAGGTCTGTTTGTGTTCACTCTGGCGCTGCAGCAGATTGACGAACTGGTTGAGCTGTTCGACGAAGGGCAGGGCGCTGGCCTGGAACGTCGCCGCATCACCACGTTCCAGTGCTGGAATCAGGGTTTGTTGCCAGTACAGCTGAAGGTTTTGGTAGCTGGCTTCAAGTTCGGCGTTTCGGCCGTCTTCGAGTACCGCCTTGAGTGTCTGGCTGTTGAGCCGCTGTTGCAGGCTCTGACTGATGCCAGTGATTTCTGCTTTATCGGCGCCGGCGGCAAGCTGCCAGCTCAGGCGGTAGGTTTCCATGCGCACCGAGCCTGCGGTGTTGATCGCCGCGGCATCGCCCTGGCTGAACCAGGCGATCAGGCCGGCGCTCAGCGAACTTGCCAGCGCCAATACGGCAATCAAGATGACCGCCAAACCAGCGCGCGCGGGGAGGGAACTGCGTAGCCAACGGATCATGGCCGTGGGCCTGAGGCGAAACAGGGAAAAACACGCATGCAGGGCTCCGGCGAGTGATCGCCTTTGGTTTTGCAGCCCATCCCTGGCCTTCTACCTCTAAAGAGTTCTGACCCTTCGAGTTAGCCCGAATATGCGCTCTGAAAACGCCAACACGCTGATAAACAAAGGGTTTAGAGGTTTGTGGGCGCTACCTCGTTGGAGGTAGGCGGGCAAATCATAGGCCTGAACCGGCTTTGGCTTCGTTGACGCGCATCAAGTTTTTACCGGGTTTGCCTCTCTAGTCTGCCGCCAATGCTTACTAACGGGAGACGCAAGATGAACCCACCGCGTGTACGACAGGGCCTGGTACTGGGCATGAGTACGCTGGCCTTCACCGTCTGCTTCATGGTCTGGATGATGTTTGCCGTGCTCGGCGTCCCTATCAAGGAGTTGCTGGACCTTAACGAAACCCAGTTCGGCCTGTTGGCCGCCACTCCGGTGCTGACCGGTTCACTGGTGCGCCTGCCGCTGGGGATGCTGACCGACCGCTTTGGCGGCCGCATCGTGTTCTTCCTGTTGATGCTGTCTTGCGTGTTGCCGCTGTACCTGATCAGTCATGCCACCGCCTACTGGCAGTTCCTGGTACTGGGGCTGTTTGTCGGCCTGGCCGGAGGCTCGTTCTCGGTCGGTATCGCCTATGTCGCCAAATGGTTCGAGAAGGAAAACCAGGGCTTTGCCATGGGCGTGTTTGGTGCCGGCAACGCAGGCTCGGCGGTGACCAAGTTCGTTGCCCCGGCGTTGATTGCCGCTGGCAGCTGGCAGCTGGTGCCCAAGGTGTTCAGTGCCGTGCTGTTTATCACCGCCTTGCTGTTCTGGTTCTTCAGTGCCGACAACAAGGCTCACCGCAGCACCCAGGGCGCAAGCCTGGGCGAGCAGCTCAAGGCGTTGGCCGACCCTGCGGTGTGGCGCTACTGCCAGTACTACTCGATTGTCTTCGGCGGCTATGTAGCGCTGGCATTGTGGATGACCAAGTACTACGTCGAGGAATACGGCTTTAACCTGCAAAGCGCAGCGCTGCTGGCCGCCTGTTTCTCGCTGCCTGGGGGCGTGCTGCGTGCAGTCGGTGGCTGGATGTCGGACCGCTGGGGCGCGCAGAGTGTGACCTGGTGGGTGCTGTGGGTCAGCTGGATCTGCCTGTTTCTGCTGTCCTACCCGCAGACCCAACTGCAGGTGCAAACCCTCAATGGCCCGCTGGACTTTCACATCGGCCTGAGCCCGGTGCTGTTCACTGTCCTGCTGTTCATCATCGGTATTGCCTTCGCCTTCGGCAAAGCCTCGGTCTTCAAATACATCGCCAACGACTACCCGCAAAACATGGGGGCGGTGTCCGGCATCGTCGGCCTGGCCGGCGGCCTGGGCGGCTTCATCCTGCCGATCATGTTTGGCGCCCTGGTGGACCTCACCGGCGTGCGCTCCTCGGCCTTCATGTTGATGTACGGCGTGGTCTGGGTGTCCCTCATCTGGATGTACTTCAGCGAAATCCGCAAACGCCCGCTGCTCGGCAAACAGCCGCAGGCAGCCTCGAATCCGTTTTCCAGCATTGCTCAAGGAGAAGACCATGTCGGTTCTTAACAAGCCTGACGCGGGCCCGGTCATTCATGACTGGCGCCCGGAGGACCCCGCGTTCTGGGGACGCAGCGGCAAGAAAACCGCGACCCGCAACTTGTGGATTTCCATTCCTGCGCTGCTGTTGGCCTTTGCCGTGTGGATGGTCTGGAGCACGGTGATCGTGCGTCTGAACGCGATCGGCTTCAATTTCACCTCCGACCAGTTGTTCCTGCTGGCGGCCTTGCCCGGGCTGTCTGGCGCTACGTTGCGGGTGTTCTACTCGTTCATGGTGCCGATCTTTGGTGGCCGCCGCTGGACTGCCCTGAGCACCGCCTCATTGCTGGCGCCGACGTTGTGGATGGGCTTTGCCGTACAGGACCCAAGCACCCCTTACAGCGTGTTTGTGTTGATCGCACTGCTGTGCGGCTTCGGCGGCGGCAACTTCGCCTCGAGCATGTCCAACATCAGCTTCTTCTACCCCAAGTCGCAGCAGGGCACGGCCCTGGGCCTGAATGCCGGTCTGGGTAACCTCGGTGTTTCGGTGATGCAGTTCAGCGTGCCGCTGGTGATTACCTTCGGCGTCTTCGGGGTGATCGGCGGTGCTCCTCAGGTGCTTGCTGACGGCAGCCAGCTGTGGCTGCAGAACGCAGGCTTTCTCTGGGTGCCATTCATCATCGCGGTGACCCTGCTGGCCTGGTTCTTCATGAACGACTTGTCCAGTGCCAAAGCCTCGTTCAGCGAGCAGGCGGTGATCTTCAAGCGTAAGCACAACTGGCTGATGTGCTGGTTGTACCTGGCCACCTTCGGCTCGTTCATCGGCTTCTCTGCCGCTTTCCCGATGCTGATCAAAACCGCGTTTCCGGACGTCAATGCGCTGTCTTTTGCCTTCCTCGGCCCACTGGTCGGCGCCCTGGTTCGCCCCTTGGGCGGCTGGCTGGCGGACAAGCTCGGCGGTGCCCGCGTCACCCTGTGGAACTTCGTGCTGATGATCGTGATGGTCTTCGGTGTGCTGCACTTCATTCCGCAGCAGGGCGCCCACGGCAACTTCTACGGCTTCCTCGGCATGTTCATGTTGCTGTTCTTCACCACCGGCATCGGCAACGGTTCGACCTTCCGCATGATCCCGGTGATCTTTCGCACCCAACACGAAAAGGCCGCCGCTGGCAAAGGTGCGAAGGCCCACGAGCAGGCGCTGAAAAACGCCGGTAAGGAATCGGCTGCAGTGCTCGGTTTCAGTTCGGCCATGGGGGCCTTCGGCGCCTTCTTCATTCCCAAGACCTTCGGCACCTCGATGGCCATGACCGGAAGTTCCGCGATGGCTTTCTACATGTTCGTCGGCTTTTACCTGAGCTGCATTGTCGTGACCTGGTGGTGGTACGCCCGCAAAGGCGCCGAAACCCCTTGCTGACATGAGTGGAATTCAATTGTTGCGTGGGTGGGGCACAGAACCCCACAGCAAGCCTGAGAGGAAAGCATCATGAGTCATTTGCTCGATCAATTGCGGTTCTTCAACCGCAAGCAAAGCGAGTTTTCCGACGGTCACGGCGAGACTCGCAAAGAGTCGCGCGACTGGGAGAACGTCTACCGTTCACGCTGGCAGTACGACAAGATCGTACGTTCGACCCACGGGGTGAACTGCACCGGTTCCTGCTCGTGGAAGATCTACGTGAAGAACGGCCTGATCACCTGGGAAACCCAGCAGACCGACTATCCGCGCACCCGTAACGACCTGCCCAACCATGAACCGCGCGGCTGCCCTCGGGGCGCCAGTTACAGCTGGTACATCTACAGCGCCAACCGCCTCAAGTACCCGAAGATCCGCAAGCCGTTGCTCAAATTGTGGCGTGAAGCGCGCCAGAGCATGGCGCCGGTCGAAGCCTGGGCGAGCATCGTCGAGAACAAGGCCAAGGCCGATTCGTACAAAAGCAAGCGCGGCATGGGCGGCTTCATTCGCTCCAGCTGGGATGAGGTTACCGAGATCATCGCCGCGGCTAACGTTTACACCGTCAAGCAGTACGGCCCTGACCGGGTGGTGGGCTTCTCGCCGATCCCGGCCATGTCAATGGTCAGCTACGCCGCCGGCGCGCGTTACCTGTCGCTGATTGGCGGCACTTGCCTGAGTTTCTATGACTGGTACTGCGACCTGCCACCGGCCTCGCCGATGGTCTGGGGCGAGCAGACCGACGTGCCAGAGTCGGCGGACTGGTACAACTCCAACTACATCATCGCTTGGGGCTCCAACGTCCCGCAGACCCGTACCCCCGATGCGCACTTCTTCACTGAGGTGCGCTACAAGGGCACCAAGACCGTGGCTATTACCCCTGACTACTCGGAAGTGGCCAAGCTCACCGACCTGTGGCTCAACCCCAAGCAGGGCACCGACGCGGCCCTGGCCCAGGCCTTCAACCATGTGATCTTCAAAGAGTTTCACCTGGATCAGCCCAGCGCTTATTTCACCGAATACGCCAAGCGCTACACCGACCTGCCGGTACTGGTGTTGCTCAAGCCGATGCTCGGCACCGCACCCGGCGCCGGCTACCAGCCTGATCGCTTCCTGCGCGCCTCGGATCTGGCCGACAACCTTGGCCAGGAGAACAACCCTGAGTGGAAAACCATTGCCCTCGATGCCAATGGCGAGCTGGTTTCGCCACAAGGTTCGATCGGTTACCGCTGGGGCGAGCAGGGCAAGTGGAACATCCTTGCGCGTGAAGGTGGTGCTGGCCGTGAGGTGGACCTGAGCCTGAGCCTGATCGGTGGTGACGTGGCCGAAGTGGCCTTCCCGTATTTTGCCGGTGAATCCCACGAGCACTTCCAGCATGTCGCCGGTGATGCCGTGCAATACCGCCGTGTGCCGGTGCGCAGCCTGACCCTGGCCGATGGCAGCCAGGTCAAGGTCGCCACCGTATTCGACCTGTCGGCGGCTAACCTGGCCATCGACCGTGGCTTGGGCGGTGCCAACGTCGCCCGCGACTATGACGATGCCAGCGTGCCGGGCACCCCAGCGTGGCAGGAGCAGATCACTGGCGTCAGCCGTGAGAAAGCCATCCAGATCGCCCGTGAGTTTGCCGACAACGCCGACAAGACCCGTGGCCGCTCGATGATCATCGTCGGTGCGGCGATGAACCACTGGTATCACATGGACATGAACTACCGTGGGCTGATCAACATGCTCATGCTCTGCGGTTGTGTCGGCCAGACCGGTGGTGGCTGGGCGCACTATGTCGGCCAGGAAAAGCTGCGTCCGCAATGCGGCTGGCTGCCACTGGCCTTCGGCCTGGACTGGAACCGTCCGCCACGGCAGATGAACGGCACCAGCTTCTTCTACGCCCACAGTTCGCAATGGCGTCACGAGAAGATGAGCATGCACGACGTGCTCTCGCCACTCGCTGACAAGAGCCAATTCCCCGAACACGCCCTGGACTACAACATCCGCGCCGAACGCGCCGGTTGGTTGCCCAGCGCGCCGCAGCTCAATACCAACCCGCTGCACATCTGCCGCGACGCCGCCGCCGCCGGCATGTTGCCCAAGGACTACGTGGTCAAGGCCTGGCAGGACGGCTCGCTTCGGTTTGCCTGCGAACAGCCGGACAACCCGGTCAACTTCCCGCGCAACATGTTCATCTGGCGCTCCAACCTGCTGGGTTCGTCGGGCAAGGGCCATGAGTACATGCTCAAGTACTTGCTCGGTACCCGTAACGGGGTGATGAACGAAGACATCGGCCAGGTCGGCGACTGCAAGCCAGAGGAAGCCGAATGGGTCGACGAAGGTGCCATTGGCAAACTCGACCTGGTCACCACCCTGGATTTCCGTATGTCTTCGACCTGCGTGTATTCCGACATCGTCCTGCCGACCGCGACCTGGTACGAGAAGGACGACATGAACACCTCGGACATGCACCCCTTCATCCACCCGTTGTCGGCGGCCATTGATCCGGCCTGGGAGTCGCGTTCGGACTGGGAAATTTACAAGGGCATTGCCAAGGCCTTCTCGGCCATGGCCGAAGGGCACCTGGGCATCGAGCAGGACCTGGTCACCGTACCGTTGATGCATGACAGCGTCGGCGAACTGGCCCAGCCGTTTGGCGGCACCGACTGGAAAACCGCCGGCGTGGCTCCGCAGCCGGGCAAGAACGCCCCGAACCTGCAAGTGGTCGAGCGCAACTACCCGGCCATCTACAAGCAGTTCACCTCGCTCGGGCCACTGCTGGAAAAACTCGGCAACGGCGGTAAGGGCATCAACTGGAACACCGAGGAGGAGGTCAAATTCCTGGGTGAACTGAACTACCGCGAGAACGACCCGGGGATCAGCCAGGGCCGGCCGAAGATCGATACCGCAATCGACGCAGCCGAAGTGATTCTGTCGCTGGCACCGGAAACCAACGGCCACGTGGCGGTCAAGGCCTGGGCGGCGCTGTCTGAGTTCACTGGCATCGATCACAGCCACCTAGCATTGTCCAAGGCCCACGAGGCGATTCGCTTCCGTGACATCCAGGCGCAGCCGCGCAAGATCATCTCCAGCCCGACCTGGTCGGGGCTCGAAGACGATCACGTCAGCTACAACGCCGGCTACACCAACGTCCATGAAAACATCCCATGGCGCACCATCACCGGCCGCCAGCAGTTCTACCAGGATCACCCGTGGATGCAGGCCTTCGGTGAGCAGTTGATGAGCTACCGGCCACCGGTCAACACCCAGACCATCGCCGCAGTCAAAGGCAAGCGCAGCAACGGTGAAACCGAGATCGTCCTCAACTGGATCACCCCGCACCAGAAGTGGGGCATCCACAGCACCTACAGCGACAACCTGCTGATGCTCACCCTGAGCCGTGGCGGGCCGATTGTCTGGCTGTCGGAGATCGACGCCAAACGCGCCGGTATCGAAGACAACGACTGGATCGAGTGCTTCAACGCCAACGGTGCCTTGACCGCCCGTGCGGTGGTCAGCCAGCGGGTCAAGGAAGGCATGGTGATGATGTACCACGCCCAGGAACGGATCGTGAACGTGCCGGGCTCCGAGACCACCAAGACCCGCGGCGGCCACCACAACTCGGTGACCCGCGTGGTGCTCAAGCCGACCCACATGATCGGTGGCTACGCCCAGCAAGCCTACGGTTTCAACTATTACGGCACGGTCGGTTGCAACCGCGACGAATTCGTCGTGGTGCGCAAGATGGCCAAGGTCGATTGGCTTGAGGGTTCCAACAGCGATGAGCTGCCACGCCCGCTGCCAACCGAGATGGATTGAGGAGTGCTGTCATGAAAATTCGTTCGCAAATTGGCATGGTCCTGAACCTGGACAAATGCATCGGCTGTCACACGTGTTCGATCACCTGCAAGAACGTCTGGACCAGCCGTGAAGGCATGGAATACGCCTGGTTCAACAACGTCGAAACCAAGCCTGGGATCGGCTACCCGAAAGAATGGGAAAACCAGGACAAGTGGAAAGGCGGCTGGGTGCGTAACGCCAACGGCAGCATCAATCCGCGCATCGGCGGCAAGTTCCGAGTGTTGGCGAACATTTTCGCCAACCCGGACCTGCCAGGCCTGGATGACTACTACGAGCCGTTCGACTTCGACTACCAACACCTGCACACCGCCCCGCTGGGCAATCACCAGCCCACCGCGCGGCCGCGCTCGCTGGTGTCGGGCAAGCGCATGGAAAAGATCGAGTGGGGCCCGAACTGGGAAGAAATCCTCGGTACCGAGTTTGCCAAGCGGCGCAAGGACAAGAACTTCGATCAGATCCAGGCGGACATCTACGGTGAGTACGAAAACACCTTCATGATGTACCTGCCGCGCCTGTGCGAGCACTGCCTGAACCCGGCGTGTGCGGCGTCGTGCCCCAGTGGCGCGATCTACAAGCGCGAGGAAGACGGCATCGTCCTGATCGACCAGGAGAAGTGCCGCGGCTGGCGTATGTGCATCAGCGGCTGCCCGTACAAGAAAATCTACTTCAACTGGAAAAGCGGCAAATCCGAGAAGTGCATTTTCTGCTACCCACGGATTGAAGCCGGGATGCCGACCGTTTGTGCCGAAACTTGTGTCGGGCGTATTCGCTACCTCGGTGTGCTGCTGTATGACGCCGACCGCATCAGCGAAGTGGCCAGCACCGCTAATGAGCATGACCTGTACGAGAAGCAGCTGGAAATCTTCCTCGACCCTAACGATCCGGCGGTGATTCGCCAGGCCCTGGAAGACGGCGTGCCGCAGTCGGTGATCGACGCCGCGCAGCGCTCGCCGGTGTACAAGATGGCCGTGGACTGGAAGTTGGCGCTGCCGTTGCACCCTGAGTACCGCACGCTGCCGATGGTCTGGTACGTACCGCCACTGTCGCCGATCCAGAATGCCGCCGCTGCTGGCACAGTCGGCATGAACGGCGTGATCCCCGATGTCGACAGCCTGCGGATTCCGCTGCGCTACCTGGCCAACTTGCTCACCGCCGGTGACGAGAAACCGGTGAAGCGTGCGCTCAAACGCCTGCTGGCGATGCGCGCCTACAAGCGCTCCGAGCAGGTTGAAGGCGTACAGGACCTGCAAGTGCTGAAGGATGTTGGCCTGAGCGTGAACCAGGTCGAAGAAATGTACCGCTACCTGGCCATCGCCAACTACGAGGACCGCTATGTGGTGCCCAGCGCCCACCGTGAAGAGGCCATGAGCGACGCTTTTGCCGAGCGTTCCGGGTGCGGCTTCAGCTTTGGCAGCGGCTGCAGTGGTAGCTCCGACACCAATATGTTCGGGGCCAAGAAGGCCAACCGCCGCGACATTCTCAAAACCGTACAGTTGTGGGAGGACTGAGCATGCGCATTCTTAAAGTGATTTCGCTGCTGCTGGATTACCCGACCGAAAACCTGGTGGCCGGACGCGACGAACTGGAGCAGGCCATCATTCAGGCGCGGGAAATCAGCCCGCGCCAGCGTGGCGCACTGTTCGAGCTGCTGGAACTGATCTGCAACAACGACCTGATGGATGGCCAGGAGCACTATGGCGCCTTGTTTGGCCGTGGCCGGTCGCTGTCGTTGCTGCTGTTTGAACATGTGCATGGTGAGTCCCGCGACCGTGGTCAGGCCATGGTCGACATGCTCGCGCAGTACGAGGAGGCCGGTTTCGCCATCGGCGTCAAGGAGCTGCCGGACTACATCCCGCTGTACCTGGAGTACCTCTCGACCCGCGAAGACCTCGAGGCCCGCGAGGGCCTAGCCGATGTCGCGCACTTGCTGGCGTTGCTGGCGGCACGCCTGGAAGAGCGCGAGAGCGCCTACGCCAGCTGCTTCCGCGCGCTGCTGCAAATCGCAGGTGCCGAACCGCACCAGGCCGTGGCCGACCTGCGCGAGCAGGTGGCCGCCGAACAGCGCGATGACTCGCTCGAAGCACTGGACAAGGTCTGGGAGGAAGAGGCGGTGGACTTCCTCAAGGCCGAACAGCAGGAGCGTTGCAGCGCCATGCCGAGTGCGCCGGGCAAGGCCCGGGAAGAAAGCGCGGTACCGCTGCACTGGGTTGATTTTCAGCATCAAGGCCAGGCCAGCGCGCCGGCCTCGGAGGTGGGCAATGTCTAAATGGAATCTGTTGATGTTTGGGGTCTATCCCTATGTCGCCCTGGCGGTCTGCCTGTTGGGCAGTTGGGCGCGTTTTGACCTGTCGCAGTACACCTGGAAGGCGAGCTCTAGCCAGATGCTGTCCAATCGCGGCATGCGCGCGGCGAGCAACTTGTTTCACGTCGGGGTGCTGTTCGTTCTGGCTGGGCACTTCGTTGGCCTGCTGACACCGGCCTCGGTCTATCACCATGTGATCAGCACCGAAAACAAGCAACTGCTGGCCATGGTCTCGGGTGGCTTCTTCGGCCTGTTGTGCCTGATCGGCCTGATCATGCTGATTCACCGGCGCCTGACCGACCCACGGGTGCGCGCCACCTCCAGCACCTCGGACATCCTGATTTTGCTGGTGCTGCTGGCTCAGTTGGTGCTTGGCTTGATGACCATCGTTGCCTCCACAGGACACATGGATGGTTCGGTCATGGTGATGCTCGCCGATTGGGCGCAGAACACCGTGCTGTTGCGTCCCGTCGAGGCGGCCGCTGCGATTGCCCCGGTCAGCCTGGTGTACAAGTTGCACGTGTTCCTGGGCCTGACCCTGTTCGTGCTGTTCCCTTTTACCCGTCTGGTGCATGTGGTCAGCGCACCGATCTGGTACCTGGGGCGTCGTTATCAAATCGTTCGGCAGAAAATCTGAGGAGACAGTCATGTCAAGCGGATGTGGATGTGGCGGCGGCAATGGCGGCGGCGGTGGCTGCGCCTCTTCAACGCTACCTGCGCCAGAATTGAGCGTGGCGGCGGTGGAGCTTGAGCCCGCGGCGCAACTGATCGCCAGCAGTGAGCAGGAGTGGCCGATCATCAGTGTCAACGCGGTATCGATCAGCCCCCAGGCCATGGCCCAGGAGCTGCAGTACCACCCGGCAGTTGACCGCGAGGAGGCGGTGTTCATGGCTGCCCGTGCGCTGGTGATCCGCGAGCTGTTGCAGCAGCGCATCGCCGCGCTGGGCCTGTCGTTGCAGGTCGGGGCAGGTGAGAACGAAGAAGAGGCGGCCACGCGCCTGCTGTTGGAGCGCGAAGTGCAGGTGCCTGAGTGTGATGAGGCCACTTGTCTGCGTTACTTCGAAAGCAATCGCGGGCGCTTTCATAGCGCACCGCTGCTGGCGGTGCGGCACATCCTGCTCGAATGTGCCCCGGACGACGCCGAGGCGCGCAGCTTGGCGCTGGTTCAGGCTGAAATACTGCAGCAGCGCCTGGAGCAGTTCCCCGCGCAGTTTGCCGAGCTGGCGCTGAAATATTCCGCCTGCCCGTCGAAGGCGCAGGGCGGCGAGCTGGGGCAGATCAGTAAAGGCCAGACCGTGCCGGAGCTTGAGCGCCAGCTGTTCACCCTGACGCCGGGGCTGGCCAGCAAACCGCTGGAAAGTCGTTATGGTTGGCATGTGATCTACGTCGATCAGCGTATCGAAGGCCAGCAACTGCCCTATGAGGCGGTCGCCACGGCAATTCGCACGCAACTGCAACAAGGCGTCTGGCAGAAAGCGGTGGTGCAGTACCTGCAGACGCTGATCGGCGCAGCGGATATTCGCGGCATCCAGCTGCAAGGCGCCGATTCGCCGCTGGTGCAGTAACCAGATAGACAAGGGGTAGGTGATGAGCACAGTGATGCAGGATGGATTCGGGCGGCAGATTGATTACCTGCGCATGTCGGTGACCGATCGTTGTGATTTTCGCTGTGTGTATTGCATGGCCAAGAACATGACGTTCTTGCCGCGCCAGCAGGTCCTCACGCTCGAGGAGTTGCAGCGCCTGGCAACACTGTTTGTCGGTCAGGGCGTGCGCAAGATCCGTTTGACCGGCGGCGAGCCGCTGATTCGTCCGGGTATTGTTGATCTGTGCCGTCATATTGCCGCCTTGCCGGGATTGCGCGAACTGGTGATGACCAGTAATGGCTCGCAACTGCAACGCTTGGCCCGGCCGCTGGTAGACGCCGGGGTCAAGCGCATGAACATCAGCCTCGACAGCCTGGATGGCGAGCGGTTTCGGGCGATCACCCGCAACGGTGACCTCGATCAGGTGTTGCGCGGCGTAGACGCGGCAAGCTGCGCCGGGTTCGAGCGGATCAAACTCAACTGTGTGGTGATGAAGGGGCGCAACTTCGATGAGGTCCTGCCGCTGGTGCAGTACGCCATCGATCAGCGCATTGATATCACCTTCATCGAAGAGATGCCGCTGGGTGAGGTCGGCCGCTCGCGTGGCGAGTCGTTCTGTTCCAGCGATGAGGTGAGGGCGCTGATTGCCAGGCGCTACACCTTGCTCGACAGTGCCGAGAACAGTGGTGGGCCGGCGCGATATGTGCGCCTGGCGCAACACCCGGATACCCGCATTGGTTTTATTTCCCCCAACAGTCACAACTTCTGCGCCAGTTGCAACCGGGTGCGGATGACCGTGGAGGGGCGTCTGCTGTTATGCCTGGGGCAGGAGGACTCGCTGGACCTGCGCGGGATGTTGCGCCGCTATCCGCTGGATGATCAGCCGATTGTTACGGCGCTGCAGCAGGCGCTGCGGCGCAAACCGTTACGGCATGATTTCAACCCTGATGGTCAGGTGCAGATTTTGCGGTTCATGAACATGAGTGGGGGGTGATGGGAATGCGTAGGCCTTATCGCCGGCAAGACCGGCCCCACAGAATCTGTGCACGACAGCAGCCTCCTGCTTCTGATAGTTGAACAACCCAGCAATCTTGATATCAATCAATTCCTCCTGACGCGTTTATCCGTAGCCTGCACTGCATATTGTGTTTGTTAAATCATTAAGCACCTATATGTAGTGTTTGGAGGGTAAATGCACAGCACGTTGATCAGAGAGGGTCACAACCAGTTGCACAAGCGCGACGGCAGTCTGGTTGCTTTCGATGCCGACAAGATCCGCCACGCCTTGATCGCCGCCGGCAAGGCCACCGGCGAGTACGCCGAAGCCGAGGCCGACGGTTTGCTCGCGGCAGTGTTGGCTCACCTGGAAGGTCTTTCACGGCTCCACGTCGAGCAGGTTCAGGACCGGGTCGAGCGGGTGCTGATGGACGCTGGCCACTTCCTCTCGCTACGCGCCTACATTGTCTACCGCGAACAACACGGGCGCCTGCGCCGCGACCGCAAGACCCTGGTCGAGGTCGCCGCCTCGATGAATGAATACCTCAACCGAGAAGACTGGCGGGTTCAGGCCAATGCCAATCAGGGCTACTCCCTCGGTGGCCTGGTGCTCAACGTGTCTGGCAAGGTCACTGCCAACTACTGGCTGGACGAGGTCTACAGCGAAGCCATCGGCCTTGCCCACCGCGAGGCCGACCTGCATATCCATGACCTGGACATGCTCGCCGGCTATTGCGCCGGCTGGTCGCTGCGCACACTGCTGCATGAAGGCCTCAACGGCGTACCCGGACGGGTCGAAGCCGGCCCGCCCAAACACTTGAGCAGCGCCCTCGGGCAGATGGTCAACTTCCTGGGTACGCTGCAGAACGAATGGGCCGGCGCTCAGGCCTTCAGCTCGTTCGACACCTACCTGGCGCCCTATGTACGCAAGGACCAGCTCAGCTACGACGAGGTGCGTCAGGCGATCCAGGAGTTCATCTACAACCTCAACGTGCCGTCACGCTGGGGCACCCAAACACCGTTTACCAACCTGACCTTCGACTGGGTGTGCCCGGAGGATCTACGTGAACAGATCCCGGTGATCGGCAGCGAAGAAATGCCCTTTGCCTATGGCGAGCTGCAGGCCGAGATGGACCTGCTCAACCGAGCCTATATCGAAGTGATGCAGGCGGGCGATGCCAAGGGGCGAGTGTTCACCTTCCCGATTCCGACTTACAACATCACCCATGATTTTCCCTGGGACAGCGACAACGCCGAGCGCCTGTTCGAGATGACCGCGCGCTACGGTCTGCCGTATTTCCAGAACTTCCTCAACTCCGACATGTTGCCCAATCAGGTGCGTTCGATGTGCTGTCGTTTGCAGTTGGATGTGCGTGAACTGCTCAAGCGTGGTGGTGGCCTGTTCGGTTCGGCAGAGCAGACCGGATCGCTGGGCGTGGTGACCATCAATTGTGCGCGTCTGGGCTACTTGTACAAGGGGGATAGCAGCGGCCTGCTGCAGCGCCTGGACATGCTGATGGAATTGGCCAAGCAGAGCCTGGAGGTCAAACGCAAGGTGATCCAGCATCACATGGATGCTGGCTTGTACCCGTACACCAAACGCTACCTTGGCACCTTGCGCAATCACTTTTCCACCATCGGCGTTAACGGCCTGCATGAAATGCTGCGCAATTTCAGCGACGAGCAGATGGGCCTGCACACTGAGCAAGGGCGGCGCTTTGTCGCGAATCTGCTGGACCATGTTCGCGCCACGCTGGTGCGATTCCAGGAGGAAACCGGTCACCTGTACAACCTCGAAGCGACCCCGGCCGAAGGCACCACTTACCGCTTCGCCAAAGAGGACCGCAAGCGCTTCCCCGACATTCTTCAGGCCGGTTGCAGTCAGGCGCCGTACTACACCAACTCCTCGCAACTGCCGGTGGGCTTCACCGATGACCCCTTCGAGGCGCTGGAACTGCAGGATGAACTGCAGTGCAAGTACACCGGCGGCACGGTATTGCACCTGTACATGGCCGAGCGGATCTCTTCGGCCCAAGTCTGTAAACAACTGGTGCGCAAAGCCCTGGGGCGCTTTCGCCTGCCGTACTTGACCATAACCCCGACCTTTTCCATCTGCCCGGTACACGGCTACCTGGATGGCGAACACGAGTTTTGCCCCAAGTGCGACGAAGCCCTGTTGCTGGCGCCGCAGGCCGGCAGTGTTCACTGATTTCGTTTTTCTCAACCGCAAGGAGCTAGATCATGACCGCACAACCAACCCTGCCTGTAGCACAACGCCAACGCTGCGAAGTCTGGACCCGAGTGATGGGCTATCACCGCCCGGTCTCGGCATTCAACCCGGGCAAACAGGCCGAGCACGCTGAGCGCCAACATTTCAACGAACGTACGGCAGCCGTTGGGGAGCAATGAGCCGACAACTGCGGGTCGGGGGCATGGTGCCCCTGACCACCCTCGACTATCCCGGCAAGTTGGCCTGTGTGTTGTTTTGCCAGGGCTGTGCCTGGCGTTGCCGTTACTGCCACAACCCGCAGTTGATCCCGCCACGCGGCGCAGAAGAAATTGCCTGGCCGCAGGTACTGAGGTTCCTTGAACGCCGCCAGGGTCTGCTTGATGCGGTGGTCTTCAGTGGCGGCGAAGCCACCTTGCAAGACAGCCTGCCGCAGGCCATGGCCCAAGTCCGGCAGATGGGCTTCGGCGTTGGCCTGCACAGTGCTGGCATCAAGCCGGCTGCTTTCGCCCGGGCGTTGCCGGGGGTGGACTGGGTCGGCTTTGACGTCAAGGCTTTGGCCGAGGAGTGTGCGCTGATTACCCAGGTTCAGGGCAGTGGCGTGGCCAACTGGCGCAGCCTGGAAATGCTGTTGGCCAGTGGCGTGGACTATGAGTGTCGGACAACCGTGCATTGGCAGTTGATCGACCCGTCACGGCTGTTGACCCTGGCCCAGCGCTTGAGCGAGCGAGGGGTCAAGCATTTCGTCGTTCAACAGGTGCGCACGGCAACGATGCTTGATTCGCAATTGTCGAGGCTGTCGGTGGCCAACGCGCTGCCAGTACTGTGGGACACCCTCGGTAACTTGTTTCCACGGTTTGAGCTACGTGGCTAACCGGTGGCCCGCTTGAATCTCTAGAGCCACCCCCAAAACTGCAACCACCAACCTGCGCCCACCGCGGCGATGCCTGCCAGCATGCACAGGCTGGCGGCGCAGCGCCGGGGCAAGGTGATGTTTTGCTGGGCCAGCAGCGTCCACGCCAAGTAGCCGCTCCAGGTCATGGCGGCGATCAACAGTAGCGCCCGTGCCGGCTGCACCCAATCAAGCAGCAACCCTTCATAGCGCAGCAGTTTCACCGTGGTCGCCGACAAACCGAGAAACAGCCCGGCAGCGCCAAGCGGTGTGAGGCTCAAGCTCAACGGCCCATACAGGGCGGGTGTGCCCGCCAGGCGTGCTGCCAGGCGCAGCAACACCCACAAACCGCCGCCCAACAACAGCGCGGTGGCGCCCAGGTACAGGCTGATACCGAAGCCGTCGAGCCAACTGAAACTGTCGTTGAGTTGCGGGTAGTGGGTCAGCAGCCACCAGGGCGCATTGTCTTCCAGCGGCCAGAACACATCGTGGGCCACCAGCCACTGCGCCAGGGACTGTTTGAGGGCGATGAACCATGGGCTGACTGTCCACTGAAAGGCGCCCATGGCCAAGCCGATGACGCCGAACAACAGCAAGCGGCTATCCCAGGGCGAAGGGGTGCGGTTAGCTGACTGCAGGATCTCTCGATTACCCGAGCGGGCGATCAGTTGTACTGCGCCACGTTGTCCGCTGCAGCGGCCGCAGGCGTGGCATTCGCTGGCGCCTTGCAGGCGACGGATATCCAGCAGCGGCGCACAGTTGGGCGGTGGCAGTCGCAGTGCGTTGTTGTCCTTCCAGCGCTGTTCGTCGACCTGAAAGTGTACCGGGGCCAAGCGCGCGAGCAGGGCGAAGACACCACTGACCGGGCACAAGTATCGACACCACACACGCTTGCCGCGAGCAAACAATAAACCGATACCAATGGCCGCCACGGTCGAACCGCCCAGAATCAACAAGGCAGCCTGGGCGTAGTCGTAGACACTGATCAGTTGGCCGTAGAGGGTGGTCAGGCAGAACGCCAAGGTTGGCCAGCCGCCCCAGCGTATCCAGCGCGGCACGCCCATGCCCTTGCCATACTGGCTGGCCCATTCGCTCAGCGAACCTTCCGGGCACAACACGCCGCACCACAGCCGCCCAAACAGCACGATCGACAATAATACGAACGGCCACCAGATGCCCCAGAACAGGAACTGGGCGAACAGGGTCAGGTTATCCAGCATCCGTGCCTGGCTGTCTGGCAACGGCAGCAGTGCCGGGAGCACCAGCAGCAGAGCGTAGAACAGTACAACCGTCCACTGCAGCGTACGAATCACGCCTGCATGGCGGCGCATGCCATCCCCCACACGTTGCAACCAGCGATTGTGCAGGCTCAGGCTGGACATGGGGCGACGCCTGTTTTGCGTTGGATCAGCCAGCTACCCACGCTCAGCCAGTAGCCGCCCAGTACGAGTAAGGCCAAGGCACTGGGCGTGGCCCGGTAACCCGCGAAACCTGCGAAAAAGGCGCCCAGGCCCTGGCTGTCGCTGAGCAGTGCACTGCTGTCCCAGAGGGCATCGCCGACCAGGCTATAGGCCATTTCCGGCAACTCCATGGCCAATAACTGGCCGCCGATCCGTTCGGCAGCGCTGACCAGCAAGGCTGAGCCGAGCAACAGCAAAACCACCTCACTCAGGCCGAAGAAGCGTCGCCAGGAAATCAACCGTCGACTGCTGTGCAACAGGGCTACGGTCAGCCCCGACAGCAATAGCCCGGCGATGCCTCCGACGGCAAAGAGGCCCAATTGTTCGCCGTGCAAGCGAGCCCCGGCACCATACAGAAAGACCACCGTTTCGCTGCCTTCACGACTGACCGCCAGCATCGCCAGCAGCAACAGCCCGACACCGCCCTGACGGGCCAGTTGCTGGTCGGCATGACGCCTCAGGTTGTCTTTGAGGGTGCGCGCGTGGCGGTGCATCCAGCCGACCATCTGCACCATCAGCACGCTGGCCAGCAAGGCCAGGGCAGCTTGAAACCATTCACTGGTGCTACCGCTCATGGCTTCGCCGGCAAACAGGATGAGTACCGCCAGCAAGGCCGAGAGCAGTACACCGAGGGCGACGCCTGTCCACAGAAACTTGAGCAGACGCTCGCCGCGCGCTTGCTGGCTGGCCCAGGCCTGGAGAATGCCGATCACCAGCAGGGCCTCGACGCTTTCGCGCCAGACGATAAACAGAGCTTGATTCATGAATACTCCCTGCACCTGCGGCTAGTGCGCGAGGATGGCGCCTTCGGGCAGTTGCGGATTGAACTCGTCGAAGAACGGATAGCGCCCAGGCCGTAGCGGGTGAATGACAACAAAGGTGGTCACCCCCGGTGACAGCACTTTCTCCACCCGCAAAGGCGTGCTTTCGAACTCGGCCGGGCCTTCACCCTGATTCTTCAGAATGATCTTGAAGCGCTGGCCGGCCGGCACTTCGAGCACCGCAGGGGTGAAATGACCGTCGCGCAGGATCAGTTCATAACTGGGCAACGGCGCTGCTGTCAGCGAGGACGTGGCCCCAGCCAGGATCAACCAGGCCAAACGCCGGTGCAGGTGGGCAACCCCCCTGCGGCCGGCGTCAACGGGCAGTGACCTAGTCATCAGTAACCGCCTTTCTTGCCAATGCCGGCATAGACGAAGGCGTAGTGCAATTCGCAGCGTTCAAACCATGGCTCGACGCCGGTCTCCTTATCGGTATGGCGTCCGAGGGAGGCATGGCCGCTGGGCGGCAGGACGGTGAACGTCAGTTGGTACTTACCTGGCCCTTGCAGCTTGACGTTGTCGCCATAGTGCGGGCCGTCGTTGGCGACCATGGCATGGAAGTCACCGCTGATCGGGGTGTCGCCGCCTTGTTTCTGCAGGCTGAAGGCGACCCTGAGGTAGGGTACGAAACTGCCTTCCTGAAAGCCTTGGCGGTTGTCTGCCAAGGCGCGGATATCGGCTTCCAGGTGGATGTCGGAATCGGCGGTGGCACGCATCATCCCTGCTGGCGCCATTTCGATCGGCTGTAGGTACACCGCACCGACTTCCAGGCCCGGGCACAGTTGCGGTTCGCCAATGGGGTATTCCTTGGCCTGGGCCAGCGGGGTGATCAGGAGCAAGGCAAGTGACAGCGAGAAGGGGGTACGCATGACGTCTTCCTGGGTGCTGAGGAGAGAGGGCCCAAGTCTAGGAAGGTGTCGCGTGAATAATAATGATTATTATCAATTTTACCGGTGATACGCCGGACTCGCCCAAGCGTGTGGGCTGTTATTGATCTGCATCAAGGGAATGCTGCCGGTGGCGCGCTAGGTTTAACGGGCTGCTCCCGCCAATTTGGGGAATTTCCATGGCCAAACCCTTTCCCATCAATCCCAAGCATCCCGAGCGAATCTGTTGGGGCTGTGACCGCTATTGCGCAACCAACGCACTGGCCTGCGGCAACGGAGCCGACCGCACCATGCATCCGGCCGAAATGCTCGGTGACGATTGGTACCTGCATGGCGACTGGGGGATCGAGCCGCCTGCCAGCACTGACTCGCTGGAAAACCAGGGGCCCACATAGGTCGAGCCCCCGCAGATCATTGCAGACTGGATCAGAACAGCTGTTGACGTTTGTCCAGCTGCTGATCGACCAGCCATTTACCGTGGGCCAGTGACGCATGCTGGGCATTGTCCAGGTCTGCCAGGTACGCCATTTTCAGCGGTAACGGCAGGCGCCGACTGGTGTGTCCTTCAGGATCGGTAATCAGGCAACCGCCAGCAAAGGGGGTAGGGATGCCATCGTGGGTTTCGACACTGGCGGTGATGGTGTGATTGCGATGCACGCATTGAAGGGTTTTCATCGTCCTGACCTCTCTGCTGTGGTATCGAACGTTACGGGTTCCTCGCTCAGGGTGCAGGCAGGGCTGCTCTTTCGGGTATACCACAGCAGCGGCCCGAGGTGGTCCGGACCGACGAACGTGCGCGTTTGCCAATGCGTCGTCTACGAAGGTTCCCGCCACACCGGCCAGAGGTCCTCGTCCAGCGCCCAGTGCCCTTGCCCAGCGCGTAAACACACGCCGCCGACCCAACGTTCAGGTGCTGATTGCTCCAGCCAGTAAGCCTCGCCTGCCAATACCCGCTGCGCTAAGGCCGTCAGCTTCAGCGTCCGTTTTGGCCATTCCAGCTCGGGTTGGGTTTCGGTGATCAACGGGGTTGGCGCGTCAATCAACGGCCGCAGCAAGGCATGGAACATCATGTCGCCGAGATAGGGCAATGGTTCACGCTTTGCCATCAATTCGGCAAACACGCGCGCGAAGGGGACTTCGCCAAACTCAGCGATAATCTGCAACGACAGCCGCTCACTCAGCGACAGGCCATCGCTCAAGCTTGGCAGCTCCTGCAGTTGGCGCAGCAGCGCCGGTGCCAGCAACGGCAAGGCCAGGTCCTGGCGGTGCGCCAGTTGTGCCCAGGCTTCGGGGGAGGGCGCGCAGTAAGCGCTCCAGGCCTGTCGTGCAAGCTGCTGCATCGCTTCACTGACGGCTTGACGCTGTGGCCACAGCCAGGCCAATACATCCGGTGCCAGTTGCCCGATACCGATAAAACGTTGCACGCCGGGCATCCGGTCGATCTGGATCAGTTCCAGCCGTGGCGGCAGCCGTTGCAGGCTGGCCAGCAGGCGAATCAGAAACAATTGATCGTAGGCGTCGGCTTCGCACCAGAGCACGGCGCGCGGGCAATCGCTCAGCAGCGACAACTGACGGTACTCATCCGCCATTCTTTGTAGCACCTGGGCGCGCTCAAGGCCGTAGGCCTGGCTGATGTAGTCGCTGCGCAGGCGGTAGTAGTGGTCACTCGGCAAATCGCGTACCGGCCCCATGCACAGCGGATCGCTGAGCATGTGAAACGCCCCACTAAAGCCGGCCAGGCGCAAGCTGTGACTGATGTCGTTACCGCAACGCCAGTGTTGGCTGCGTGCTTCATCGTCGGCGACGAACTGGGGGTGGCGAGCGGCAAAATCGATGGCGTCGATATGGGCCTTGAGCTTGGGCCAGCTGGCAAAGCCCAGGTCGCGAGCGATTAGGCGTTGAGCATCGGCCAGACATGGCGCGGGTGCAGCGCCCAAGCGCAGGTGCTGGAGCAATTGTTTGGCGCGCTTGCGCTGTTGTTCAAGGTTGATGCGGCCATCTTCGGACGGCGATGACAGTCGAGCGGACATACGAACTCCTTGTGCGAGCCTTGTCCGCTGTCAGGCCGGGAGTCGTAGTGAGAATGCCTGGGTTACAGTCCTGGGCGCAGCCCTTTCCGCGGACGGGGGGCGTGGATGACGCCGGCTGCGACTATAGGCCGGGTGTGGGGTAAATGGCAATGCGCATGGGCGCTAAAAAAGGACGGATCCCCTGTGAACACTCGCACGGGTATTCACAGGGGACTCGTGCACTTAAGTGAGATCTTTGATGGTCTTGCTGGCGCCATTGGTCTTCACCGAGGCGATGCCGGCATCACGCGATTGTGTCGTGGCGTACATCTGGCTGGTGCCGATGATCTGGTGATTGGCGGCCTTGAGATTGAAATGAAATTTGCCGTTGCTGGCCTCTTTCTTCTCATAGCGCTCGTCGCTACCACTGTTGCTCTGAACTGAAGCAATGCCGCTTTCGGCAGAGGCCTTGGCCTTGTACAACTCACTGGTAAGAATCGTTTCGCCGTTGCCTGCCTTGAGGACAAAGCGGTACTGACCGTCACTGCTGTTGCTTAACTCGAACCATCCAGCCATGGGAACTCCTTATTTCGCAGATAAGCCTGGGTACGCTGCTTGCGTGCTTGCATGCAGTGACCAGTGAGTATGGTGGGCTTTGTGCGCTTGTCCAATGACGCTGGCGGTGCGCATTACCTGTGATGTGCGGCCACGCGCCTGCCGAAATACTGTGGTGCACTATCCATCCGCTAAAACGTCCAGAACAAATAACCGAGGATCATACCTCGGCCACGCTGTCAGCGGCGTGCGAGGGCATGCTGGGTGCATTGCTCGAAATAGGTCTGCTTGATGGCCGCAGGTTTGAGACGTGACTGGCTGTTGTAGGTCTGCTCGGTGATGCCCATGGCGGTCATGCGCATCCACGGCTTGGAGAACTTGCGTACCTGCAGGCGTTTGCGGGCCGAGTACAGGGTTACGCCCGAGAGCTTGGACTGCTGTGCGCCAGCGGCGATATCCGCGCCCCAGCTACACACATAGCGGTCATTCTGGCCCAGCGTTTTGGCCTGGGCGTCAAGTGACAGGGTGGCGAGAAAAAACGTTGCAAGGGTCAATCCATAAGCCCGCATGTACCAAACCTAAGCTATTGAAAGGAAAGCAAGTTTGCCAATACGCCAGAGGGCAGGGGGCCAGCAGTGAAGTTTTTTTGTCGCTGCTTTGCCATCTTTACTAACACCTTCAACGGCCTCCCTTCTGCCGTACGGCGCTTCCTCGTCTACATTGAAGTTTCCAATAATCATAACAACGACGGAGTTTCCCTATGCGACTGAGCAAGCGCCTGGGTCTGTTTGCCGCCGCTGCGGCCTTCACTGCAAGCACCGCGGCACTGGCCGCGCCAACCTTTATCAACATCCTCACCGGTGGCACCAGCGGGGTTTATTACCCGATTGGCGTGGGCTTGTCGCAGGTCTACAGTACGGGCATTGAAGGCGCCAAGACCTCGGTGCAAGCGACCAAGGCCTCAGTGGAAAATCTAAACCTGTTGCAGGCCGATCGCGGCGAACTTGCTTTGGCGTTGGCCGACTCGGTGGCGGATGCCTGGAATGGCGTCGAGGATGCAGGCTTCAAAGCACCGTTGAAAAAACTGCGGGCCATCGCCAGCACTTACCCCAATTACATTCAGGTAGTAGCCAGCGAAGAGTCGGGCATCAAGACCTTGGCTGACCTCAAGGGCAAGCGGATCTCGGTGGGGGCGCCCAAGTCCGGTACCGAGCTTAACGCACGGGCGATTTTCAAGGCTGCCGGGTTGTCCTATGAGGACATGGGCAAGGTCGAATACCTGCCTTATGCCGAGTCGGTGGAACTGATCAAGAACCGCCAGCTGGATGCCACCTTGCAGTCCTCAGGCCTGGGCATGGCCGCCATTCGCGACCTGGCTTCGACCATGAAGATCAACTTTGTCGCTATTCCCGCGGAGGTGGTGGCCAAGATCGGCAACCCAGCCTATCAGGCCGGCACCATCCCGGCGGGTACCTATGACGGTCAGGATGCTGACGTGCCGACGGTGGCGGTAGCCAATATCCTGGTCAGTCAGGAGAAGGTGTCCGATGAATTGGCCTATCAAATGACCAAGCTGATGTTCGAAAACCTCAATCGTCTGTCCACCGCTCATTCGGCAGCCAAAGACATCAAGCTCGAGACTGCGACGAAAAACCTGCCGATTCCGTTGCATCCAGGCGCAGAGCGTTACTTCAAGGAAAAAGGCGCACTGTAATCGACAGCGCATTCGCCGGTCGGGCCAGCTGGATAATGGCCCGACGTGTTGCAGGTTTGTGATTACCGCTACGAGGTAATGCCCCATGAGTGAGCAACCGCAGGGCCTGGCCGCCGCCGTTGGCAATTGGCCGAAAGCGTTGTTTTTCGTTGCCCTGGCTTTCACCACGTTCCAGATCATTACCGCCGCCTTTCACCCGGTGTCGACCCAGGTGCAGCGCGCCGGCCACGTTGGTTTTTTACTGATGCTGGTGTTTCTCAGTTATCCGGCATTGGGCAAAACCCGGCCGTTTCAGCCGGTGGCTTGGCTCCTGGCGCTGCTCGGTATGGGTACTGCGTTGTACCAGTGGTGGTTTGAGGGTGACCTGATCCAACGCTCAGGCGACCTGACCCAGACCGACATGCTGGTTGGGCTGATCCTGATTGCCATGGTATTTGAGGCCGCGCGGCGGGTGATGGGTATTGCCTTGCCCATTATTTGTGGGGTGTTTTTGGCCTATGGGTTGTTCGGCGAGTATTTGCCGGGGGAGCTGGCGCATCGCGGCTACGGCCTGGACCAGATCGTCAACCAGTTGTCTTTCGGCACTGAAGGCCTGTACGGCACGCCGACCTACGTGTCCGCTACTTATATCTTCCTGTTCATCCTGTTTGGCGCGTTTCTCGAACAGGCCGGCATGATCAAACTGTTTACTGATTTCTCCATGGGCCTGTTCGGTCACAAGGTGGGCGGGCCGGCCAAGGTCTCGGTGGTGTCTTCGGCGCTGATGGGCACCATCACCGGTTCTGGTGTAGCCAACGTGGTCACCACCGGCCAATTCACCATTCCGTTGATGAAGCGCTTTGGCTACCAACCAGCGTTCGCTGGCGGGGTGGAAGCCACGGCAAGCATGGGCAGCCAGATCATGCCGCCGGTCATGGGGGCGGTGGCGTTCATCATGGCCGAGACCATCAACGTGCCTTACGTCGAGGTGGCCAAGGCGGCGTTGATCCCGGCGCTGCTGTATTTCGGCTCGGTGTTCTGGATGGTGCACCTGGCCGCCAAGCGCGCCAACCTCAAGGGGCTGCCCAAGGACCAGTGCCCCAACCCCTGGGCGGCGGTACGCGAGCGTTGGTACTTGCTGATCCCTTTGTTTGTACTGGTCTACCTGCTGTTCTCGGGGCGTACGCCGTTATTCTCGGGTACTGTCGGCCTGGCCTTGACGGCGATCGTCATTCTCGGCTCCGCACTGATTCTGAAACTCTCGAACAATGCGCTGCGGGTGGCTTTCTGGATCGCTCTGGGCGTGTTGTGCGCGGGCTTTTTTCAACTGGGCATCGGGGTTATCTTTGCGGTCATTGCCGCCCTGGTAGTGGTCTGCTGGTTCATCAAAGGCGGGCGCGAGACCTTGCTGGTGTGTCTGCATGCGCTGGTTGAAGGTGCACGGCATGCTGTACCGGTGGGGATTGCATGTGCGCTGGTCGGGGTCATCATCGGCATCGTCAGCCTGACTGGCGTGGCCACCACCTTCGCTGGCTACATTCTTGCCATCGGGCAAGACAACCTGTTGCTGTCGTTGGTTCTGACGATGCTCACCTGCCTGGTGCTGGGCATGGGGATTCCGACCATTCCCAATTACATCATCACCAGCTCCATTGCTGCCCCGGCGCTGATGGAGCTGGGCGTTCCACTGATTGTCTCGCACATGTTTGTGTTCTATTTCGGCATCCTTGCCGATCTTACGCCACCGGTGGCGCTGGCCTGCTTTGCCGCTGCGCCGATTGCCCGCGAATCCGGTTTGAAGATCAGTCTGTGGGCGGTGCGTATTGCTGTCGCCGGTTTCGTCGTGCCGTACATGGCAGTGTACAACTCGGCGTTGATGCTCCAAGGCGACAGTGTGTGGATGAGTATTTACATGGTGTTCAAGGCGACTCTGGCCATCGGCCTTTGGGGGGCGGCGTCAATCGGACACCTGAACGCTCCTCTAGCCTGGTGGGAGCGTTTGCTGGCGTTCATTGCCGGTGGGTTTTTGATTCTGGCGCTGCCGATCACCGATGAGGTGGGTTTTGCCTTGAGCCTGCTGGTACTCGGCCAGCACCTGTGGCGCACTCGCAGGACCGAGGCGCTGGCATGATCGGACTGTGCCTGGGGCTGGCCGGGGTGGTATGGAGTGAGCTGGCGGTCAGCGACTTCACCTTGGCCTGGACTCACAGCATCGAGAAGATCCGCTGGGAGGAGGATTACCACGTTATGCCTGCGGGGTTACTGTTGGGCGAGGCGCGGGTCAAGGGTTCGGGGGCGGGCATGGAAATCCCCGATGGCGCGCAATTGCGCGACGGCAGTTGGCATTACCGGCGGCCATTGCCGCCGTTGCAACCCTTACGCCTGGGGCGTACGCCGCAGGCCGGGGACTACCAGCTGTGCATCGACACGCGTTGCCAGGCCCTGAGCCGCTGGCTGGGGCCACCGCAGGCCAGTCAACCGCAGGTGGAGTTGTGGAGTTGCGAAGTTGGCCGGCTGCGCGCCGGGGGCCCTGGCACTACCGATCAGCCATGAACGGTTGCGGCAAGCGCAAAGCGGGCCTATGGTCCAGACGAGGTCTTGCCTGGGAGGTAGCGCCGATCGGGTAGCGGTGGTTGCCGACCCAGCGCTGATTGCCGCTGCGAGGTGACGTTATGCCCAATGATTCTCGTCCGGCCGTGCTCGAACTGATCGGCAATACACCCCTGGTGCGTGTCAGTCGTTTCGATACCGGTCCTTGTACCTTGTTTCTCAAACTCGAATCGCAAAACCCTGGTGGCTCGATCAAAGATCGCATCGGCCTGGCCATGATCGATGCGGCCGAACGCGACGGACGCCTGCGCCCCGGCGGCACCATCGTTGAAGCCACTGCGGGCAATACCGGCCTGGGCCTGGCCTTGGTCGGTCGGGCCAAGGGCTATCGGGTGGTGCTGGTGGTGCCGGACAAGATGTCCACCGAGAAGGTCCTGCACCTCAAGGCAATGGGTGCCGAAGTGCACATTACCCGCTCCGATGTCGGCAAGGGCCATCCGGAGTATTACCAGGATGTGGCAGCGCGCCTGAGTAGCGAAATCCCTGAGGCGTTTTTCGCCGATCAGTTCAACAACCCGGCCAACCCTCTGGCGCACGAGTGCAGCACTGCTCCGGAAATCTGGGCGCAGATGCACCATGACGTTGATGCGATTGTCGTCGGCGTCGGTTCGGCAGGCACCTTGACCGGGCTGACCCGCTTCTTTCGCCGGGTGCAGCCCGACCTGGCGATGATCCTCGCCGATCCGCTCGGCTCGGTGGTGGCCGAGTACAGCCGCAGCGGCGCCATAGGCACACCCGGCGCCTGGGCGGTGGAGGGCATCGGTGAGGATTTCATTCCGTCGATTGCCGACCTCTCCAGCGTGCGCCAGGCCTATTCGATCAGCGATGAAGAGAGTTTCGACCATGCCCGTCAGTTGCTGCGTGCCGAAGGTATTCTCGGCGGCTCCTCGACCGGTACCTTGCTGGCTGCAGCGTTACGCTATTGCCGCGAGCAGCGCGAACCGAAACGGGTGGTCAGCTTTGTCTGCGACACCGGCACCCGTTACCTGTCGAAGGTCTACAACGACCAATGGATGACTGACCAGGGCCTGCTGCAGTTCAAGCATTATGGCGATTTACGCGATCTGATCGCCCGGCGTTTCGAAGATGGCCGGGTGATCAGTGTCGGGCCTGGCGACACGTTGCTCACGGCCTTCCAGCGCATGCGCCTAGCCGATGTCTCGCAACTGCCGGTGCTGGAGGGTGGGCAGCGGCTGGTCGGGGTGATCGACGAGTCCGACATTCTTGTCGGCATGCATGCCGACCCCACGCACTTTCGCCTGCCGGTTGCCAACGCCATGACCGACAAGCTGCAGACCCTGCCGCCCAATGCCAGCCTGGCTACACTGCAAGCGGAACTCGACCGTGGGCTGGTGGCGATTATCGCCGATGCCTCGGGCTTCTATGGCCTGATTACCCGCGTCGACATGCTCAACCACTTGCGCAGGTCCTTGCCATGAGCCAGCACGACGAAACCGCCGCGCCCCGCAGCTTTGCCACCCGCGTCATCCATGCCGGGCAAAGCCCGGACCCGTCTACCGGGGCTTTGATGCCGCCGATCTATGCCAACTCCACCTATGCCCAGCAGAGCCCTGGGGTGCACAAGGGCCTGGACTATGGCCGTTCGCACAACCCCACACGTTGGGCGCTGGAACGATGTGTCGCGGACCTTGAGGGTGGCACCCAGGCGTTCGCTTTTGCCTCGGGCCTGGCGACCATTGCCAACGTGCTCGAACTGCTGGATGCCGGCGCGCATATCGTCTCCGGCAATGACCTGTATGGCGGCACTTTCCGGCTTTTTGAACGGGTGCGCCGGCGCAGCGCCGGACACCGTTTCAGCTTTGTCGACCTCAGTGACCTGAAGGCGTTTGAAGCGGCGTTGCGAGACGACACCCGTATGGTCTGGATCGAGACGCCGAGCAACCCGTTGCTCAGTCTCACTGACCTGGTTGCGGTCGCCGAGCTGTGTCGCCAGCGCGGTATTCTCTGTGTTGCCGATAACACCTTTGCCAGCCCCTGGGTGCAGCGCCCGCTGGAGCTGGGTTTTGACATCGTCGTACATTCGACGACCAAGTACCTCAACGGCCACTCCGACGTTATCGGCGGGATTGCCGTGGTCGGACAGAACCCGGAACTGGCCGAGCGCCTGGGTTTTTTACAGAACGCGGTGGGGGCGATTGCCGGGCCGTTCGACGCCTTTCTGACCCTGCGAGGGGTGAAGACCCTGGCCCTGCGCATGGAGCGCCACTGCAGCAATGCCCTGGAGCTGGCGCATTGGCTGGAATGCCAGCCGCAGGTAGCGCGGGTTTACTACCCGGGCCTGGTCTCGCACCCTCAGCACGGCTTGGCTCGGCGCCAGATGCGAGGGTTCGGCGGGATGATTTCGATGGATCTCAACAGCGACCTGGCCGGTGCCAGGCGTTTTCTGGAAAGCGTCGGCATTTTTGCTCTCGCCGAGAGCCTGGGCGGGGTGGAAAGCCTGATCGAGCATCCGGCAATCATGACCCATGCCAGCATCCCGGCCGAAACCCGCGCACAGTTGGGGATCGGCGATGGGCTGGTGCGCCTGTCGGTGGGGGTGGAAGATGTCGAAGACCTGCGCGCGGACCTGGCCCAGGCCCTGGCGCGGGTGTGAATACGACATAGGCGCAGGGTCACGTGCAGGTTGATTGTCGGTCATCGGGTTACCTCCTGCTGGTATTGGTCAGCGGTTTTGTAAACAATAGCGCCCGCGAAAAACGCGCTATCTGTTTATTGACCGAGAAACCCATGCCTGCAATCCCTTTCACCGTCGAACTGCTGCAAACCGGCGCGGAACAAGCCGAAACGATTCGCAACCTGTACCAGTTCTACGCCTACGAGTCGTCGGATTGGGAGCAAGAGGATGTTGAGGTGGATGGCCGCTTCTACATCCACGAGGAACACCTGGGGCGTTACTGGCAAGCGCCGCAGTGGAGCGCCAACCTGATTCTGGTTGATGGCTTTATCGCGGGTTTTCTGCTGGTCGAGCGCAGCGAGCTACCGGCACTCAATGCCCTGGAATTGGCGGACCTGTTCATCCTCAAACGGTACCGGCGCAAAGGTATCGGTCGTGCCGTGGCCAGCCAGGTGCTGACCAGCGGGGAGAACGACTGGCTGGTGCGTTTCTATGATCAGGACGAAACCGCCCAGGCCTTCTGGCGTACAGTGTTGGACAACCTGCCACGGCCGGTCCGCACCATTGAACTGGATGACGAACCTGAGCTGCTCAGTTACCTGGTCACTCGCGCATTGCATTGAATGGCTTCAGCCAGGCTAGCCAAGGCTGACGCTGTCCTGTTCCATTTGCGCACGCCACGCAACCCGGTCAGCCAACAGCACCTACTATGTGATGCAGGGAAGAAAGCTAATGGCAGGGTGTCCATGATCAAGTTCCGTCCGTTGTCCATCGGCCTGCGTGGCCTGATTCTGCTGCTTGTGCTGCTGGCGGTGATGGCAACGCTGTGCAACAGCTTGTGGGTGGCCTATGGCGTGCAGCGCGATGCCCTGGTTCATTCGGCGCTGCAAGCCAATCAAGCCTACACCTCCAAAGTCGCCTCCAGCATCGGCCAGTTTATAAAGTCTGCGCACAATCGCCTGCACTTCAGCGGCCAGAGAGTAGGACGCCACTTCAACGACCAGCCGTTACTCAAGGAAGAGGTCACGCGCCTGCAGGCTGAGGACAATGCGTTCAACGCGGTCCTGATCCTGGATGCTGCAGGTAAGGTCCTGCAAATCTATCCAGACCAGGCGCAGATGGTTGATGTGACATTGACCACTGAAGAGGTCCAGCACGCATTGCAAGCGCGCCGTCCACTGGTCAGTCACGCCTATGTCAATGTGCTGGGTAACCTGATCGTGTTCATCTCACAACCGGTGTTCAGCCCGTCTGGGCAGTTTCTCGGTGTCATCGGTGCGGCGATTCAGATCCGCAAGGAAGGCACCTTGCATACGTTGATCAGTAACCACTATCACCGCGACGGCACCTTTGCCTTTATCGCCGATGACAACCGGCGGCTGCTGCACCATTCCGATCACCAGCGTATTGGCGAAGTACTCAGCACCAGTGCCACGGTGGATGCGGCCCTGCGCGGTGAGCATGGTTCAATGGAGACCGTCAATTACCGCGGCATTGCGATGTTGGCAGGCTATGCCCAGGTTCCGGAGGCCAACTGGGCTGTGGTTGCGCAACAGCCGCGTGATCAGGCATTGGCGCCGCTCGGGCAATTGATGCGTGACATGCTCATCAAGGTCATTCCGGCAGGTGTGGTGGGGCTGGTGGTAATTCTGCTCGCCACTTTGCTGATTACCCGGCCGTTACGACAACTGGCAGACAGCGCGGAACAATTGGCGGCACCGCAGGCCAGCGAGCAGCTCACGGCCATCAACGCCTGGTATGGCGAAGCGGCAGCTATCCGCCGAGCCTTGCTCTCCGGTGTGCAACTGCTGCAGCAAAAGCTCGGCAGCCTCAGTCATCAGGCTCAAAGCGATCCGTTGACGGGCCTGGCCAATCGCCGCGCGATGGGCGCCGCATTGGACGCACTGTCCCAGGCGCAACGCCCATATGCGGTATTGGCGCTGGACATCGACCATTTCAAACGGGTTAACGACACCTTCGGCCATGATGCTGGCGATGAAGCTCTTAAGCAGGTGGCCACGATCATTGCCGAGAACTCCAGGGAGCAGGACCTGGCCTGTCGGGCAGGTGGCGAGGAGTTTGTCCTGATTTTGCCGGAAGCGAGCCTGGAGGTAGCGCGGGAAATTGCCGAGCGTATCCGCCAAACCATTGCCTCTACCCGGGTGGCGCAGGTCGGCACGCTGACCATCTCCATTGGTGTGGCCTCGCGCAGTGTCGAAACACCGACAGCGGAATCAGTGCTCAAGCGCGCTGATCAACAGCTCTATCTCGCCAAAGAAACAGGCCGTAATCGGGTGGCAGCATGATCAAGGCTGGACAGCGCATTGCAGACGCGTGTCGGTGTCTCTCCGGTGAGCTGGCACAACAGCGCACTGAGCTCATCGCCATTGACTGTGCCTTGGTCCAGCAGGTGTTCGGCGACAGCGCTGAGCGCCGGCCAGTAACGCCGAACCAGGTAGCCTGAGCGGGCGATAGCGCGGGCTTCGGCATCGAGGACCTGACGTGCGGGTAACAAGCTGATCAATTCCATGCCCCGCCGACGGTCACCGGCGCCGCTGCGAGTAAGGCAGCGTTCGCACGGGCAGTGTCGGTAGATCGCCTCGGCCACCGGCCCGGCAAAGCAATGCACGAGGTCGCGCTCAATGGCATCGATCATCGAGGGCAAGTATTCGGCGATGCCGGGAGGCTCGAAGGCGGGCAGCGGGACCAGGTACTCGGCTTCGACCAGGCCTTTGACCTGCTGCAGGTTGCCACGCAGGTCCACCATTGGCCCGAGCAGGGCTTCGGCACGGGTGCGCACGGTTACCCGTTTGATGCGCTGCTCATTCCACCAAAAGGCCAACACATGACCTGCTTCGTGGAAGGCAGTGCAACGCGGGCGTGCGTTCATGGGCTGGACCTCAACCGTGCAGGGCGCTGATCACACACCCTCTGCCTGCTGCGTAGGCTTGGTACAAAAGAGTGTAGCTATCGCAGGGCAAGCCTGTGGCGATTACTCGGTGCTGGTCGCGGGTAAAACCGGCGGGCGCTTTGTTTTGCGTGGATCAATGAAAACAGTCCGTAGCCATTGGGTTACCGGCAATTCCACCAGACGGTAAATGCCGATGGCGACAAGGCAGCACAAGGCAATGCTGACCGGTGTCATTACGTAGGCGAGGGCGCCTGGCGCATCGAAGACGTGGAAGACCTTGTTGAAGACTTTCAGCACATAGGGGTGGAACAGGTACAGCGAGTAACTGGCATCGCCGATCAACACCAGTACCGCAGGCAAACGCAGCCCCGCCAGGCCATGCACCAGCGCCAGAAACACCAGCGTCGCCGGTAAGCCCCAGCCCAGCGCGCGTCCCAGTGACGCTGTCAGCTCACCGCCAAATGGCATATACGCCAGCGCCGCGAGGCCGATCACAATCAGCGCCATGCGCACACTGCGGCTTGGGCCCGCACCACGCCACGCTGCGGTACGGGCATAGACGGCGTAGCAACCCATGCCCAGGACGAACTCGGCGAGAATCTGTTGCGTGTAGAACCTGGCCAGCAGCGCCTCGAAAGTCACCAGATGGCCCAAGCCAACCAACGTCAATAGCACCACCGAGCAGATCAGCAGGCGGTGACGGTGACTGATGGCCATCGAGAGGGCGAATACGGCATAGAAAAACATCTCGAAGTTCAAGGTCCAGCCCAGGTACAACAGCGGCTGGACGTATTCACCTTTCTGATAGGGAATGAACAACAGCGATTTGACCAGGCCGGTAATGTCCGCTGTAGTGTTGTCCAACAGGCTTGGCAGCACCAGGGCGACGCCGAACACGCCCAGCGTTCCCAGCCAGTACAACGGCACCACGCGGATCAGCCGCTTGCTGAAAAAGTGACTGCCCGACTGGGCAGTGACCAGGGCCATGATGAAGCCACTGATGACGAAAAAGATGTCTACGCCCCAGTCGCCGTTGCGAAACAACGGGATATGGAAGAACACCACCGCCAGGGCGGCAATTGCGCGCAGCATTTGAACGCTGTCCAGCTTGTCGACTGGAGCCTGGTGGGCGGGATTCATGGTGAAATCCTTTTCAGTGTGGGTTCAGGACTCGAGCACGGGGCGTTTGTCCGCGGATTTGTTGGCCAGCGTACGGCCAAAGGCTTGGCCGGTCATTTCCACGTAGCGGTAAGTGAACATCGACACCAGTACCACCACCGCCACCACCAGCAAGGCCACCAGGTTATTGAACAGGGCATTACCGGTGTCCAGGTAGCGCGTACCGTCGATCATGGGTGCGAGATCGATGCCAAGAAGTTTTTTCGCCACCATGAACACCGACACCACGCAAAACAGAATGGCGGCGTGGGTCAGGTAGATGGAATACGACAACGTGCCCAGAAAGCTGAAGAACTGCCCCGCCAGCACCCGCGACAGGGCTCCACTATCAAAGGCGAATATGAGGATGATGACGGCGAACAGCGGGCTGGCGACCAGGGCCTTGGTGGCAAAATCATTGACCACGAACAGCAGCGCCGCAGCAACCGCGGTAACTTCAAGCAGGGTCATCAGCCAGAACCGCGCTTGCCCGGGCTGGGCAAACTTGAGGTACAACAGGTAAGTAAGGCAGCCGGTAAAGAAATAGGCCAGGCCACGGATAGACTCAACGGTAAAGAAGGTATTGCCGGTATAAATAAGCGTCAATGTCACCAGCACGATCACTGCCCATAGCCATTGCCGGAGCCCGCCGGCGACGCTCAAAATCAAGGCAAATAGCATGTAGGTGTAATACTCGATGCTGATGCTCCAGGACGGATAGTTGAACGACAGCGGGTTGGTCAAATGAGTCCAGGATTGCAGCAGCAGCGCATTCGGCAGGATCTCACCTGGAGCGAACTTTTCGCTGAACGGAGGATTATTGAACGCCATGCCTTTGTGGTAGGCAATGTACCTGCCGCACTCCAAGAGTATGAAGACGCCAAGCATGAACAGGTGCAACGGTAATAAGCGGAACGTCCGCGAGATAAAGAATTTGCGAAAATTCAACTGCGCTTTATTGCCATAGGCGTGGGTTAGAACAAAACCGCTGAGGACAAAGAAGAACGCAACGAATACTTCAGAATGACGAAAGAATGCCCATTCGGTAAAACTACCACTGACGCGCAAGTGATAGAGCACCACCGCCACTGCAAACAGGCCGCGGAAACTGTCCAGCGAATGAAACCGCTTCTCTGCACTCATCTCCAGGCCTCTGTCCTTGTTCGCGAACTGCTAGGTCGATGTCACATTAGCATCACCTTTTCAAAGAGCAAGTAAGGTGCCGAACGTAGCGTGAACGCAATATTGACGCCGTAATTCCGGCAAGCCATTGCTTATTAATGTAGCGCTTGCAGTCAAAACATTCGGTTAGCAGCGCGGTGTTGGGCAATTCAGGCAACAAGTCGAAAAAGTTATATACCGTCCATCGCCTGATAAGAACATTTCCGTCCATCGTTGGCGGTATGTTGGCGCAATGTGCCACTACTTGATCTATACCCGTTGTAGTTGTCTCACGCCTTTTACAACTGTCTTGAATCTGAAGCAGCGCGCAGTTGGCGTCGTTGCGTCGTAGGCCAAGGCGAAGGAACGTATGAAATCAACGCTTTTACTCCTGACTCTGGTGTTCAGCACCCTGGCCCAGGCCGCGCCGATGCGCTGGGCTGCGATTCGTGACGGCAGCCTGTATCTGCAGCCCAGTCGCGATGACACGCTGCGCGTCAGTTGGGTGCCGGCCTGGCAAACCAGTGCCAACGAAGAGCGTATCTACTTGCTCGACGGTCAGGGTCAATTGCGTGGCGAGCGCTTTATTCCCGCCAGCGAAGGTCGTGGCAAACAAACCTGGGCTTTGCCTGCCAGCGTCAGCAGTTACCGCATGGAAGTGCCGGGCTACAGTTTCAGGCGTTACCGGTTCGAACACGATGACAAAACGGTCGCCCTGTTTGCGCCAACTAAAGTGCATTTCAGCGTCGAAGTCGGCAACGATGTCGAGCTTTACTTCAAGGTCCGCGCGGGTGAGCAGGCAATCCTCGCGGGCAAGTATTTCGGTGGCATCAAGGCGTTGCAGGCTGAGCGCCTAAGCGATGGCACCCAGATTGCGCTGAGGCTTAAGCCGCACACGCAATACCCGCTGTATGATCAGGTGGCCTTGCCGGTTGCGGCCACCGACCAAGCCTGGCGCCTGCGCCTGCTAGGCAGCGGTAAGGCGGCGTTCTGGCTCGATGGCACCGCCAACCTGTTCGCGCAACGTGTGCAGCACCTGCAGCCCCTGCGCCAGGACAGCGGCCACACAGAACTCAACCTGCATGCCGAGGTACTCGGCCCGACGCCGCGCCTGGGTATTGCCATGCCGTACCTGCTACCGCCGCCGGGTAGCCACGCCGCCCTCGATGCGCTCAAGCCGCGCGCCGCCGGTTTCTACAGCAACGTCGACATCATGGCCGGGCGACCCCATTACGAAGATGCCTTCCGGCGCTTTTACCAGGACCGCGCCGCTATCGACATGAACATCACCTTGCTCGGCGCCTCCAAGCGCAAGGCCGACCTGGAAGAAAACGCCCAGAGTATTGCTGGCCTTGATGCTTGGCTGGCGGCAACCGTAGCCCTGGGAGGCAAGGGCATTCACTACCTGTCGTTTGCCGATGAGCCCAATTACAACTATCGCGATTACGCCACCTACAAGCGCTTCTTCGATGCCATGGACCGTCAGGTTCGCGCCTATCCGGGAGCCCGCGAAGCCGGGGTGCGGATTGCCATGCCGGCGAGCTCGCGGCTGGTCAATGGACCGTTCATTCCCCAGGGTGACCAGCGCCGCGGGATCAATTGGGCGCGGCGCATGCTGGCTGAATCGGCGCCGCAGATCGACGCCCTGGCTTGGCATGAATGGATGATCCGCGACCTGCTGGCGACCCGCGTCTACCGTGACAATGTGCGTCGCGCGGCCGAAGTGGTGGGCTTGCAAGCGAATGGCAGACCACGCAAGGCACTGCTACTGGATCAGACCAACATCTCCAGCGGTGGCAGCGTCAGCCCCTATGAACAGGAAACGCACTTCGCTTCGCTGTGGTGGGCGTCGGTTGCGATCAACTCCGCTCAAGATGGCCTGCTCGATATGATCAACTGGTTCCAGGCTGCCGATGACCCTGATCACCTCAAAGGCATGATTCGTTTGCCGGGGCCCAACCGCTTCGAGTTGAAGCCGGTCGGCCTGGCGCAACAGTTCATGCAGGCGCACTGGCTCGATCAGGTTCAGCGCCTGGATAACAGCGCGTTTGAAGTCGATGCCTTGGCCATGGCCCGCGACCAGCAACGCAGCATGTTAGGGGTGAACAAGGGCGAGCGTTTGCAACAGATCAGCTTGCAAGGCCTCGGCGATGCCTGTCCGGCGCTCACGCTGTTCGGTCCTGACAGCCGAAGTCGTGATGCCGCGATTGAATGCCGCAACGGTCGCATTCGTTTCGAAGTGCCTGCGCAAACACTGTTTGCCTTGAGTTGGCGTGCTTCATGAAAGCGCTATTGTTCAAAGCGGTCCGTTGGGTCACGGTCGTGCTCGTATCGTCTTGTCAGCGCAAACGCGGGTAACCAGGATTCACGTCGCAGGGTCCAGCTTTCGTAAGTGGGTATCAACTGGTCGGGCGCATCCAGCGATCCCAGGTGAACTTCGACTTCGTCAGCACTACGGGCGAAAACCGACGAGCCGCAGCGTGGGCAAAAGAAGCGCCCGGCGTAATCGCGGGTTTTGCCGCTGATGGTGACTGCAGCCTGAGGAAATATCGCACAGGCATTGAACAGCGCGCCGTGATGCTTGCGACAGTCCAGGCAATGACAAAGGCCGACCCGGTAGGGGCGCCCTGTGGCGACAAGGCGTACGTTGCCGCATAGGCAACCGCCAGTGAATGATTCCATGTTGGGCCTCCTCGAAGCAGTCACGATCGGTACGTTGAAAATAGCAGCTTGCTTTCTGCTGCCCTTATTTGTCCTATTCTCCCTCCAGGTTCCAACCCCGGATTACGCCATGCCCACTCCCGAAACCGACCTTCTGCAAAGCTGGCACGCTAATGCCCAATCATGGATCGCGGCGATTCGTACCGGCAGCATTGAAAGCCGCCAGCAAGTCACTGACCAGGCAATCCTGTTGGCGGTGCTCGGCCGTCAACCGGAGCGCGTGCTGGACTTGGGCTGTGGGGAAGGGTGGTTGTTGCGGGCGTTGGCTGAGCGCGGAATCAAGGCTGTGGGTGTCGATGGCGATCCAACTCTGGTTAAGGCGGCTCGGGCAGCAGGTACTTCCCCGGTGCACCTGGCCAGTTATCAAGCGCTGGCAGAGGCAACGGTGGACATTGGCAACAACTATGAACTGATCTGCGCCAACTTCGCGCTGTTGCATCAGGACATCATCCCGCTGCTCTGCGCTCTGCACGCACTTTTGATCCCCGGCGGTGCGCTGGCGATCCAGACGCTGCATCCATGGACGGCGGCCTGCGGCAATTATCAGGATGGTTGGCGGCAGGAAACCTTTGCCGGGTTCCAGGGCCAGTGGCAACCCATGCCGTGGTATATGCGCACTTTGTCCAGTTGGCTCAATGCACTGGACATGGCCGACTTTCGCCTGGTCAGTTTGCAAGAGCCGCAGCATCCGCAAAGCGCGGTACCGCAGTCATTGTTAATGGTCTTCCAGACGCGTTGAATACGCATCAGCGTTGTCGATTTCTCTGCCTCTGGTTCGACTATCGGTTATCGATGTCTGATCACGACCCACGAGGAGAAGGCCATGCGCAAGCTCACTGTTGCCGCGTTCATTAGCCTGGATGGTGTTATCCAAGCGCCTGGCGGCCCTGAAGAAGACCCCAGTGGCGATTTTCGCCTGGGTGGCTGGTTAGTGCCTTATGCCGATGAACAGTTTGGCCAGGCCATACAGGCATTGTTCTCGCAGCCGTTCGAATTGCTGTTGGGGCGGCGCACCTACGATATTTTTGCTGGCTATTGGCCGCAGTACAGCGGTTCCGAGGACCGATTCATCGCAGATCTGTTCAACGGCGTGGCCAAGCACGTGGCCACGCATCATCCACAGACGCTTATCTGGCACAACAGCCATGCGCTGAGGGGCAACCTGGTCGATGCGATCAATGCACTCAAACACGACAACGGTGCCGACCTGTTGACCCAGGGCAGCGCCGAGCTGGTGCGTCAATTACTGGTGGCCGGGTTGGTGGACGAGCTACGGCTGATGACTTTCCCCGTGATACTTGGGCATGGCAAGCGCCTGTATGACGACTGCGGGCAAGCCTCAGCCTTCACCTTGGCGCACTCGACCAGCACCCCGAGTGGGGTACTGGTCGCGCGTTACGTACGCAGCGGTGAGGTGCGCACCGGCAGTTTTGCTTAGAGCGCCAGCGCTGGCGTCAGCGGCATGTGCTCCCGACGAATGCTCGCCAGCGGCACAATCACCAACAGCAGGGTCAGTACCACGGTCACACCAATGCCCCACGCAGCGAGGGTGAAGCCGCCGAGGGAGATCAGACCACCGGAGATCGCCGGGCCGACGGCCAGGCCCAGGCTCAGGAAGCTGCTGGCTGCCGCCACTACCCGGCCTTCACGGTCCAGGGCGGCGGCCAGGCCGGTGAGGTAGCTCAAGGCGTAGAAGTAGGTGACGCAGATAGTCATCACGCCAGCGGTGTAGAGGGTCTTGGAATGTTCGCCGAGCACGTAGCTCAGGCTAGTGCCGCCGGTCAGCAGAATCGCCAGGATCACCGGGGTGCTCATACCAAAGCGTTTGCCGATCATTGCCGCAATCAGCGGGCCGATCAGGCCGACCACTGACTGGAACGACAGCAGCACCCCCAGTTCGTCGCCGCTGTAGCCGACCATGGTGCCAATACGTTCGACGAAGGCCCAACCCATGGTGTCGCGGGCCTGGAACACGAACATCGCCAGCATCATGCAGATGGCGGGCAGGCTCAGCAGAATGTTGCCGCCGCCTTTTGCCCCCTGCAGCACCGGCGCAGCTTCTACGACGGGTGCGCGTTGGGCCATGGCCGGGATGCTCAGCAGCATCACGGCCATGGTCGCTGCCATGGCGTAGTACAGCCCCGGCAGGCCGTACAGGGCCATGACCTTGGCATAGCCGAGCATCACTACGATCATCAGCAGCACCGACAGCACATTCATGTGTCCGGCAATGCGGTCCGGGTGTTTGGCGCTGGCCACCGCTGCGTTGCCGCAGGCCAGGGCCAGACCGGCACCGAGGCCGGCAAGGCAACGCACCGCCGCCAGGGCATAGAGGTTTTCAATATTGGCGCTGGCAAGGTTGGCGGCGATGGCCAGTAATGTGCCGATCAGGGCCAGGGTGCGGCGGGGGGCGCGCCCCATGAACGGTGCGATCAGCAGCGAAGCGAGCATGGTGAAGCCGAATTCCGCCGACATCAGCAGACCGGCCTGGGCTTCGTTTAGCTTCAAGTCGTGGATGATGGCGCTGATCAGGAAGGGCAAGGCCCAGAGGCCGAGCAGGCCGACACCATAGGCCGAACCTGCAGCGGAGAACACCAGACTCCAGCTCTCGGGCAGGAAATTTCGTATTGTTTTCATAGGTGATCCGTGGATGGCAAGCACATCAAGGATAAAGGCGCGCCGGGCTGGCGCGCTCGCAGTCTGTCGGGTTATTGCAGGCTTTCGTCGACTGGCGTGCCGTCGTCGTATTGCGCTAGAAAGCTGACCATCGCATCGCGGTAGCGGGTAAAACCCTTGTAGTCCACCAGCTCCTGGTCCAGGTCGCGGATCACCCGGTGCATGCGCTTGGCCCATTGCGGAGCGAAGTCGGCCAGTTGCTGGAGGCTGATCAGGTAAGTGCGTACCGGGAACAGCACAGCATTGCTGCGTGGCAAACGGTGCAGTGGCTGCAGTTCAATGCGCAAGTTGACCAGCTCACCGGCGTTTTCAGGGGTGACGATGGTGCGGTCGGGTGCCCAGTCCGGCAAGGTTTCGGCAGAGGTCTCCAAGCGTGGGTTGACGGTGATCGACCAATTGGTACGCCGTACCGGGTGACCTGGACGTAGGCGCAGAAGGAACTTCAGGGCGCGTTGCAAGATGCCCATTTCATGCAGCTTGGGCACCGGGCCGTGGAACTCCATGAAGCTCATGCCCAGGTTGAAGCGCAGCGAATAGTCGGCCCGTTGGGTGGCCATGCCCGCGCCCATCACCAGCGTGTCATCACGTTCTTCAAGGAGGATGAATTCACCTTGCGCCTGGCGGGTGATGTACTCCATCGGGTCCATCGGCAGCGTGGTCGGGTCACCGAAAGTGAAGGTGTCGTCGATTTGCAGTGGGCGGTTGATCCAGTGCCACTGGCTGCCGCTTTTTTCCAGGGTGAAATGCTCGGGGAAATCACGCGAGTACGACTCCATCAGCAGCTCGAGCAAGTCCCATTGCGCTTCCATCATGTGCGCCAGTGCGGCGTAGTGGACGCCGGGCTGGCTTTCCAGGGTTTGCGCGCGGTGATGGCATTCGGAGATGTAATGCTCGTCGATGTCGAACTGGCCACGCAATGCGCCGCTGCCGAACGGTACATGCGGTTCGACGTTCATCGAGTACATGTACTGGTCTTCCGGGTAAGGGAAGGGCAGGCGCAGCACTGCTTCTCGGCTGTTGCTGTAGGTGTGGTCGCTGCCAACGTCGGCATAGGTTTCGATAGGCTTGAATACGGTCATTTTGTTGTTTTCCTGTTTCAGAGGTCTACGACCAGGCGGCTGCAGTTGGCACGTGATACACAAGGCATGAATTTGCGTTTGCTCAGCTTGTCTTCGTCGCTGAGCCAGTCGTCGCGATGGTCGAGGTCGCCGTCGACTTCCAGCACTTCGGTTTCGCAATAGCCACAGGCACCGCCCCGGCACAGGTAGGGCACCTTGTAGCCGGCCTGTTCAGCGGCCTCGAGCAGCGATTGCTCGGCAGGCACCTCCAGGGTTACCCCTTGGCGCGCGAGGGTAACGCTGAACGGCTTGCCGGTAGAGCCTTGCTCGACGAAACGCTCATAGTGGATATGGCTGTCGGTCCAACCCAGCGCGTGGGCACTGTCGAGGGTGTCATCGATCATGCTGTCCGGGCCGCAGACGTAGACATGGCTGCCCAGCGGACGAGCGCCGAGGATGCCGCGAATGTCCATGCGCGGACCTTGGCCTTGCACATAGAGGTGCACACGCTCGCCGTAGCGGGCTTGCAGTTCCAGGCCCAAGGCGGTGTGCTCCGGGCCGCGAACGGTCAGGTGCAGTTCGAAGGTGGACTGCTTCACCTGCAGCTCTTGGAGTTGCGAGTACACCGGGGTGATGCCGACACCACCGGCAATGAACAGGTGCTGGCGGGCATGCTTAGCCAGGGGGAACAGGTTGGCCGGTTGCAGAATCTGCAGCTGGTCACCTTCACTGATCTTGTCGTGCAGGTGACGTGAGCCGCCGCGGCCCTCGCTGACCCGACGCACGGCAATCTGGTAGGCGCTGGAGTCGTAGGGCGAACTCATCAGCGAGTAGGCGTTGCGGTGGGTTTTATCATCGTCCTCGAGAACCACCACCACGTGACTGCCGCCGGAGAAGGCGGGCAGATGCTTGCCGTCGAGGTCGACCAGGGTGAAGCGCTTGATTTGCGGCGTCAGTTGCTCGATTCGGGCAACGCGCACGCTGAGGGTGCCGTTATGGGTATTCATGTGTCGAGCTCCTCGGCAGCTGGCAGTTCGCCTGGGACTTCACCATCGGCCTTGATGCCCTGGAAGGCGGCCAGGCGACGGGAGTAGTGATCACGCACGACCAGGCTGAGCTGGCAGCCCGGGCAGGTAAATACGCGTTGGGTGACGTTTTCGGTGTAGGTGTCGCAATGCGCGCACCAGACCCGGCGCACCAGCGTGCCGCTGTGTTCGCGCAGTACTTCATCGCGATTGAGGTCCACGGCGTTGGCGGCCTGCATAGCGGTACCGATGAAGCTTTCCGAACCGCTCAGGTACAGGCGAGTGCCCATATAAGCGTCGCCGAGGCGCTCACGCAGGGCCTCGATCAAGGCTTGGTTGCTGGCGAACACCTCCAGGCCGGCAGCTTCTGCCAGCTGCAGGGCCTGTAAGTGGTTATGGCCGGAGAACGACTCGGTTGAATACAGCAGGGTGCTGTTATGACGCTGGCTTGCAGACATGTCCGCGAGCAGGCGCAGCATGGCTGCTCCGCCGCTGCCCTGGCCCGCGATCAGGTGACGCAAGCCACCTGTCATGGGTTGCAATTGGTCGTAGACCGGACGGCTCTTGATGCCGGTAATAAGCATGGTGACGCACCTCTTAAGCGATATTGCCTATGGTGTTATATGTTTTATTATCAACGCATCAATGCTTGAACATGACGTGGCGCACGCAGGTGTAGTCTTCCAGGCCGTACATGGACATGTCCTTGCCATAACCCGATTGCTTCATGCCGCCATGGGGCATTTCACTGACCAGCATGAAGTGGGTGTTGACCCACGTGCAGCCGTACTGCAGGCGTGCCGCCAAGCGGTTGGCGCGGCCGACGTCACGGGTCCAGACGGAGGAGGCCAGGCCGTAGTCCGAGTCGTTGGCGAAGGCCAGGGCCTGTGCTTCATCGCTGAAGGAGGTGATGCTGACCACGGGGCCGAACACCTCGCGCTGGACGATCTCATCATCCTGGCGGGCGTCAGCCAGTACGGTCGGCTCAAAGAAGAAGCCCGGACCTTCGCCGCGCTTGCCGCCGGTGATTACGCGGATGTGCGGCTGGGCCTTGGCGCGTTCAACGAAGCCTTCTACGCGTTCCAGATGGTCGCGGGTGATCAATGGCCCGAGTTCGGTTTGCGGGTCGTCTTGCAGGCCCATGCGCAGGCCCGCCACCGCTTCACCGAGCTTGCTGACGAAGGCTTCATACACGCCTTGCTGAACATACAGGCGGCAGGCCGCGGTGCAGTCCTGGCCAGCGTTATAGAAGCCAAACGCACGGATACCCTCGACGGCGGCATCGATATCGGCGTCATCAAAAATCAATACCGGCGCCTTGCCGCCCAGTTCCATGTGCGTGCGTTTGACGCTGCTGGCGGTGCTGGCGATGATCCGCGCGCCCGTGGCGACGGAGCCTGTGAGCGAGACCAGGCGCACTTTGGGGTGATTGACCAGCGGTTCGCCGACGCTCGGGCCGCGGCCAAACAGAATGTTGACCACCCCGGCCGGGAACAGGTCGACCATGATTCGCGCCAGTGCCAGGGCCGTGAGCGGGGTTTGCTCGGACGGCTTGAGCACCACGCAGTTGCCAGCGGCCAGAGCCGGGGCGAGCTTCCAGGCGACCATCATCAGCGGGTAGTTCCAAGGCGCGATGGAGGCCACCACACCGAGTGGATCGCGGCGAATCATCGAGGTATGCCCGGCAAGGTATTCACCGCCGGCCGAACCCGACAGGCAGCGGCTGGCACCCGCGAAGAAGCGGAACACGTCGGCAATTGCCGGGATTTCGTCGTTCAGCGCCGCCTGATAAGGCTTGCCGCAGTTCAGTGATTCCAGGCGGGCCAGGGTCTGCGCTTCTGCTTCAATGCGGTCGGCGAGCTTGAGCAGCAACTGTGCACGGTCTTTGGCGGGGGTCTGAGACCAGCTGGCGAACGCCTGATCGGCGGCTTGGACAGCGGCGTCGACCTGGGCACTGCTGGCTTCAGCGATGTTCACCAGTACCGAACCCTCGGCAGGGTTGTACACGGCGTAAGGGCTGCCTTGACCTTCGACCAATTGGCCGTTGATCAGAAGTTGGGTTTGCATGGCGTATTCCTTGGTCAGTCTTGTAATTGGAAAATCGCTGAACGCAGGCACAAAAGCGACCGTTGGGGTTTGCTGAAGGCCTATACATATGAAACCATATCTTAAAGTTTGACGTTTGCCAACTGGCCTGAAAAACAACATTTTCGCCGTAAAATGGTCAATTAATCGGTATCGGCTGACCGACGGTTGGTTATAAGATACGAAACTGAATTTTTAGCCGGGACGCGCGCCACGCTGCGCGGCGACTCGATAGGGAGAGGCAATGAATGCCCTGAACACTGCTCGTAATACCGCGTTTATCCGGTTGCGCCAGGAAGGGCGTACCGATGAGGTGGCGCGAAGGTTGGTCGAAGCCATCGAACTGGGGTTGTTTGCCGAAGGCCAGCAACTGCCGAGCGAGTCGGAGCTGGCCCTGCAACTGGGGGTGGCCACTGTCACCTTGCGCGAAGCGCTGGTGGTACTGCGCCAACGTGGCCTGATCGAAACGCGCCGAGGCCGTAACGGTGGCAGCTTTGTCTGCGCCCCGGTGGAATTGCCCGAGGTGTTGCTGCTGCAACGCCTGCGCGAGATGAGCGGCCCGGACCTGCGTGACCTCGGTGATGAGCAGACCGCCATCTCCGGGACCGCAGCGCGTCTGGCCGCCAAGCGTAGTTCACCGGAGCAACAGGCACGGATCGCCCAGCACATCGAAACTCTCAAGCAGGCCGCTTCACGCCTGGCCCGGCACCGCGCCGATGCCCGTTTTCATATTGAAGTGGCGGCAGCTGCGCAATCGTTGCGCCTGACCCACACCGAGATGCGCCTGCAGTCCGAAGTGGGTGAACTGCTCTGGCTGGAAGCCGCTGGTGGTGGCGATGTCACGGTGGTCGAACAGGAGCACCGGGCCATACTTCAGGCATTGGTTGCCGGCGATGCGGTGTTGGCCGGGGCCTTGGCTGAGGCGCATGTCAGTCGTGGAATCAAGCGCTTGATCAGCCTGCGCCTGGAATTGCTGGCCGAAGAGCATCAGGACTGAGCCCGGCTGTTGAGCAGCAAGGCGCCCGGCGTGGCGCCTGATTAGCAACCTATAACAATAAAGCCGACCTTGTGTGAGGTAATGCCATGTTTGCCGTGAGCGACAACGATCCCCTGTCAGCCTGTGCTCAGCAGTTGGACAGCACTTTAGGCACGATCTTCAGCCAGGTCCGCCAGTTGGTGGAAGAGACCCGTGTACTGTGGGAGCGCATTCTGGCGGAAGGCCGGCAACCCACAGCCCGCGACTTGGCCTCGTTGCGCCCGGCAATCGACCAACAGCTGTTGGCCACGGGTGCATTTGGTTGTGGGGGTGGCGTGATTGTCGAGCCCAACTGCCTGGCTGACCGGGAGATGCACCTGGAATGGTGGTACCTGGCGGATGGCGGCAAGACGCTGCCGTTGCGTCCCAACTTCGACCAGCGCCGGGAGAACTACTACGACTACACCGCGATGCCGTGGTACAGCCGCCCGCGTGACTCTGGCAAGAGTGTGGTGGAGGGCCCCTACGTGGATCTCTACGGCACCAACATGTACGTGCTGACCTTTACCATGCCGATTCTGGTGCAAGGACAATTCATCGGAGTTGCCGGGCTGGACTTGTCGCTGCATAACGTTGAGCGTCTGCTGGTGCGCAGCTTGATGCGCCTGGAGCATGAGGCGGTGCTGATATCCGCCGATGGACGGGTGATTGCCTCCAACACCGCCAACTGGATGGTCGGCGACCTGGCCCTGACCTTGTTGAATACTTTGCCCAAGGACGGCCTGCGCCTGGCCCTGGCGGAGTCAGAAGCGGGTTGGTCGCTGGTGCGCTTACCGGCGCTGCGCAAGGTGCTCTGAAGGGCCACGCCAGCTCGTAGCCGCAGCCTGGTGGCTGCGGCCTGTCCCGTCAGTAAACGCCACCGCCACTGGTGGACGGCAGCGGGGCATCTTTGAAGGCGTTGGCCAAGGTTTGTAAGCTGCGCATCAACACCGTGGTGTCGACACCCACAGCAACAAAGCGTGCGCCCAACTCGATGTAGCGCCGCGCCAGTGTCTGGTCGGCGCTGAGGATGCCAGCGGCTTTACCGGCCTTCTGAATCCGCGCAATGGCGTCTTCGATGGTCGCCTGTACGTCCGGGTGAGCGGGATTGCCACGATGACCCATGGCGGCGCTGAGATCAGCCGGGCCGATGAACACGCCATCGACGCCTTCGACGGCGACGATTTCATCCAGCCGGGCCAGGCCCTCGAGGTTCTCGATCTGTACCAGTAAGCACATTTGTTGATCGGCCTGGTCGAGGTAGCCTGGGATGCTGTTCCAGCGCGAAGCGCGGGCCAGGGCGCTGCCCACGCCGCGTACACCGCTGGGCGGGTAGTGCAGGGCGCGTACCAGTTCGCGGGCCTGTTCAGCACTCTCGACCATCGGTACCAGCAGGGTCTGGGCACCGATATCGAGGATTTGCTTGATCAGGGCCGTATCGCCGATCACTGGCCGAATAATGGCCTGCGAGGCATAGGGCGCCACCGCTTGCAGTTGGCCAAGCAGGCCGCGCAGGTCATTGGGCGCGTGTTCACCATCGATCAGCAACCAGTCGAAACCGGCATTGGCCGCCAGCTCCGCGCAATACGGATCCGCCAGACCGAGCCACAAGCCGATCTGCGTTTCACCAGACTTCAGGCGTTGCTTGAAGGTGTTGATGGGCATTTGCATGGCAGGCCTCCTTCAGACGAAACGACAGGCGATGCTGCCGAGCAGGTCGTAATCGACGTGGAAGGTGTCGCCAGGACGCGCAGCTACCGGACGGGTGAACGAGCCGCCGAGGATGATTTGCCCAGGCTCGAGGGTGACGTCGTACGGCGCCAGCTTGTTGGCCAGCCAGGCCACCCCCTTGGCCGGATGATTGAGGACGGCCGCAGAAACACCGGATTCTTCGATGACGCCATTGCGATAGAGCACCGCCGGCACTTTGCGCAGGTCGATCTCGGTCGAGCGCACGGCACGGCCACCCATGACTACACCGGCATTGGCGGCGTTATCGGAGATGGTGTCGAAAACCTTGCGGGTGGCGTTGGTCTGCGGGTCGACCTGCTGGATACGGGCGTCGATGATTTCCAGCGCCGGGATCACCCACTCGGTGGCATCAAGGACGTCGAACACCGTAACGTTCGGGCCTTTGAGCGGTTTGCCGAGGATGAACGCCAGTTCGACCTCCACACGCGGCACGATGAAACGGTCAAAGGGAATGTCGCTGCCTTCGTCGAACAGCATGTCGTCGAGCAGGGCGCCGTAGTCCGGTTCGGTGATGTTCGACGACACTTGCATGGCGCGGGAGGTCAGGCCGATCTTGTGGCCGACCAGTTTGCGCCCTGCATCGATTTTCCGTGCAACCCAGGCGCGCTGGATGGCGTAGGCGTCGTCGAGGGTGATGTCAGGCTGGTCAAGAGAGAACTGGCGTAGCTGTTCACGCGAGCGCTCGGCGGCGTCAAGGCGGGCGGCGGCCTGTTGAATAAAGGTAGCATCAAGCATGTGAAACCTCAGGAAGTCTTGTTGAACAGGGGGTGCAGGCTGCTGTATTTGCCGTCGTAGACCTGCCCCGGGCTCTCATCGATCTGTAGGGTGATGCCGACCGGGCGCTGCTCGAGGATCTCCTCGAAGCAGGCCCGCAGTACGGCGAGCAAACTGTCGCCGACGGCCTTATGTACGGCGGGGTTGCGGCCTGCACCCATGCGCAGGTTGGCGTAGAGAAAGCCATAGTCGCCGTTGCCATCGGCCACCGCGCTATGCGCTGCGGGGTAGGCGAGGACGCGGGTGCCGCCGGTGGGGAATACCGCTTTGTCGCTTTCGTCGCGCTGTTGCAGCATGGTGTCGGCCAGGTCGCGGCACAGGCCGGGGATGTCCGCCTGTTGTTCGAGGTCCGCGGTGTAGAGCAGTACCAGATGAGGCATGCTGGCTATCCTGTGTGATGGCCGGGAGCAGGCCAGCTCCATTGAGGTGGAGCGGCCTGGCACCCGGGATTGATCAGAGGCGGTTGGTGGAGGCAATAGCGGCTGGGTTGGAGGCCTGTGGCGCAGGCAGACTTGTGCCCTCCTGTGGCGTCACCGGGAACACCGCGTTGATTTGGCCGGTGCCGGAGGCGGCGAAGTAGGGGGTCAGTACTTCGGCCTTGGCGTCGTATTGGGACCAGCCCAAGGCACCCAGCAGCATCGCAGTGTCATGCATGAAGCCCTCGCCATGGCCTTTGGCCGCGTACTCCGGGAGCATCGCGCAAAACGCTTCCCACTCGCCGTTCTGCCACATCTGGATCACACGTTCGTCGAGGTTCTGCAGGAACGGGCTCCAGATTTTCGTGGCAAACTCCGGCGCCTGGCCGTTTTGGGCGAAGCGGTGCGACAACGAGCCGCTGGCGAGGAAGGCCACGGTACCGTCGTAGTGATCTTCGACCGCTTTGCGCATGGCCCAGCCGAGGCGGGCGCTATCGTTGAGGAAGTGCGAGGTGCACAGCGACGACACCGAGATCACCTTGAAATGCTGGTCGGCATTCATGTAGCGCATCGGCACCAGGGTGCCGTACTCCGGCGCTAGAGTCGTCGCGTCATGGGCCATGGTTTCCACACCGAACTGGTTGCAGGCTTCGGCAAGAATTTTGCCCAGCTGCGGGTTGCCGGGGAACTCATATTCCATGTTGCTGATGAAGTGCGGCAGCTCGTTGCTGGTGTACAACCCCTTGAAGTGCGAGGCGCAGTTGATGTGGTAATTGGCGTTGACCAGCCAGTGGGTGTCGAACACCACAATGGTGTCCACGCCCAGTTCACGGCAACGCCGGCTGATTTCGATATGGCCGTCGATCGCCGCCTTGCGAAAGCCTTGGCGTGGGCCAGGCAATTCCGACAGGTACATCGACGGTACGTGGGTGACTTTGGCAGCCAGAGCTAGTGTGCCCATGGTACTTCTCCTCGCGTGGCCCGCAGGGGCCTGATTCTTGTGATTGGTCTGCACGCAGGAAACTGGCGACCCTTACCGGGTTATAAACCCGGTCGGGTCACTCTTGCGAGCCGAATGTCACACGCCCCAGCGCGGGATGTGGTGGCTGCCCATGGAGATGCACACGTTCTTGATTTCGGCGAATACTTCAAAGCTGTATTCGCCGCCCTCACGTCCGGTGCCCGAGCCTTTTACACCACCGAACGGCTGACGCAGGTCGCGTACGTTCTGGCTGTTGATGAACACCATGCCGGCTTCAATGCCGCGGGCCAGGCGATGCGCCTTGCCGATGTCCTGGGTCCAGATGTAGGAGGCCAGGCCGTATTCGGTGTCGTTGGCCAGGCGTAGCGCCTCGGCTTCGTCCTTGAATTTGATCAGGCACACCACCGGGCCAAAGATTTCTTCCTGGGCGATGCGCATCTTGTTGTCGACGTTGGCAAATACGGTCGGCTGGATGAACTGGCCTTTGGCCAAGTGTGCCGGTAGGTTGGCCGGACGCTCCAGGCCACCGGCGAGCAGGCTGGCGCCTTCCTCGATGCCGATCTTGATGTAGCCGGTGACCTTGTCGTAGTGGGCTTGGGTGATCATCGAACCGACCTGGGTTTTCGGGTCGGTCGGGTCACCGACGATCAGACGCTTGGCGCGCGCGGCGAACTCGGCGACGAACTGGTCGTAGACGGTTTCCTGGATGAAGATCCGGCTGCCGGCGGTGCAGCGCTCGCCGTTCAGCGAGAAGATGGTGAACAGAGCGGCGTCCAGGGCGCGGTCGAGGTCAGCGTCATCGAAAATCACGACCGGCGACTTGCCGCCCAACTCCATGGAGTATTTTTTCAGGCCGGCGGTCTGCATGATCTTGCGGCCAGTGGCGGTGCCGCCAGTGAAGGAAATAGCGCGCACATCTGGGTGACGCACCAAGGCATCACCAGCGGTGGCACCATAACCCTGGACGACGTTGAGTACGCCCGGTGGAATACCGGCTTCCAGCGCCAAGCGCCCCAGTTCGTTGGCGGTCAGTGGCGATAGCTCGCTCATCTTCAGCACGGCGGTGTTACCCAGCGCCAGGCAAGGCGCGGTTTTCCAGGTGGCCGTCATGAACGGCACGTTCCACGGCGACACCAGGCCACACACGCCCACCGGCTGATACAGGGTGTAGTTGAGCATCTGGTCGTCGACCGGGTAGCTGTGACCGTCCATCCGCGTACAGACCTCGGCGAAGAAGTCGAAGTTGTGCGAAGCACGCGGGATCAGCACATTGCGGGTCTGATGGATGGGCAGCCCGGTGTCGAGGGTTTCCAGCTCGGCCAGGTTTGGCACGTTCTGCTCGATCAGTTCGCCGAGTTTGCGCATCAGTTTCGCGCGTTCTTTGGCCGGGGTATTGGCCCACTTCGGAAAGGCTTCCTTGGCGGCCGCTACCGCCAGGTTGATTTCCTCTGCGCCGCCGCTGGCGACTTCACCAATGGCTTGGCCGGTGGCCGGGTTGTAGTTGGTGAAGGCGTCCTTGCTCTCGACTTCCTTACCGTTGATCCAGTGCTTGATCATGTTGCATGCCTCTATACGTTCGGGTTAGCCGCGGGCGGCAAAGAATTCGCTTTCGCTGACAATGCGATTGACCAGGCGAGCAACACCTTCCACCTCAACCACCACTTCATCGCCTGGAACGACATCGGCCAGACCTTCCGGCGTACCGGTGGCGATCATGTCGCCCGGCTGTAGGGTCATGAAGCTGGAGAAGTATTCGATCAGGTAGGGGATGTCGAAGATCATGTCGGCGGTGCTGCCTTCCTGTTTCAACTCGCCGTTGATCCAGGTGCGCAGCTTGAGCTTCGACGGGTCTGGGACATCGGCGGCATCGACAATCCACGGCCCGACCGGGGTGGTGCAGTCGCGGTTCTTTACCCGCAGGTTGGGGCGGTAGTAATTTTCCAGGTAGTCGCGAATGGCGTAGTCGTTGCACACGGTGTAGCCGGCCAGGTAGCTCAGGGCATCCTCGCGCTTGACGTTGCGTGCCGGTTTGCCGATCACCGCCACCAGCTCGCACTCGTAGTGCATATACTTGACGTTGTCCGGGCGCCAGGTGACCTGGTTGTGGCCGGTATAGGTGCCGGGCGACTTGATGAACGCCAGTGGCTCGGTCGGCGCCTTGAAGGCCAGTTCGGCGGCATGGTCGGCATAGTTCAGACCAAGGGCGAACATGCTGCCCTCGGCCGGCGGCAGCCATTGCACGGCACTTTCGGCAATCAGACGGCCATCCTCCAGGCGTACGGCATTGTTGTCTTCAACGGTAACGACGTGGATCTGGTTTTCATAGCGGATGCGGGCGAGTTTCATGTGCGTCTCCTTTATTGCGCCACGACGGTGTTGGTCAGGCGGCCAAGGCCGCTGATCTCGACGACCACCAGATCGCCTGGCTGCACATCGACACGGCCTTCCGGGGTGCCGGTGATCAATACGTCACCCGCGTGCAGGGTCATGAACTCACTCAGCTCGGCGATCAGCTGGGGAATGCTGCGCACGAAGTTGGCGGTGGTGTTTTCCTGGCGAACCTCACCGTTGACCAGCAAGGTCAGGGTCAGATTGTGCGGGTCGGCCACTTCGCTCGGCGCGACCACTTCATTGCTCAATGAGCAAAAGCCGTCGCGGCACTTGGCCTTGACTGCCGGGCGGTAGTAGCTGTCTTCCGGCAGGCTGAACTCGTTGACGATCACAAAACCTTCGACGTACTCGAAGGCCTGTTCGACGCTGACGCGGCTGGCATCCTTGGCAAGCACCACACCCAGGGCCGGGCCTGGCTGCAGGCGCTCGCCAGCCGGGGCGATTACCGGTTGGCCATCGCCGTTACGGGTGTTGGGGGTTTTGATGAACAACACCGGCTTGACCGGCGGTTGTTGGTAAGGCGGTTGGTTGAATTCGGCCAGACGGCTTTGCAGCAGGCCTTTGTAGTTCAAGGCAATGCCGAACAGGCTGCCTGTGGCGATTTCGCTAGCGGCGCGACGCATGCTTCACTCCTGGTTCTGGGCAGTTCCCAGTGGGTAGCGGTTGACGATGCTCTGGGGAGGGCGATCGCCGGTAAATTGTTAACATGCTAATGTTATAATTAATATGTTAACGATGGTCAAGCCATCAAGTGCGCTTAGCCGTTTGCGTCCTACCTTGGTTGTTGGTTAAATCGTTCATTGATTTCTTTATTTGGCCGGAGTGCCGATCCCCCTATGCCTGTAACTCGCCCCTCACTGACATTGACCCTGTTGCAAGCCCGCGAAGCGGCGATGGGTTTTTTCCGACCTTCGCTGAATCTGCACGGACTGACCGAGCAGCAATGGCGGATCATTCGCATCCTGCGCCAGAATGGTGAGCTGGAGAGCTATCAACTGGCCGAGCAGGCCTGCATCCTCAAACCGAGCATGACCGGCGTGTTGTCGCGCATGGAGCGTGATGGCCTGGTGCGCCGCTGGCGTTCGCCGCAAGACCAGCGGCGTGTGCACGTAGGGCTGACCGAGAAGGGGCAGCAATGCTTCGTGTCGATGAGTGAGGACATGGAACACAACTACCAGCGCCTCCTTGAGCAATTCGGTGACGACAAGCTGCAATTGCTGCTCGGCTTGCTCAATGAGTTGAAGCAGATCAAGTCCTGAGCTGCGGTCGCGGCTGCCAAGCAACCCTGTAACGCAGAGTGAGTAGCGCAAATGGCAGTGCGGCCCCCAATCCCCAACATCCATATCGGTCAGGCCTACGATCAACGCTATGCCGATGCCGAGGTTCACTACGAGGCGCTGGGCAAGCTGGCTGATTTTTTCGGCCGTAACATGCCTGTGCACCGGCATGACCGGTTCTTCCAGGTGCACTACGTCAAGAGCGGTAGCGTACGGGTGTACCTGGATGACCAGCGTTACGTGCAGCAAGGGCCGATGTTCTTTCTAACACCGCCGACCATTGCCCATGCTTTTGTCACCGATGCGCAAAGCGATGGCCATGTACTTACCGTCAGCCAGCAACTGATATGGCCACTGCTTGAAGAAAGTGTGGGTTTGGCCGGTGGTGCACGCATTGCACCGATCTGCGTAGCAGTGGCGGATCTGGATGAAGCCTATGACCAGGAAGTGACGCGTCTGAACCTGTTGTTCGATCAGCTACGTAGCGAATTTTCCGGCAGCCAGCCAGGGCGTGCGTTGAGTCTGGAGGCGCTGACGCGATTGATTTTCATCAGCTTGCTGCGGCTGTCGGCGCGCTCGCTGACCGCGCAGTCTTCACGCAGTGAGGACCTGCACATCTTTCAGCGCTTTAACCTGCAGATCGAAGCGCATTACCTTGAACACTTGCCGTTGACGCGCTATGCACAACAGCTCGGGGTAACGGAGGCGCGCCTGAACGACGTCTGCCGACGGATTGCCGACATGCCCTCCAAGCGCCTGGTGTTCGAGCGGTTGATGCAGGAAGCGAAGCGACTGTTGTTGTTTACCGGCAGCACCGTGAACGAGATCTGCTACCAGCTCGGTTTCAAGGACCCAGCTTATTTCAGCCGGTTCTTCACCCGCCACGCTGGCGTCACCCCTGGCGAATACCGGCTGCGCAGTCGCGCCGGCACTGACGGTTAACCGGCAAACCAGACTCTGTGGGAACCTTGCCAGCGATGCAGGCAACGCGACATAGCTGACACTGCGCTGATTCCATCGCCGGCAAGGTCGGCTCCCACAGGTTGTGTGTTACAGCAGCGGCAGGGTATAGCCGATGATGATGCGGTTCTCGTCGATATCGCTGGTCAGGCCGGCGCTGGAACGGAAGGTGGCGTTGCGCAAGCGGATGTTGAGGTTTTTGAAGGTGCCGGACTGGAAGGTGTAGACCACGTCGGTGTCACGTTCCCATTCCTTGCCAGCGCTGACTCTCGCGGTTTCGATGTTACGGCCGTTGACATAGCGGGTCATGAACGCCAGCCCAGGCACGCCAAGGGCGGCGAAGTCATAGTCGTAGCGCGCTTGCCAGGCATCGGTTTCGGCTTTGGTGAAGGTATTGACCGTCACCAGGTTGACCGAATACGGATCCAGGCCCGGGAAGGCGAAATCACCATCACCGGACAGGCTCTGGTAGCCCACCCCGAACTTGTGGGCGCCAACGCCCAAGGTCAGCATGCCGTTGAAGAACCGGTTGTCGATACGCCCGGCGTCGACACGGGCACCGCTGCGGTAGCGATGGTCGCCTGCCTCACCGGTGTCGAAGTAACGCAGGTCAGTTTTCAAGTTGATGCCTTCGGCCAGCTTCGCGTTATGGACCAGCCCGGCGTAGTGCTGCTGGTAAATGTTGTCCATCTGCGCGTAGTAATAGCTCAGAATCAGACCCGGGTTGAGGGTGTAGCTGCCGCCTGCCAGGTCAAGGTGAGCGCTGTCGACACCGGTGTAATTCATCTCGTCATTGCTTGAGGAGTCACGCAGGTTGATCTTTTCCAGGCGGCCAGCGTTGATGGTCAAGCCGTCGATTTCCTGCGAGGTCAGCAGGCTGCCTGCATAGGTGGAGGAGAGCAGGCGCGTATCGTTGTAGGCAGCTACCGGCAATTGCGGCTGCAAGGTGCCGACCTTCAACACGCTTTTCGACAGCCGCAGCTTGGCGGTCAGCCCCAGTTCACTGTAGGTATCTTCCGGCTCCAGGCTGTCGGCGCCATAGGCCAGCAAGCCCGTGCCACGACGATCACGACTGGAATCGAGTTTGATGGCGGACTCGGCAATCGCGTCCAGGCCAAATCCGAGGGTGCCCTCGGTGAAGCCTGACTCAACTCGTGCGGTAAAGCCTTGTGCCCATTCTTCGGCCTTGGCCTGGGGCGCATTGCTTTGCCGGAAGTCACGGTTCATGTACATGTTGCGCGCCTCAAGGCTGGCCTTGGTGTCGCTGAAGAAATCGGCATTGGCCACCTGGCTGAAGCCACAGGCGGTACCTAACAGGCAAGCGAGTGCTGGGGTAGTGCGGGCAATCCTGATCATTATTGTTGTCTCTAGGATAGGTGTTGGCGTGTCGTCACGGCGTTAAGTCCCCACGCTGTGTGAGAGTAATCTAGCCTTATTGTTAAGTTATTAACAATAGTATTTTGCACCTGGAGAAAAGATCTATGTGTCGTTTTTAAGCTATTTTTTACCTATAACGTGTTGATATAGAACGAATAATAATCTTTTTCACACCCTTGGCAGGCTTCCCTGCGCTCATCAGCTGACGCGCTTAGTGGTTGACAATCTCGGATAAAAAATTAACTTATTAACGTATTGCGCTTCCTCACAGCTATCGCGCCAGCGTGGCCACAACAACAACACGGAGCTAACACCATGAAAACAATCACAATTGCGGCCCTGTGCCTGGCCATTGCGGGGACGGCATCGGCTCAGGCCGAAACCGTTACCCTGAAAATCGCTCACTTCTTGCCCTCTACCTCAAACGCTCAGGCCAACATTATTGAGCCCTGGTGCGAGCAGCTGCGTCAGGAGTCCAACGATCGCATCAAGTGCCAGCTGTATCCGTCGATGCAACTGGGCGGGACCCCGGCCAAACTGGCGGACATGGCGCGTAACGGTGTCGCCGACATCGTCTGGACGGCGCCGGCCTATTCCGCGGGTAAGTTTCCTCGGGTCGAAGCACTGGAGTTGCCGTTCGTACTGCCTTACGGCGGCAAGGCCGGTAACGAGATCATCTGGAAGTTCTACGAGCAGTACGCCAAGGACGATTTCAAGGGCTACAAGGTCCTGGTGGTGCACGGTGATGGTGGCATGAGCCTGCATACCCGCGGCAAGGCGGTGCAGACCCTGGCCGATCTCAAGGGCCTGAAGCTGCGGGCCTCGAGCCGTACTGCGGCGAAAACCGTCGAGAGCCTCGCGGCAACACCGGTGAGCATGCCGCCGGCGCAGATGACTGAGGCGATCTCCAAGGGCGTGGTTGACGGCGCGTTGGCTGCCTGGGAAGTGGTCCCGGCGACCAAACTGGACGAAGTGACCCAGTACCACAGCGTGACCCCGGCTGGGCAGCCAGCGTTTGGCTACACGGTGCTGGCGATGTTGATGAACCAACGCAAGTTCGACAGCCTGCCAGCCGACCTGCAGGCGATCATCGAGCGCAACAGCGGCAAGGCGCTGTCTGAGCGCTTCGCCACCGCCTGGGACAAAGCCACGGATGTGGCATACAACGCAACCCCGGCGGCGGGACTGGTTAACATCGAGCCAAAAGCCTACAGCGAAATGCAGGCGTCAACGGCCGATGCCGTGCAGCAGTGGATCCAGGAAGCCAATGACAAGGGCCTGGACGGCCAGGCGCTGGTACAGGACGTTCGCAGTCTCTCTGGCCTGGCGCAGTAATCGCCATGCAGGAGTCTCTGACCATAACGTTTGATGCCGGACAGCATCGTGGGTGGGTGCGTCGCACCTTGTTATACGTGACTCAGGGCTTTGCCATGGCCGGCGGCCTGCTGTTGATTGGTCTGATTGCCATGTCGATGGTCTCGATCATCGGCCGCAAGCTGTTCTCGATGCCGGTGCGCGGTGACATGGAGCTGGTGGAGGTCGGCGCGGCCATTGCGATCGCGGCGTTCCTGCCGTTGTGCGAACTGCGTGGTACGCACATCAAGGTCGATGCGCTGACGTCCTGGCTGCCGGCCGGCGTCCGCAACACGCTCGATTGCATCGGTCATCTGTTGTGCTGTGCGGCGGCCTGGATTCTGGCCTGGCGTACCTGGCTGCAGATGCTCGAAAGCCACGCGTTCGGCGAGACCACCACGTTGTTGGCGTTCCCCTTGTGGATTCCGTTGTTGCTGATCGTGCCCAGCCTGGTGCTGCTGGGCTTGTGCGCCCTGGCGCGTGTGCAGGATATCTGTCGTAAAGCCGGGAGGCGTTCATGAGCGGTCTGGTATTGGGGCTGATTGCCCTGGGCATCACCACGGGGCTGTTGCTGCTGCGGGTGCATATTGGCGTCACCATGCTGATCGGAGGCGCGGCGTGCTTTTGGGCAATCAATGACGGTGATCTGTCGAGCCTGTTGTTCACCCTCAACTCCCTGGCCTATTCGCGCCTGTCCAACTACGACCTGGCGGTGATCCCGCTGTTCGTGATGATGGGGCAGTTCGCCACCCATGGTGGTTTATCTCGCGCAATATTCCGTTGCGCCGCGGCCTTTATCGGCCACTGGAAAGGCGGCATGGGCTTGTCGGCGATCGGTGCCTGTGCCGGTTTCGGGGCCATCTGTGGCTCGTCGCTGGCGACCGCCGCGACCATGAGTCATGTGGCGCTGCCGGAGCTGCGCCGCCACAACTACTCCGGGCGTCTGGCGACCGCCACCGTGGCTGCCGGTGGCACCTTGGGGATTTTGATTCCGCCGTCGGTACCGCTGATTATCTATGCCGTCCTGACTCAGGAGTCGATTGCCAAGCTGTTTGTCGCGGCCATCGTGCCAGGCGTGGTGGCCATCATTGGCTACATGATCGTTCTGCGTATCATGGTTTCCCGTGATGAGAGCCAGGCCACTGTATCGCCCAAGGCTTCGGCCGCTGAACGGCTCAAGGCACTGGTCAGCGTGTCACCGGTGATCGGTGTGTTTCTGGTGGTGATCGTCGGCATTTATGGTGGCTGGGCCAACCCTACCGAGGCTGCCTCGATTGGCGCCGCGGCCTGCGGCATCCTGGCGGTGTGGCAGGGCGGTATGCGCTGGAGCGGGTTTCGCGCGAGCATGTTGGGCACGGCAGAAACCACGGCGATGATCTTCCTCGTGCTGCTCGGTGCCGACCTGCTCAACTCCGGGCTGGCTCTGACGCAGATGCCTGGTGAGCTGGCGGCCTGGGTCATTGGCAGTGGTTTGGCGCCGATGCTGGTACTGCTGATCATTCTCGGTTTGTACCTGGTGCTGGGCTGCGTCATGGATTCGCTGGCGATGATCCTGCTGACCATTCCGATCTTCTACCCGATGATCATGGGCCTGGATTTTTTCGGCATGAGCGAGACCGACAAATCCATCTGGTTCGGCATCCTTGCCTTGATGGTGGTGGAGATCGGCCTGATCCATCCGCCGCTTGGCATGAACCTGTTCATCGTCCAGCGCACGGCCGGCGATGTGCCTTACGGTGAAACGGCCAAAGGCATTGTGCCGTTCCTGTGCTCGGACCTGTTGCGTATTGCCCTGTTGGTCGCGTTCCCAGGCTTGAGCCTGTGGTTGCTGACGTTCTGAATCTGCTTTTTGCTCCTTGAGCCACCTTCGGGTGGCTTTTTTATGACGCTTGAGCGTGAAAATCTTTCAAATCAAAGATCCGGAGAGTCCTTGTCTATCACTCGCCAACCGTACCGGCTGATCATCCTGCTTGCTGCATTGGTGGCGTTCGGTCCGCTATCAATCGACATGTACCTACCCAGTTTGCCGCTGATAGCCACTGATCTGGCGGCCAGCGAACAACAGGTGCAACTGACCATCAGCCTGTTCCTGGCCGGCTTCAGCCTGGGCATGCTGTTCTACGGGCCGTTGTCCGACCGTTTTGGCAGGCGTCGCCTGCTGCTGGCTGGAATCGTTCTGTACATGCTTGCCAGCCTCGGCTGCGCCATGGCCAGCGGGCCAGGCCAACTGATCGGTTGGCGCTTGATCCAGGCGTTGGGCGGTGCCGCCGCGTCGGTGCTGGCGCGGGTGATCGTGCGTGACCTGTTCCCGCTCAATGAAGCCGCGCGGGTACTGTCGCTGATGCAGCAGGTAACCATGATCGCCACCCTGGTCGCGCCCGTGCTGGGCGGCTACCTGATGTTGCTGAGCAGTTGGCGCATGCTGTTCATGGTCTTGCTGGGGTTCGCCGGGCTGTGTCTGTTGCTGGTGCTGCGCTACCTACCGGAAACCCACGCAGCCGAGGCTCGCGGTACCTCGCTGGTGAACGCCTTCAAGGCCTATGCCGAAATCGTCCGCAATCCGCAGGCGTTGGGTTACATCCTCTGCATGGGCCTGACCTTCGCTGGCATGTTTGCGTTCATCACCGCCTCGCCGTTTGTCTATATCCAGTACTTCGGCGTGTCTCCCCAGCACTACGCCTGGCTGTTCGCCCTGAACATTGGCGGGATCATGGGCATGAGCCTGCTCAATGCACGCCTGGTCGGGCGCCTGGGTTCCCAGCGCATGCTGGGCTTCGGTGCCCGGTTGGCGGCCGGTTCGGGCCTGGCGCTGTTGCTCTGTACTGGCAGCGGCGCGGGAGGGCTGCCAGCGCTGGTGCTCTGTGTCCTGTTGTTTGTCAGCGTCACTGGCTTGATTGCAGCCAACTGCCTGGCCAGCCTGATGTCGATCTTTGCCGGTCAGGCCGGCGCGGCAGCGGGGTTGGCGGTGGCGATGCAGTTCGGCCTGGGCACCTTGGCCAGCGCCATGGTTGGCGCCTTGTATGACGGCAGCCCCTGGCCAATGGGGCTGGTAGTGGGGGGCGCCGGTGTCGGCGCCTTCCTGGCCTTTCGCCTCACGCGCGCCTGACGTCAGGCCGGCGTGCAGCCCAGGCGATGTAGGCGATCAGCACAGCGCCGGCACCGAGCAGCACCGCCGGCGCACCCAGGCGAGCCGCCAGCAGCCCGGCGAGCAGACCGCCGATCGCATCGAAACCGAAGCGGGTCGAGGTGTACAGGGCCACCACTCGGCCACGTAACGCCTCGGGTGCATCACTCTGCAGCAATATATTGGTGCCGACGTTGCACAGCGTGATGCCGAACCCAAGCACCGCCATCGCAGTCAGGGATAGCCAGAGTTGGCTGCTGGCGGCGAACAGCACCATCGCCAGCGCGCTGCTGGCGGCACTGACAAGCACCAAACGCGCCAGTGGGGTGGTGCTGTGATTGGTCGCCAGCACCATGCTCGAGGCCAGCGAACCGAGCCCTGCCGCGCCCCACAGCCAGCCGAGGGTGCTGGCATCGCCAGCGAAGATGTCACGGGCGAACACCGGCAGCAGTACCACATAGCTGGAAGCGGTGAGGTTGACCACCATCACCGTGAGCATTAGCTGTTTGACCTGCTTGTTGTCCAGGGCATAACGCAGGCCCTCACTGAAGACATTGGCAAACGAGCCGCTGGCACGTGGCGAGGCGCGCAGGCGCACACTCGCCAAGCCGATCACCAGGGCCAGATAGGACACCGCGTTCAGGGTGAAACAGAACGCCTCGCTGACCAGCGCCAAGAGCAAACCGGCCAGCGGCGGGCCGATGAAGCGCGAGAGGGTGAACAACAGGGCATTGAGTGCCAGGGCGTTGGGCAGGTCCGCACGGTCGTCGACGAATTGGCTGAGCAGCGACTGGCGTAACGGCGTATCGACAGCGTTGAGCACGCCAAGTAGGGCGGCCATGGTCACGATCAGCGTTGGCCCAATCTGCTCAGTGGCGGTTAACCCTGCCAGCACCAGCGCCTGCAAAGCGAGCGCGGTTTCGACCATGATCAGCAGCCGACGTTTGTCATGCCGGTCGATCCACGCGCCGGCAAAGGGGCCCACGAGCAATTGCGGGATCAACGCGGCGAAGGTGGTCAGGCCGAGCAGGGCGACCGAGTCAGTCAAGCGATAGATCAGCCAGGACAAAGCCACCTGCTGGATCCAGGTACCGAGCGTGGAGATCGCATGGCCGATGAAATACAGGCGGAAATTACGGTGGCGCAGGGCGCGCATGGAACGGGGCCAGTGACGCATGACGAAGAGCGGTTCCGGTGCCGAATGGGAAGGGCTATGGTAAGTGTTTCGTTGTCTTGTTAACAATTTTTTCGTAACGCGACGGCGGTAATCAGCGCGAAACCTGCAAAGGCCATGAAAAGTGCAATGCACAGTTCGGAATGTCCATTTTGGCCACCGCCCTGGCTGCGCATAATTCAGCTGTCAGTGCCGCTCGGGACACCCCTGAACCCGCAACACGGCCTACTGGCAGGCAGCCTGCTCTTAGGTCCGGCCAGCCAAGCGAATATCTAACAACAAGGTCGCTAACAATGAAAAAGCCAACCCCGCTCCTTGAAGCACTCAAGGAAATTCTCCCTGCCATCGCCGCCAATGCCGCGAAAGCCGAACAGGACCGCATGGTCCCGGCCGAGAACATTGCCATGCTCAAAGGCATTGGCCTGCACCGTGCCTTCCTGCCCAAAGCCTTTGGTGGCCTGGAGATCTCCCTGCCGGAGTTCTGTGACTACGTTGCCTTGCTGGCCGGAGCCTGTGCCAGCACCGCTTGGGCCATGAGCTTGCTGTGCACCCACAGTCATCAACTGGCAATGTTCTCCAAGCAACTGCAGGACGAAATCTGGGGCGAAAATCCCGATGCCACGGCGAGCAGTTCGATTGCGCCGTTCGGCAAGGTGGAGGAGGTTGAAGGTGGGGTGATGTTCAGCGGCCAGATGGGCTGGAGCAGCGGCAGTGATCACGCCGAATGGGCCATTGTCGGTTGCCGCCGTCTGAACGCCGAAGGCACCCAGGATTACTGCTTCGCCGTACTGCCGCGCAGCGACTATCAAATTCTTGACGATTGGTACGCCATGGGGATGAAGGGCAGTGGGACGAAAACCCTGTCTATCGACAATGTCTTCGTGCCTGAGCACCGCATTCAGAAAGCCAAGGACATGATGGAAGGCAAGTCTGCCGGGTTCGGTCTGTATCCGGACAGCAAGATCTTCTACAGCCCCTATCGGCCGTATTTCGCCAGCGGTTTTGCCACTATCGGCCTGGGCATCGCCGAGCGCATGCTCGAGGCCTTCAAGGAAAAAACCCGCAATCGCGTGCGCGCCTACACCGGTGTCAACGTTGGCGTGGCGACGCCTGCCTTGATGCGCCTGGCCGAGTCCACCCACCAAGTGGCTGCTGCGCGGGCCTTTCTCGAGAAAACCTGGCAAGACCACGCGGATCACGGCGAGCGCCAAACTTATCCGAGCCGGGAAACCCTGGCGTTCTGGCGCACCAACCAGGCCTATGCGGTGAAGATGTGCGTGCAGGCGGTTGATCGCCTGTTCGAGGCCGCGGGCGGTACCGCCTGGATGGAAAGCAACGAGCTGCAGCGCTTGTGGCGCGATTCGCATATGACCGCTGCCCATGCCTATACCGACTACGACGTCTGCACACAAATCCTCGGGCGTGAATTGATGGGGCTCGAACCTGATCCGAGCATGGTCTGAAGCTACCCGCCTTTCACACCCATTCACCTGCCGGGTTCGCCCGGCACTGAGGACAGCATGAACCACCCACAACAAGCGGAATTTGATCCGCGCGCCTTTCGCCGTGCCTTGGGTAATTTCGCCACCGGTGTAACCATCATGACCGCCGCTGTTGGCGAGCGTACCGTCGGCGTCACCGCCAACAGCTTCAACTCGGTTTCGCTGGACCCGGCGCTGATTCTCTGGAGCATCGACAAGCGCTCCACCAGCTATGAAGTGTTCAACGATGCCAGTCACTTTGCCGTGAACATCCTGGCCGCCGACCAGATCGACCTGTCCAACCAGTTCGCACGGCCCAAGGACGACAAATTTGCCGGCATCGCCTATGAGCAGGGTGCTGGCGGCGCGCCCTTGTTCAGTGACTGCGCCGCGCGTTTTCAATGTGAACTGCATCAACAGGTTGACGGTGGCGATCACTGGATTCTGATCGGCAAGGTCATTGCTTTCGACGATTTCGGTCGCTCGCCACTGCTGTATCACCAAGGTGCCTATTCTTCGGTGTTGCCGCATCCGCGTCTGGCTTCGCGCCCGGAAGGCGCGCAAAAAAGCGCTTTTCAGGGACGTCTGAGCCACAACCTCTACTACCTGATGACCCAGGCGGTGCGTAGCTACCAGGCTGACTATCAGCCGCGTCAGCTGTCCAGCGGCTTGCGCACCAGCGAAGCGCGTATGTTGATGGTCCTGGAGAACGATTCGGGTCTGGACATGCAAGGACTGCAGCGCGAAGTGGCGATGCCCATGCGCGAGATTGAACAATCGCTGGATATTCTCAAGCGCAAAGGCTGGGTCGAGGATCGGCCTGCAGCATGCTTCGGCCTGACCGGCGCTGGCGTCGAACAGACCGAAGCGTTATGGACCATCGCCTCAGAACAACAGGGCAGGGTGTTTGCCGACTTCTCGCCGGAACAGATCGAGACCTTCAAACGCATGCTCAAGCAAGTCATTGCCTGCTGCTGACAGCTTTTTCGCAAGCGGCGGGAGCTGACCGCCGCTGCGCCCTTGCCCCGCTCAAGCCAGGCTGTCGACCACGCCACCATCGACTCGCAGCGCCGCGCCGGTGGTGGCCGAGGCTTGGGGCGAGGCTACATACACCACCAGGTTCGCCACTTCGTCGACCGTTGCCGCCCGCTGAATGATGGAGCTTGGACGGTGCGCCACGACAAAGGCTGCGGCACATTCTTCCAGCGACTTCCCGCTCTGTGCCACTTCATCCTTGAGCATTTCAGCCATCCCTTCAGACAGCGTCGGGCCGGGCAGTACGGCATTGACCGTTACCCCAGTCCCAGCCAGGCGTTTGGCCAACCCGCGGGAAACCGAGAGGTTGGCGGTTTTGCTGAAACCGTAGTGAATCATGTCTGCCGGAATGTTCAGTGCTGACTCAGAGGCGATGAAGACAATGCGCCCCCACTGGCGTTCAACCATGCCTTGGGCATAAGCACGGGACATGCGCACCCCGGACATGACATTGACCTCGAAAAAGTGCTGCCAGACCTCGTCCGGTGTTTCGAAGAAATCCTGTGGGCCATAGATGCCGACATTGTTGATCAGGATGTCGACCTGGGGCACCACCGCAAGCAACTGCGCGCAACCGTCGGCATCGCCAACATCGGCGACGACGCCGCTCACCTTCGCGGTGGCCACGGCTTGTTTGATTTCGGCGACGGCGGTGTCCACGGCCTGTTGCTTGCGACCGTTGACGATGACCTCTGCGCCTGCTTTGGCGAGGCCTTTGGCGATGGCGAATCCGATGCCCAGGGTCGAACCGGTGACCAGCGCGATCTTGCCGCTCAAATCAATTTTCATGGTATGAAGCCTCATCAATAGTCGAAGGAGATGTCCGCAATCTAGCAGCAATATGCGCTGATGATCATTGCCTCACTGCCGAAAACATATTTCTTGAAATCGGAATAATTGTTATTGTTTCGCCGCTTTAATTCGACTGGCTGCAATAGTATTTTCGAGTATTAGAAACAATGGACAGGTTATTTGCGCTGCGTTTACTGATCGACATTGCTGACAAGGGTAGCTTTTCGGCAGTGGCACGCACCCATGCCATTGCCGCCTCCAAGGTGACCTTGGTGATTCAGCAGTTGGAGAACAGTGTCGGCGCGCGCTTGATTACCCGGACAACGCGCAAATTGGCGTTTACTCATGAAGGCCAACGGTTGTTATCGGCAGCGCGGGCGATGTTCGATATCTGGGAGACGACGCTGGGTGACATTTCTCAATCGGAGGATTTGCAAGGGCCGATCCGTATCACCGTCAATAATGATTTCGGCCATCAATGCGTGCTGCCAATTCTCGATCCGTTCATGCAGCTTCATCCGAAAGTGCAGCTGACGCTGCTGTTCAGCGATGGCATCGAAAATCTCTTGGAGCAGCAGATCGATGTGGCGATACGCAGTGGGCCGTTGGAGGATTCGCGGCTCAAAGCCAAGTTGTTAATCAACGGCCGACGGGTCGTCTGCGCGGCGCCGGCCTATTGGCAGGAACATGGCAGGCCCGCGCGCCCAGACGACCTCGTCAAGCATAACTGCCTGGTGTTGTTGCGCTCGGGAGCACCGCTGTCCGTATGGAATTTTGTGGTCAACGGCGTGCGGTCTTCGGTAAGGGTCAGCGGTGATCGGGTGGTTAATGACGGCGCTGTATTACGCCAGTGGGCGGTGGAGGGCAAGGGCGTCATTATCAAAAACGAATGGGATATCCAGGCGCACGTACAAGCGGGCGAGTTGGAGGTTGTGCTGGGCGATGCGGTTGAAGAACGCGTCGATTTGTATGCGGTCTATCCGAAAGACATTCCCAACAGAAGAACGCTGGCGTTTATCGATTTTCTCTACCGATCACTTGCTCACTAGACTCACGTCGCTGTTTGCATGCGTGCGGTGCGGAAATGTTCGATGCGTCAAAGTTCTTTGCCCAGAATAGCCGGGGGTGACATACGGTCGTGATCGGCCCCTGGTAGCCGCTGTCGTGAGACTGCGATCGGCCGCGAAGCGCTCGCCCCCCCGCAACTGATTATGCGCTAAGGCTATACCCATGTATCCAACTCGTCTTACACCCCTGTCACCAGCACTTGCCGGTTGTCGAGGTTGGCGTTTAGCTAGTCGCTGGCTTGGGGAGAAGCTGCGTCGTTGCTCACCTCGCCATTCCAACCTGACCACTTTAATAACAACGATGGCGCGTTGACCGCCAGAAAGCTGCCGGCCACGCGCATACAGCAAGGTGCACGTCATGAGCACACCCCTGGATATGAACGCGTTGAAGGCGCGCCAACAAGCGGCATGGGCCAGCGGCGATTACGCTGTCATTGGCACTACCTTGCAGTTGGTTGGCGAACGATTGGCCGAGGCCTGTGATTTGCGCTGGGATGAACAGGTGCTCGATGTCGCTGCCGGTAACGGCAACGCCACCCTTGCCGCAGCACGACGCGGCTGTCAGGTGACCTCCACGGATTACGTGCCCGAGTTGTTGAAGCGCGGTGAGGAACGCGCACGGGCCGAACATCTGAACGTCGCATTCCAGGTGGCCGATGTCGAAGCGTTGCCGTTTGCCGACGGCGCTTTCGATGCGGTCATCTCGACCTTCGGCGTAATGTTTGCCCCCGATCAGGCGCAAGCGGCGCGGGAACTATCCCGCGTCTGTCGATCGGGCGGTAGAATCGGCTTGGCGAACTGGACGCCACCAGGTTTCGTTGGGCAAATGTTCAAAACGCTGGGCCGGCATGTGCCACCCCCTGCTGGGGCGCTGCCGCCTTCGCGGTGGGGCGACGAAGAGCAGTTGCGGCAGTTGTTCGGCGACACCATCGGTGCAATCGATGTCAGCCGTCAGCACTTCAACTTTCGCTATCGCTCGCCAGCACACTTCATCGAGGTGTTCAAGACCTGGTATGGCCCGGTTCACAAAGCCTTTGCTTCGTTGCAACGTGATGCGGCCAGTGCATTGGAAAATGATCTGACGCAATTGCTCAATGACAAAAATGTGGCTGGTGATTCGTCGCTGGTGGTGCCCAGTGAGTACCTGGAAGTCGTTATCACTCGGCGTTGAACTGAACTCGCCAATCGGGCGCATCGACGGTTCCAGAATGAGGACGAGCACATCAATCTGACGACCTTTGTTCACCCTGAGTCCGAGCAACGCAGCGTGGTGCTGCTCGGCAATCGCTCGATGAACTCGGCGATCTGCTGAGCCCCACGCAAATGGATGACTGGAATTTGCGGCCCTTTGACCACGCGTACGGCGTCGATGGACGGGCGATAGTCACGGTCAAACGTCCACACGAACTTAAGGAAGGTTAAAAACGCCCGGTCCAGTTTTTCTTCGCAGCCGAGCGGTTTATCGGCGCGCGGTCGATTCAACAGGCTGCGCCGGATCACCCGGGTAAAGCAGGTCATGCGTGGGGCATCTAGCCAGATGATCAGCTGCGCACGGGGCAGCCTTAAATCAAAGGTGCGCCGTGCGTAGTTGCCTTCGCAAACCCAGGCGTCTGAAGCCACTACGCTGCTGACGCGGGTGCGGAACGCCTCGGGATCCGGTTCTGTCCAGTCGGGTTCCCAGAACAGTTTATCCAGGTGCACCACCGGCACTTCCAGGCGCTGGCCGAGGGCACGGGCCAGGGTCGATTTACCGCTGCCGGCGTTGCCCAGGATGACGATGCGTTGCATGGAGGCGTCCTTTCCGGAAACCGGTAATTTGTGGGTTTTGCAATTACAGTTAAAGGGGTAGCTGCTTGTATTCTCACATTCAGCTTGATTTCACTGTTTACGGGAGCGGTAACGGCGGCCTCAGATATGTCTTAGGTCTATAAACATCGTGTTTTTGACATCTCTATCTCAATCTTCTACGGTAGGTTCTCGTTTGCAGTTCGGAAGTGTCAGGGAGACACCGAATGCCACTATGGAACTTCGTACCCTCATGGTTCGAGATAGAGAATCGAGTTACCCGAGAAATGGGATTTCAAGGGGGAGGGCGCTTTCGCAGCTATCTCAATGAATACGTACCTTCTATTGGTCTAAATATTCGGCGCGTAGAGAGTGTCAGGAGTGCATTCAATCGAGCGGAATGGCAAGCTGCCGACGCATTGAGGCAACGCTTCGCCGACCTCGACATTTCCAGCATTCTTACTGAGTTGTTGGGGGTCGTGAACCAAATGGCGATGATTGTTGTTGGTAGCGTGGTGACCGGAGGGGGCATTGGAGCAGGTATAGGCGCATTTGCTGGGGGGGGGGTAGGCGCTATTCCTGTTGGCGCTGCCGGGGCTGCTATGGGCTTGCAGGCTAGCACGTGGATGTTGGCAGCGCTTGGTTTGGTTTCTGTCGCCGAGTTTTTTGTCGAAGATTTACCGCGAATTGGCGAATATTACTTGGAAGGAATCAGTATCGCGTGGGAAGGCCCCCGCGGTGATGAAGGGTTAAACCCTTTCAGCTCGGATGATCCATTTGCGCAAGAACGTGCATCCCATTACATCTCAAAAGGGCACGAGGAAGTTGTGGTGTTGTTGTTGGGAGCTATTGTTGCTTACCTCACACGTGGTCGAGGAGGCGCACAAGTACTCGCCCACGAGATGCGAACAAGTTCAAAAGGCGCTCGTTTGGGGCAATGGATACTCAAACATGAGGATGCCCTGAAAAAGCGGTCAGACCTTCAAGTACCGGAACCGCGTAGCGGGAAATTTACTCCACAGCAATCACCGCCGCCTCCACCTCGCGACTCATCCCGGCCTGGGGCAAAAAAAACGTTAGTCATGCCAGAGCATAAAGTGCCATGCTTCAACGCTAGCAACATGCCTGCCAGTAAGATTCCGGAGTTTGATCGGCAGTTGGCAGGACAGCAGCAAGGGCTGAATGAGCTGACTGTAGCTGAGTATTTGAGAGGACGAGAGGCGTTTACGACGAAGGCGAGTTCTAGAAATCCGAAAATCGCTGCGGACGCACGTCGAGGGCTCAGCCTTGAATTGGAAACCAAATTTTTCGACGAATTATTATCGGTCGGCGCTCTACCTGATCAAGCCATGATCATAGCCAAAGAAAAGGCCTCGCAAAAAATGGCTACGTTAGCGGCTTTGCATAACCCTGATCTGGTTGCTGGAGGGAAGGACATCATCAGTACCTTCGGTGACCGGCGTGTGAACTCCAGTATTGGCCCCCAATGGCCAAGCCGTATTTCCGGCTTAGACACGGCGGCAACCGCAGTGCCTGAGGGCGTTCGCAGTACCACTAAAATTAGTGCCAAACTTGAAAGATGTAAATGAGGTGTTTCAATGGATGAGCATTATGGTTTTTTTCTAAAAAATTTTAGCCCTGTAATAGAAAGGCATGAAGTTCCGTTGTCGAGTATTCAGCGATATCGAAATAAGCTGCCTGAACAATTGATCGAGTATTGGAAGGACTATGGTTGGTGCGGGTATGCAGATGGATTGTTCTGGACTGTAAATCCCCAGGATTATGAGCATATCCTCAATCAATGGTTGACTGATGCCGGTCTGATCAGGCAGGACAACTACTACGTCATCGCGCGTAGCGCCTTTGGAGTTGTTTATGTATGGGGTGAAAGAAGTGGATATTGTTTGACCGTTACTGCTTATATGTCTCGCTTTTCGACCCGCACGTCAATATTTTCTGAAGGCAAGCTCGACTTCGGGGTAAAAGCATTTTTCGCTTCAATGAGTGCCGAGCATAATGATTTGGAACATCTCTTTAAACCTGCAGTGGATACGTTGGGTAAACTGAAAGGTGATGAGATGTATGGGTTCGTACCTGCATTGGCTCTCGGTGGTTCAATAGATTTGCAGAATCTGCAGAAGGTTAAAGCTATTGAGCATCTCGAGTTTCTTTCTCAAGTCTCTCCGCTTCAGAACTGGGGATTTCCAGAGTTTTAATCCTGGCGGTTGCAGGAGCTGAGTGCAACGCAGTTATTGAATTGAAGCTGGAGCATCATGCCGCATAGCCATGGCTTCGATCGGGCACTTGAAATCGAAGCGCTTACGCGGGCGCATGTTCAGTTGCAGGTATCCGCTCCATGAAGGCCACATTCCAAGCGACTAACTGAAACCCGATGCTGCGCTCCCGATTTCTTTCTGGAGTCCGCCGCTATGATGCGCCCCGACAGTCAAGTGGAAAAAGTGTACCTCTACCCCAAGCCAGTGGACTTTCGAAAATCAATCGACGGCCTGGCCGCCCTGGTCGAGCTGGACATCAAAGTCGCCGTGTTCGACCCCGTCCTTTTCGTCTTCCTAAATAAAGCCCGTAACCGCATCAAGGTGTTGTACTGGGAGCGCAACGGCTTCTGTCTTTGGCTTAAGCGCCTCGAGTCCGAGCGCTTCCAAACCTCTCCTGACGCCGCGGACGAAGCCATCGTCCTGACAGTGCAGGAACTGAACTGGTTACTGGACGGATTTGATCTGTGGCGCAACCGTCCGCACAAGGTTTTGACTCCAAGATTTGTTGCCTGACGGGTATAATCCAGGGCATGCGACCCTTGCCCGAAGACCTCCCTGATGATCCTGTTCTGCTCAAGCAAATGTTGCTTGAGGCATTCAGCCGTCAGGAGGTAACCGCAGAGGCATACGAGGCTCATATCGTCGATCTGAAAGAACAGATCAAGTTGTTGCGTGACCGTATCTTTGGCCGCAAATCTGAACAGACCGTAGGCTCTGTACGAAATCCCGAGAAACCCAATCGGCGTCCCTCGGAAGCTTAGATTTTGTAGAGTCGGCGGCTATCT